>JAFGGB010000037.1 GCA_016930775.1 Deltaproteobacteria bacterium
AGGCGCCGGCGGGGTTCGGGATGTAGCAGAACTATTAAGACCGATTATGGAGTGGTGGGAGAACAGCCGCTTCCGGTTATTTGTATAGTATAATCAACGAAATAGAAAATATACCGAATGAGCAGAGCTGTGATCCCAATATATCGGAATTGCTGGTACCGTTTTGAAAAAACGATCTTTTAAATATAGAACGATATTAACAGGTTGTGTTTTGGCGCCGCTTTTGTTATAGGATAGCCGTAAAAGCCTCTCCAATATTGTGAGGAAGCTTGTTGTATTGAAATTAATCGATTCTTCAGCGTGAACTT
The DNA here is from genome assembly GCA_016930775.1 of Deltaproteobacteria bacterium. Taxonomy (GTDB): domain Bacteria; phylum Desulfobacterota; class Syntrophia; order Syntrophales; family UBA2210; genus JAFGGB01. The sequence continues at coordinate 309 of JAFGGB010000037.1, forward strand.
CGTTGCTGAAACGAAGGGAGAAGCGATTCAGGCAATGGCGAAATAGGGGCTCATCGACCGTTTCAAAGGTTGGTGGAACGACGACAGTGAAGTGGATGGTCGGGACCTTCCGCTTTTTTTATAATTAAAGGAGGAAGCAATGGAACAGGAAGCGTTTGTGATGGAGGAAGTGGAGCCTCCAGGTTGTGATGACGAGCCTGGAGGTAACCAGGCGCAATCTCCAGTGGCCCGGTGCGGCCGATCTTATCCCCGTCTAGCGTCAAACATCCTTTCGGGAAGAACTCACAATGTCTTTCCCGCGAGCGACAGAACTCAGATTTTTAGAACATCCTTTTATCCCGGTGTAAGCGAAAAAGATTGGAACGATTGGCGATGGCAGATCAAGCATGCTGCTACGAGCATTCATGAACTCGAGCGCATCCTTCGCCTAGGTGATGAGGAGCGTGCCGTCTTTCTGGCGAAGGAACACTATTTTCCCCTGTCTGTTACGCCCTATTACATGAGTCTCCTCGATCCTCATGATTCCGGTCATCCCCTTCGACGGTCCGTCATACCTTCAATTGATGAGCGGATGAAGTCGCCCGGCGAGACCGAGGATCCGCTGAAGGAAGATGAAGACAGTCCCGTAGAAGGACTGGTGCACCGGTACCCCGATCGAGTTCTTTTCCTCGTTACCGATTTCTGCTCCACCTACTGTCGATATTGCACGCGTTCCAGAATGGTGGGCGCACATGGAGCGACGGGGTGTTCCCGCGACCGGTGGCGGCAGGCCATCGATTATATAGCGGAACACTCTGAAGTGAGGGACGTTCTACTCTCCGGCGGTGATCCGCTTACTTTGAGCGATGACAGACTTGCCTGGCTTCTCGGTGAACTTCGCGCCATTCCTCATGTGGAGATTATCCGGATCGGAACGAAAGCGCCGGTGGTGCTTCCCCAGAGAATTACACGAGGGCTCGCAGCCACGCTTCGTCGGTTCCATCCGCTATGGATGAGCATTCATTTTACCCATCCAGATGAAATTACCGCGGAAGTAAAGGAGGCGTGCAGGCGTCTGGCCGATGCGGGGATCCCTCTGCTGAGTCAAACAGTGCTCCTCAAGGGCATCAACGATGATCCGGAAACCTTACGGAAACTCTTTCACGAACTTGTGAAGATGCGAGTCCGTCCCTATTATCTGTATCAGTGCGACCCAATTATTGGATCGGGGCATTTTCGCACCTCGGTGGCGCGCGGCATTGAGATCGTTAAAAAACTTAGAGGTTTTACGAGCGGTTTTGCAGTGCCACTGTACGTTATCGATGCTCCCGGGGGAGGAGGGAAGGTTCCCATCATGCCCGAATACCAACTGGGACACGACGGCGGCGACCTCGTTATGAGAAATTATGAGGGAAATTGTTACCGTTATCCCGATTTGTCTTCCGAGACTGCTTATCGACCGGTGCAATCAAACGCCCTGTTTGAAGAAAGTCGCCAGTCATGATCGTAGGAATGACATATGATCTCAGGGACGACTATCTTGCTGAGGGATACAGTGAAGAGGAGACGGCGGAATTCGACCGCGCCGAAACCATTGACGCCATAGAGAAGGCTCTTCGAGCCCTTGGTTATGAAACGGACAGGATCGGCCATTTCAAGGCATTGGTAACGAAGATCGCCGCCGGCCGTCGTTGGGATATTGTATTCAACATTGCGGAAGGACTGAACGGCATAGGTCGGGAGGCGCAAGTTCCGGCATTGCTGGACGCTTACGGGATTCCCTACGTCTTCTCCGATCCCCTGGTCCTCGCCCTGACCCTCGACAAGGCCGTCACGAAGCGCGTGGTTCGCGATCTGGGAATTCCGACGCCACCATTCGTCGTTATCACCGGCGACTCAGACATTGGAGAATGCAATCTTCCCTATCCCCTCTTTGTCAAACCCCTTGCCGAGGGAACGGGCAAAGGAATAGATCGGCAATCCCGCATACATAATCAGGGAGAACTGCAATCTATGGCGGCGGAACTTCTCCGGCGGTTCCGCCAGCCGGTTCTCGTGGAGACCTATCTTCCGGGGAGGGAATTCACCGCAGGAATCGTGGGAACGGGACGAAAGGCTCGCATTCTCGGAGTCATGGAGGTTCTGTTGAACGATAAGGCGGAACCGGGCGTCTATTCCTATGTTAACAAGGAACATTGCGAGGAACTCGTAGAATATCGCATTGTCGATGACGAAACGGCCATAGAGGCAGGCCGAGTTGCCCTGGCTGCTTGGAGGGGACTGGGTTGCCGCGATGCCGGTAGAGTCGATATCAGAGCCGATGCGGCCGGCGTTCCGAACTTTATGGAAGTGAACCCCCTGGCGGGTCTTCATCCCTTGCACTCCGATCTTCCAATCATTGCAGGACTTGTAGGAGTTTCCTTTACAAGCCTCATCGAGTCCATCATGCACTCCGCAATAAGCCGTCTTGACGGCTGCAATTCCTAATTGAGACAACACGATGAGAGAGCCGGTCATTGCAGTCGTCTACAACATTCCTCGGTCGAAGGACAACCCCTTCGCTCAGTCATCTCTCGATGTTCTGAATCAGGTTGAGGAGGTTGAGAACTCGCTGGCGGTCCGAGGCTTGGAAGTCCAACGCATCGCCTTTACGAGGGATTGCGAAACCTTTCTCCGTGAAATACGCCGGCGCGGCATATCGGTAATCGTCAATCTCTGCGAAACCGTTGACGAGGACAGCCGTTTTGCCGGTCATCCTGCGGCTCTTTTCGAACTGTTAGGCATTCCTTTCACCGGATCGCCTTCCTTTGCAATCACGAACAGCACAGATAAGGCAACGGCAAAACTTCTACTGAAGGGCGCCGGCGTCAGCACCCCGGGATATGTTTTCTACGACGGCATCCGGCCTTTTCGGGGGGAAGCCCTTTCCTATCCCGTCATAGTCAAACCCTGTTACGAAGACGCCAGCAATGGAATCGATCAGGATGCCGTATGCCGGGACGAACGGGCCGTCCTAGACTGTCTAGAGGAACGTTATAGCCTCTTTGGTCCCCTTCTTGTGGAGGAGTTCATTGATGGCCGGGAATTCAATGTTTCTCTTTTAGGATATCCCCGACCGGAAGTTCTCCCGTTGGCAGAAATAGATTTTTCAGGCCTTCCTTCGGACCTCCACTCCATCGTCGGCTATCGCGCCAAGTGGGATAGCGAATCCGTGGAATACCGATGCACCAACCGGATTTTTCCAAAGCTCCCGACTGCGGTGGCGGGGGAATTACGTCGGGTCGCCCTTGAAAGTTTCACCCTCTTCGGACTGAGAGATTACGGGAGAGTTGACATTCGCATGGACACGGCAGGCCGGATCTTCGTCCTGGAAGTAAACGCCAATCCAGGCATTGCTTCGGATGCCGGATTCGCTGCGGCTGCTGCTCAGTCGGGAGTCACCCATGTCGAAATGATCGAAAAACTTGTTCACTGCGCGTGCGAAAGAGCAATAAATAATGATCAAGAAACTTGTTGAGTCCGATCGCCCTGCCCTTGTAAATCTCATCAAGGGACAAGCGGTTTTCAGGAAGGAAGAACGGATCGTTGCCGTCGAGGTTCTCGATGAAGCACTGAAAAAAGGGGATGAAAGCGGCTATTTTTTTTATTGCGCTTTTACGGAACGCCTGTCTCTTGCCGGCTATATATGTTTCGGTCCAATTCCGATGACAGACAATAGATATGATCTCTATTGGCTCGCAGTAGACCGGCGCTTTACCCGCATGGGCTACGCCACGGAACTTATGTCCGCGGCGGAAAAGGCGATTCGGTCGCGAGGCGGTAAGAGCATCTATATTGAAACCTCGTCACTGGAGGCATACCACCCGGCCCGCGAGCTCTATAAAAGGTTCGGTTATCACATAACGGCCCGAATTAAAGATTTCTACCGCTTCGGGGATGATAAAATCATCTATGCGAAGCACGTGTCCGGCTGATGTTCAGCCTTCACGTTTGGAGACGGTGGGGCATCCAACAGCCTTCTTAAGCGGCAAATACTGCGGCCGCTTCAATGGGCGTTCCGGGCAGTCGCTTGCAACGGCGCTTTTTTGTTTTCCCAGACATACCATCGTGGAGAAACCCATACCCAGTATCCAGCTCGAGCGGTTTGGCCGCACCATACGCCGCCGCGCCAGTACCCATAATCCCTGAATTCTCCGTATATTTCCTTATCATTCGGACAGGTCGTCACCTGGATGAGGTTGGAATAAACGCCGCCGACGGAAGCAGCGGTGGGGATTTCATCCGCTGCATTCAGGAACGAGGGCGTCCCCATGATGCTAACGATGGAAATCATGAGGATCAACGAGATACAAGATGCCGTTTTGTACAATAACTGCCTGATCTTGCATGCTGCTGTCGCGTCGATACGCTTATTGACGGCGCCCGTATTATGCAACGCGCTTTCATTGTCATTATCATTGCAGCGTTGAAGTTTGTGGATGAAACCGACGCGGATTATAGGAGGTCCCTTTTTTTACAGGGCAATAAACAGTTCCTGCTCCGGCTTAAGGACTCAGCGAGCGGCAGGGGGCTTCCGAAAAACGGTAAACCTGCTTCCCGTTGGCGGATGAATGCTGGCTGTCATGCCGGAAACGCTGAAAAAAATAATCTCTATCTATTACGCCAGTTTCTTCAATTTCTGCAAGAACAGCATTTGTAAAAATGGCATAGCACGCAGGATTTGCAATGTTCGAAACCATATCTACGACTCTATCTTACGAACATTTCTTATAAGAGTTGCATCAAGAGAGAGGCTCTGCCGTAGCTTGAGAGCGGCGAAAAATGCCGCCCGCTGCATCATAAGCTGATGAGTAGCATAAGGCTTTATTGATTGTTGTGTGATCCGTCACAGAAAGTTTCGTGGAAGCAGGACATCCCGGGAGGTCGGCAAAGGCAGGTGTTTTCCCACAAGTTCTTCAAGGCTGCATTTCCGAGGTGGCCTGTACAGAGCTAATTCGTGTATAGTCTGCTCGTAAGGGCGCCGGTTATTCCCGGAAAATGCCGGTGAAAAAATTGTTAATAGCCGCTGCCTGTTGGATGAAGGCAGGGTTTGCAACAATATTTTCACCAGCGTGGCCTGAAAGGCGGTCCATGATAGAGAAGAAAGACGAAGGATCGCAGCTCGTCTACTCGACGGACGGAGGCAGATTGTGCTCTGTGTGCGGCGCTTCTCTTACGGGCTGCCTTTGCAGAGTGAAAACAGATATTGCAATGCGCGACGGCGCGGTGACGGTCGGTCGATCCACGAGAGGACGCAAGGGCAAGATCATTACGGTTGTTTCGGGGTTGCCTCTCGGCCGAGAACAGCTCGTCATGCTGGCTAAACAACTCAAACAAAAATGTGGGGCCGGAGGAACTGTAAAGAACGGTGCAATCGACATTCAGGGCGATCATAGAAAAAAACTGGCCGATGTGCTCAAACAAGAAGGATTTGCCGTAAAGTCTTCTGGCATCTGAATTGTCGTGAGTGATTGCTAGGAGAGGTTTGCAAAAACATTTAGTAATTGCCAGAAGGAAATGTAAGTACGTAGGACCAAGAATCAGGCGGCAGCTATCCTCGTATGGTATGAAGAGAGGAGCAGTCGTCCTTTAAGAGGTGCAAGCGAACATGATGGGGGTAGAGGAGCGTTATGATGCGAAGGGTTGTTCTTGGTAAAACAGGAATGGAAATCAACCGGTTGGGTTTTGGTGGAATACCGATTCAGCGGATTGATCAAAAACAGGCGATCGAGACAGTCGTTCACGCGGTTGAAAGGGGAGTTGATTTCATCGACACGGCCCGAGCCTACACCACGAGTGAAAAGAGAATCGGAATTGCCTTGAAAGAGAGCGAAAAGCGGGTCTTTATCGCATCGAAATCTCAGCAGAGGACGGCCGATGGGATCAGAAGCGATATCGAGAAGAGCCTGTACGATCTCCAGAAGGATTCACTGGACCTCTACCAGTGTCATTTTGTGAGAGATCTCGACGCCTATCGTGAAATTACCGGGCGGGGAGGCGCACTGGAAGGACTCTTAAAGGCCCGCGATGAAGGACTCATCAGGCACATCGGCTTAACAAGTCACAGTTTGGACGTTCTCAGGTACGCTATTGACGACGGTCTTTTTGAAACGCTGATGGTTTGCTACAGTTATCTTGAATGGGCAGCGGAAAAGGCGGTTATACCCAACGCGCTTGCAGCGCATATGGGCGTAATTGTCATGAAGACCTTTTCCGGCGGCGTCATAGAAAATGCTCGTCTGGCAGTAAAATTCGGTCTTGCCTTCGAGGGCACTGTCCTGATCCCCGGGGTTGAAAGCAAGGAAAGATTCGATGAAAACTGGGAAATCTTTTGCGGCGATGCGACCCTTGGTCGGAAAGAAATGCTGGAGATCGAGAACGAAAGAAGACAATTCGACAAGCAGTTCTGCCGACGCTGTGATTACTGTCTTCCTTGCCCGGAAGGGATTTCCATCCAGATAGTCATCGGCATTCGATCGATGGTCAAACGAATGGGTCGGTCAATTCTACAGAGCGGTTGGCAGAAGGATGTCATCGAAAAGGCCCGAAACTGCACCCAATGCGGAGCCTGTCTGGAACGTTGTCCCTACGATTTGCCCATACCGGAACTGATAAAAGAAAGTGTCGCATGGGTCGAGGACCAATTAGAATAGTCGTGCTTAATGAATATTCACAGAATGATTTCCGGTTTCACTGGATAAGTATTTAGTGCATATTCACCATTGGTTCGTCTAGTCAATGCGCAGGGGCTTCTGCCCGATTCGAGCAAATTAAGCGCGCTCGCCGCCACGACATGTCCCATCAGTGATTTGAGTTTTCCTCCCGACTTGCTTGCCGTTTCCTTGCAGCGTCTTCTTGAAATATTCAACGGGTAAAAATGACCACGAGATTATTAATTCGTCTTGACAAGGTGTCTTATATGCTATACATAATATATCATATCTTATGCGACGCTATAAGCTGGCTGTATGCTAAAATTAAAGAAAATCAAGAAGATCGAGCCGCTCAAGGAGAGGGTCTACAATATCCTGCTGGAAAGCATTGTTGAAAGCGATTTATCTCCCGGCGAGCCGCTGACGGAAATGACCCTGGCCAAGAGACTTGGCGTCAGCAAGTCTCCGATCAGAGACGCGCTCCATCATCTCGAGGGCGACGGTCTTGTAATTAATATTCCGTACAAGGGATTTTATGTGGCGAAGCTTTCCGTGAAGGAATTTAATGAGCTTATGGATGTCAGAATGGCTATAGAAGTCTTTTGTCTTGAGCAAACAATTGAAAGCTATTCAGATAATGACATCGATGCCTTTGTCGCCACAATGAACCAGGCTTCCCTGTGTCGTGAAAAGGGCAGGGATCGATCGGCTCACGAAGAACATCTGGATTTTCATTTAAAGGTTGTTGAAAAATTCGGCAATGAACTGATGTTGAGCCTCTACTCAAACAATCGAAAAAAGCTCAAGCGTTATCTGAGGACAAAAGTGAAGCAGTTCCCGGAAAGGTTGGCTATTTCATATCAGCACCACATGGATATCTTGAACTCTTTTCTACAACGGGACAAGGCTTCAGCCGTCATAAATTTGCAACATCATCTTTTTGATGTCAGGGATACTTTTCTCCTTCAGAAGGGATTGAAAGAGATGTCTGGAGAAGCGACTTCATCGATTGTGATCTAGGTAAATATTCTCGGTGATTTCGGTCAACCAGTAAAAATTGAGATACGTCTAGGAGGTGTTGAATGGCTATAAGGACTGCTCAATCATATTTAGATTCACTGAGGCAGCTCACACCGGCGGTTTACATTCTGGGCAAGCGGGTCGAAAATCCTTATGATCACCCGTTGCTCAAGCATATGATTGCCGGTGTTGCCAGGACCTATGAGCTGGGAAACGATCCGGAGGGGAAAAAATATCTCGTTGCCCCCTCGGACTTGACCGGTGAAGACGTAAGCCGCTTTGTGAAGTTCTACGTGAGTCAGGAGGACCTTCTTGCAAAGGTCAGGATGCTTAAATACCTGAGTCATAACATCGGCACATGCTACATGAGATGCACCGGCATGGATGCAATAAATTCAGTTGGGATAGAAACATACAACTGCGACAAGAAATATAAAACGTCATATTTTGAACGATTTCTCAATTTTCTGGAATACATTCAGGAGAATGATCTTACCGTATTCAGCGGTGTAACAGATGTAAAAGGCGACAGGTCTCTTCGTCCTTCCCAACAGCCTGATCCCGATATGTATCTTCATGTAGTCGATAGGGATTCAAAGGGCGTTTTTGTCCGAGGCGCGAAAATACACCAGACGGGATCGCTGTGCGCTCATTGGGGATTGATTGTGCCCACGAGGGAAATGCGGGCCGACGACAAGGATTACACAATCTGCTGCGCCGTTCCGGTCGATGCAGAAGGGGTAATTCACGTTTATGGAAGGGGAACCCTGGAGGCTCGAGAACTTGAGGAATGCGATCTCGGTAACGCCTGTTACAGCAAATATGCCAACATGGTTATTTTTAAAGACGTTTTTATTCCCTGGGAGAGGGTTTTCTTGTGCGGCGAGCATGAATATGCCGGTGAAATGGTGCGTCACTTCGGAAATTTTCATCGCCACTCGCACGGGGGGTGCAAATGCGGCGTTGGCGATGTCATTATCGGTGCAGCAGCAGCAGCGGCCGATTACAACGGTCTCCAAAAAGTGTCGCACATCAATCATAAACTTGCCGAGATGATCAAGATCATTCAGGCCATATATGGTTGCTCCGTGGCCGCTTCAGTTGAGGCTACCCCGACGCCTTCGGGCATTTACGCCGTTGACCCTGTCCTTTCCAATACATCGAAACTCTTTGAGGGCAAAGAGCTGCAAGAAGTCCATCGCATGCTAATCGAAATAGCGGGCGGTCAGGTGGCGGATCTTCCCTCCGACAAAGACATGGACAATCCCGACATAGGACCGCTTCTGCGGAAATATTTAAAGGGCGTTGAAGGCGTATCGACGGAGGATCGCCTGAAGCTCTTCAGGTTTATAGAAAAACTTGCTTTCGAAAGCCGCGACATTGTTTCAAACATCCATGGGGCCGGATCTCCGGAAACTCACAGAATGACAATATTGCGACACTCGGACATCGAGTCGAAGAAAAAACTGGCGAAGAAACTTGCCGGGATTGTGGAATAAATGGAGACGGCCAGCGCTTATATATTTCTAGAATTATTGACGATTGCCGGTTAATGTCATGAAATATCCGAAATGGATACAGGTGCGGCAACTGCTTGATGGGAAGCGGGTGGATAATCCCTATCGATCCGTTCAGGAACAGCTGCAAGTTCTTGAACATAAGATCAAGCTTTCCCGGGGAGCGCGAATCGCTGTTGCCGCCGGCAGTCGTCACATCGCAAACATTGTTCCCATTACGAAGGCCGCCGTCGATTTCATAAAGACGTCAGGCGGCAATCCCTTTATCGTTCCATCCATGGGAAGTCACGGCGGCGGCACCGCCGAGGGGCAGGTTCAGGTTCTCACTGAGTACGGTCTTACGGAGGAGGCGCTGGGCGCTCCAATACTCTCATCCATGGAGGTTGTGCGCTTAGGGGACGTCGATGGAATTCCCGTCTACCTGGATAAAAAGGCCGTCGAAGCAGATGGAATCGTCGTAATCAACAGGATAAAACCCCACCAGGTGTTCAAGGGCGACATCCAAAGCGGTCTGAACAAGATGCTCGTCGTCGGTCTTGGAAAAAGGAAAGGCGCCGATGCCGTTCACGGGTCCGGTAGGATCGACGTGCTGCCTTTGATGGGAGATTACATAAGATCATCCGTTTCCGTGCTCTTCGGCGTGGCCATACTGGAAAATTCCTATGACGAAACCCGTGACGTAGCCGTCATAGAACCGGGGCAATTCAACGAGTATGACCGACGATGGGCCGAAATGTCGCGTGCGCTTTTGCCAAGGATACCGATACGGCAGCTCGATATGGTTCTGGTGGATGCGATGGGCAAGGATGTCAGCGGATCAGGCATGGATACGAACGTCATCGGCTTCACGAGACGGATAGGCGGTTCAGGGCAGGCTGCCGTTCCCCTGGCGGTCTTGGACCTCACGGAGAAAACAGAAGGCAACGCCATGGGTATGGGCCTCGCCGATTTCACGACGAGACGCTTGGTCGACAAGATAAATTTCGCTGCAACATATACCAATGTTCTGGCCAGCGGGATTTATTCAACGGGACGAATCCCCATCATTTTTGAAAGGGACAAGGATATCTTTGATGCCGCATTAGGCAAAAGGGAAGACCCTTCTCGGGCGAGAATCATTCGCATAAAGGACACGCTCCACTTGGACAGGTTCTTCGCTACTGAAGAGCTAATCGCGGAGATAAAGCGGCAGGATCATCTGAAATTGGATGATGAGTTGATCGAGACAACCTTTGATCTGAACGGGAATCTCGATTTCGGTTTCTAATTATCACTGGCTGGGGCGCCCCCTGCGGCATCCTGGCAGCAATGGGAGTTGATATGACAGGAATGTTGAGCGACATTAAGGTTCTTGACCTCACAAGTTTTCTCTCCGGTCCGTTTTGTACGATGATTCTCTCCGATATGGGCGCCGATGTCATCAAAATAGAAGAGCCCCCAAAGGGATGTCCTACACGGAAAAATCCTCCTTTTAAAGATGGTGAAAGCGCCTACTTCATGAGCCTGAACAGGGGAAAGAAAGATATCGCTCTCAATTTGAAAACCGACATGGGGAAGAAAATTTTATCGGAACTGATCGTTGGCGCCGATGTTCTTGTAGAAAATTTCAGGCCGGGCGTTATGAGACGTTTAGGCTTTGATTATCGGAAGGTCTCAGCGCTTAATCCAAGAATAATATACGCTTCCATATCGGGATTCGGCAATAGCGGCCCCTACGCAGAAAAAGGCGCATATGACATGGTCGTACAAGGGTATGGGGGAGTAATGAGCATTACCGGGTACCCCGGAGGAGACCCTGTTCGTGTCGGCTATTCGATAGCCGATCTTTCCGCATCCCTCTTTGGAGCGATTGCAATCATTGGCGCGCTTCGCGTTCGAGACAAGGTCGGAAGGGGTCAGTATCTTGATGTTTCCATGTTCGATTGTCAAGTTGCACTTATGGAAAACGCTATTGCCAGATACTATGCAACAGGAAACATGCCGGGACCTTTAGGAAGCAGGCATTCTTCGATTGTCCCTTTTCAGGCTTTCAAATCATCCAATGGATACTTCATTGTCACGGCGAGCACGGACGAGCAGTTCAAAAACCTCTGCAAAGCCGTTGGCCTGCCGGAGATGGCCAATGACGGACGATTCATGTCAAAGCCAGACAGAGTTAATAATGTTGATGATTTAACGGCTATTTTAAATAACGTGTTTACAGAAAAGCCGAAAGAGGTCTGGATTGAAATTCTGGAGCGACACAACGTGCCGTGCGGACCAATAAACAATGTCCAAGAGGTCGTAGAATCCCCCCAAGTCCTTGCCCGTGAAATGATCGTTGAAGTCAATCACCCGAAAGCGGGTAAAGTAAAAATGGCCGGTTCTCCCATCAAGGCATCGTTGACGCCAACGAAGATTCAGGGACCTCCCCCGCTTCTGGGACAGGATACTGAGAGGCTGTTGTCTGGTCTCGGATACAGTCCCGAGGAGATTGTGCAATTGAAAGAAAACGGCGTCATTTAAATATATTCGAAGCGTCAAGAAAGGAAGGATGCATGTCGACGACAAAGGAGCTGCTGGAGCGAACAGAAAAAGCGAAGCTTGGCGGCGGGCCCGATAAAATAAAAAAACAGCACGCCAGTGGAAAGCTGACGGCCAGGGAACGAATTGATCTGCTCGTCGACGAGAGCACGTTTGATGAGATGGGTATGTTTGTGACCCATCAATCAAACAGAATGGGAAGCGACACAAAATATTATGGAGACGGCGTTGTTGCCGGTTCGGGAAAGATCGACGGTCGGCTCGTTTTTCTTTATGCACAGGATTTTACCGTACTGGGAGGTTCGCTCGGCGAGGCCCATGCGAAAAAGATTTGCCAGGTTCAGGACATGGCCGTCAAGGTCGGCGCTCCAATCATTGGAATCATTGATTCAGGAGGCGCCCGCATCCAAGAAGGCCTGGGACATTATGGCGGGATTTTTTTCAGGAACGTAGTTGCCGCAGGAGTCGTGCCGCAGCTTTCCATCATTGTCGGTCCGTGCGCTGGCGGCGGCGTATATTCTCCCGCGCTAACGGATTTTATCTTTATGGTTGACGGCATCAGCCGCATGCATATCACCGGCCCTGCCGTCATACGAGCAGTCACGGGGGAAGAGATAACTGCTGAAAAATTAGGGGGGGCAAAGGTCCATGCCACTTGCAGCGGCGTCGCCCACATCGTTTCGGCAACGGAGCAAGACTGTTTCGCAGCCGTAAAGGATCTTCTCGGTTATTTGCCGTCGAATTGCAATGAGCGGCCGCACAGAAAGCCAACGAAAGATCCCGTCGATCGGTTGGATGAAGGTTTGGAAACGCTCGTACCACCCAACCCGAAAAAGGCCTACAACATGCGCCTAGCCGTCGAGGCCGTTATGGATGACAATAAGTTCCTGGAAATACAGAATGATTTCGCCCGTAACATCATCATTGGCTTCGGCCGGTTGAATGGATGCTCAGTAGGCGTCATTGCCAATCAACCTCTCGTTTATGCAGGCTGCTTGGATATCAATTCATCGGTCAAGGCTGCTCGGTTCATACGCTTTTGCGATGCCTTTCAGATACCCATAGTGAATTTTGTCGATTGTCCCGGCTACCTGCCGGGCTCGAATCAGGAGTTTGGCGGCATCATACGTCACGGCGCCAAGATGCTCTACGCTTACTCGGAGGCAACGGTGCCGCGGATTTCCATCGTGTTCAGAAAAATATACGGCGGCGCCCTGTCCGGCATGGCCGTCAGCAAATACGTAGGAACCGATCTTACGGCCGTCCTTCCGACGGCCGAGATAGCAATCATGGGTCCTGAAGCGGCCGTGAATGTGCTCTACAAAAAAGAGATAGCCGAATCCGCCGATCCAGCGACAACCCGTCTGAAATTGACGGAGCAGTATAGGCGTGATTTTGCCAATCCTTACGTGGCGGCGGAAGATGGCTGGGTTGATGCTGTTATCGAACCTCGTAAAATCCGGCCATTCTTGATTACTGCCCTTGATCGCTTGAAGGATAAGAAGGAATTACGGCCGGCTAAGCGGCATGGGACGATTCCTCTATAAAGGAATAACGAAAAGCTCATGAGAATGGCGGGGTCCTTAACGTCTGTGCCGATTCGGCCAGAGGGAGTGCGTGAAAGCGATATCGAGAGGCGTTTAAAAGGAAGGGTTGCTATAAGTATGAAACAAACAAGCACATCAGTGTTTGTCAATAAAGCAGGAGGAACGGACATGAAATTGATGAGATACTTAAAATTAACGCTGGTTGTTCTTACTGTCGTATCTGTTACCGGTTTTGCAGTTGCCAGTGATAAGATTACGGAAACATATCTAAAAATGGGAACATCCTCGAGCGGCGGCATCTTCAACGCCCTCGGCGTTGCAACGTGCCAGATGTGGACGGAACGGATTCCGGGCGTAAAATTTTCTGCCATGGTGACAGGAGGTTCCGGCACCAATTCCAGGATGATCGGAACGAAGGAGATCGATGTGGCCTTCATTGCTGGAGAGACAGCCTTTTACGCGGCGAAAGGGGAGGGTCAGTTCAAAGGCAAGCAGGTAAAAAATTTGATGATCATTGGGAATCTCTTTCCCGCCGTGCTTCACTTTCCGGTTCTTAAGAGTTCAAATATCAAGACTCCTTATGATTTCAAGGATAAAAAGATAAACGTGGGCACGCCGGGCAGCGGTTCCGAAACTGCTGCGGGTATTTTAGCCTACTTCGATCTTAAGGCTGACGTCAATTTTTCTGCCCGTCACATGAAGCATGCCAGCGCCGCTGAGGCGCTGACGGACGAAAAGATCGACGGATTCATCCATTTGGGAGGTCTTGGCATTTCCCATCATATGCAGGCAGGGGCGAGCGGCAAAGCGGTCTTCATCCCCTTTGCCCCGGAAAGCGTGAGGGAAAAGTTCACTAAGGAGAATCCCATATACTACAAGTTCACGATGCCTGCCAATGTCTATCCGAACCAGAATTATCCCGTTGAAACAGTGGCGACTGCAACCTTCCTAGCCGTGAGACAGGATTTGAGCGAGGAGCTTGTTTACCAGATGACAAAACAGCTTTTTGACAATCTGCCCACGTTAATACAAGCCCATTCAGCCGCAAAGGAAATAACGCTTGAGAATATTTTAAAAGGCGCCGTTCTGCCGGTGCATCCGGGCGCCCTCAAGTACTACAAGGAAGTCGGTATCTTAAAGTAAGAGGGAACAGGGCTTCAACACCCCGGCGCCGGGGCGCCGGGGTGTTGAAGCTATCAATATTGCATTGAAGATAGTACATCTGCTGTGGCGCGGCGGAGTGTCGGAATAGGGAGAATACGGGATATCATGAATACAATGACGGATAATAACAACAAAGGGGCAACGGCGATCGGCATTATAATGTTCAAGCTTCGCGACATCCTCAAGAAGCGAGGCAAGAGGACGTTGAAAGCGCCATGGAAGCAAGCGTACACAACTATTGCCGTAGCGATGGCCCTTTTTCACTTTACCGCAGCCGGTCTCGGAACTATACCGACTCGCTATATCCTTATCACTCACTTGGGATTCATCCTTACCATTATATTCCTTTCAACCCCTGCATCGAGCAGATCCGATCTGGAGAAACCGACAGTCATCGATATTTTATTTGTTCTGTTGAGTATTGCATCAACGGCCTATCTGGGGATTTATCTCAAGGCTATTTATGATCAGATGGGCATGGCGACGACCAGTGACATCATTTTTGGAGGAATCACCATTCTTTTGATTCTTGAGGCGTGCCGTCGCACCGTGGGCTTTTCGCTTACAATAGTGGCCGTTGCATTCTTGATCTATGGATATTTCGGCCGCTACATGCCAGGAGTGTTCGAACATATCGGATACAGCATTTCCGACATGATCAATATTCTGTATCTCACTGATGAAGGCGTCTTCGGGGTGGCGCTTCAAACGTCTGCCACGTATATTATTCTTTTTATTATTTTCGGCTCCATCATGCAGGGCATCCAGATGTCGAAGTTCCTCACCGATTTTGCCCTGGGAGTTGCAGGTTCCATGGTTGGGGGGCCGGCGAAAGTTGCCACCGTTGCAAGCGGCTTGCTGGGAACGGTAAGCGGCAGCGTTTCGGGCAATGTTGCAACTACGGGGATTATGACCATTCCCCTCATGAAATCTGTCGGCTACCGACCTTCCTATGCCGGCGCCGTAGAATGCGTGGCCTCGGCGGGAGGTCAATTGATGCCTCCCGTCATGGGCGCCGCTGCATTCTTGATGGCCCAGTTTCTGGGCGTACCATACAGCAGCATCATAATTTCAGCTGCCATCCCCGCTCTTTTATATTACATTTGCGTTTGGACTGCCGTCGATTTGCGGGCTCGCAAAAGAAATTTGCAAACGATATCAAAGGACCAAGTACCTCCGCTGCGGGATACTTTTAAAAATTACGGACACTTGGCGATACCTCTTTTGGTTCTCATATATTTGCTGGTGATCAAGCGTTACAGTCCCATATACTCGGCGTTCCTTGCTATCATCCTTGCCGTCGTCGTCAGTTTCTTTCGCAGCCACACGCGGCTCACCGTCAAAAAGCTCATCAATGCTTTTGAATCGGCCGTGAAGAACGCACTCTCTGTGGCAATTGCCTGCGCCGTAGCAGGAATAATAATCGGCATCATTACATTGACGGGGTTCGGATTGGTTATTTCTCTGAATATTATCAGGTTGTCCTTTGGCAGCATTCTCCTGACGCTCATATTGGGAATGGTAGCATCATTAATACTGGGCATGGGTCTTCCCACGACGGCCTGCTATATTGTCACCGCCCTAACGGTTGCTCCCGCCCTCGTGCGGATGGGCGTTGAGCCCATGGCTGCCCACTTCTTTGTTTTTTATTTCGCCATTCTTTCGACAGTAACTCCTCCTGTTGCTCTTTCTTCCTTTGTAGCCGCAGGCCTGGCAAAGGCGGACCCTGTCGAGACGGCGCTGGCGGGATTCCGTCTTGCCATAGCCGGGTTCATCATCCCCTATATGATTGTTTACAAGCCTGAACTTCTTATCCTGGGTTTCGGCTGGGCAAAGGTCATGTATGCCGTAGCCATAAGCGTAATCGGCATTATGATGGTTGCAGTGGTTAACGAAGGGTTTTTTATGGGAACGATCAACATGATAGGACGTCTAGCCCTGACGGCGGGAGTATTCGGATTATTGTTGCTGGATTGGAGGGGAGATCTCATTGCCGGCCCCATTATCGCCGCAGTTGTCTTCTGGCAGATGCATAGGAAAAAGCAACATTCCCAGGTGTTGAGTCGATAGGAGAGGCATTGAAATAATAGTAGAAACTGGCCCTGTGGTTGTTTAAGATATTTGATAATAAGAGAAATATTTGGACCGGATGGTGGATATTTATCGATTTAAAAAACATAGAGAAGATTGCCCGAGCGGTCGGTTTTTTTCGTGTGCAGCGGAAGATGCTGAACCCGGGATGCTTCTACGCTATCCTAAAGAATACAGGAGTGACGATTTAAAGACATAGCATTGTATGGCACAGGATCAACCGAGAATCAGAAGAAGGAACCGGCAAAGCAGGCGTATCGCGCCTATTCTTAAGAAGAAGTGGAAGGACCAGAGGAATGAGGCAGTATTTTGAGAAGATGGACGATCTGGGCAAGCCCTTGCGGCCTGCCCAGAAGGAGAAGATGCGCGAGAACGTCGCCTTGATAGCCGAGACGATGCGAGGGATAGATCAGGAAGAAGAGCGGATCAAAAATGTTGGGCTGCCCGTGGCGAAGATCCATGAGCGGGGCCAGATGACCGTGTGGGAGCGGATAGACTGCCTGGTCGATCCCGGGACTTTTTGCCCGCTGCATACGATCTACGATCCGGAGAATGAAGAATCGGGGCATACGGGCGTGATCGACGGACTGGCGCGGATCAACGGTCGTTGGTGCGTATTGATCGGATTCAACAACAAATGGATTGCCGGCGCCTGGATAGCGGGACAGGCGGACAACAACCTTCGGGCGACGGACATCGCCAAGATATTGCGGCTGCCGCTGGTGTGGCTGGTGAACTGTTCGGGAGTGAAGCTTCCCGAGCAGGAGAAAGTCTATGCGAACCGCCGGGGCCAGGGGACCTGCTTTTTCCGGCATGCCGAACTGGAGAAGCTGGGGCTGCCCGTTATGGCGGGCATCTACGGAACGAATCCCGCGGGAGGCGGGTACCAGGGGATCAGTCCGACGATCCTCTTCGCCCACCGGGATGCGAACATTGCCGTGGGCGGCGGCGGGATCGTGAGCGGCATGAGCCCCAAGGGACATTTTGACGAGGAGGGTGCGGAACAGCTTATCGAAGCGACCCGCCACTTCACCGAATCGCCTCCGGGCAGCGCGGCGGTTCATTACAGCGAGACGGGATTTTTCAAGGCGGTGTTCGATACGGAGCGAGGCGTCCTCGACGCGCTGAAAACATACATGAAGTTGCTGCCGGCCTACGATCCGTCAATATTCCGGGTGGCCGAACCTGCGCAACCGAAATATTCGCCGGCGGAGCTTCCCTTCCTGATTCCCCTCAACCCGAAGGCGGGGTATGATTTTGACAACGTGTTGGCCCGCCTTGCGGACAACTCGGAGCACCTGGAGTTTCGGCCCGGCTTCGGTCCGGAGATCTACACGGGCCTTGTGAAGATCGACGGATTTCTCGTGGGGATCGTGGGGAACCGCCAGGGCTTCTTTCCGAACTATCCCGAATATACGAACGAGTATAGCGGAGTGGGCGGCAAGCTCTACCGGCAGGGGCTCATCAAGATGAGCGAATTTGCCACCCAGTGCGGCCGCGATCGCGTGCCCGTCGTCTGGTTCCAGGACACGAGCGGCATAGACGTGGGCGACATCGCCGAAAAAGCGGAACTTCTGGGGTTGGGGCAGTCCCTGATCTACACAATCGAGCAGACGGGCGTTCCCATGATGCTGGCGGTTCTCCGGAAGGGCACGGCGGCGGCCCATTACATCATGGGGGGACCCACGGCGAACAATCACACGGCCTTCACTCTGGGGACGCCTGCCACGGAGATCTACGTGATGCACGGCGAGACGGC
>JAFGGB010000038.1 GCA_016930775.1 Deltaproteobacteria bacterium
CGCCATTAAATATGCGCTTTTCCGGCTCCACTGTGATGTTGTTTGGTGAATCAACCCCAATTTCATGCCGTTATAGAGTGCTCATTGACGGCAATCTCAGCGACAAAAATGGAACAGGCCTTCCTGAAGGAGTTTTTGATGCCGCAAGATTGGCGCGTGCCTGCAAGGGCAATGCGCATTTGTGGCAGGTCGTGGCGGATGATCTGGATCCGGAAACCTCACATACTCTCGAGATAATACCACTGCTCGAAGATCAGAATACTCCGGGGGAACTGAGGTTGGAGAGCATCTGCATTGCCGGTGGACAAGCTGACGAGATAAGGTTACTTACCCCCGCATTAAATCGAGAATAACTTTGCAGCACTAAAATAATATGGAGCGATAACAATGGGAAATGAGTTTTGGTATCTTGAGGGTGACCCTTGGACATTGACCCAGAGGGGACTGGAGATTGAAAAGAGCAGGTATTTCGAAACGATTTTCACCCAGTCTAACGGCGCGTTGGGCATACGCGGATATTACGAGGAGGATGACCCTGACATCCCCAGCTTCAGAGAGGGGTACCTGGCAGGCATCACATCCGAGCTTTACGGTTCGGCGAGAAAGGCATGCCTGAAACCCGGCGAAGTCCGTGATTTCCCGCAAATGGTCACGGCGCCTGATCTTTTCTCATGTCGAACGCATGTCCATGGCGAACCGTTTTTGATGACTTCAGGGAAATTGGAGAAATTTGAAAGGAAACTCCACTTGAGGGAAGGCCTGCTGCAACGGCGGGTTGAGTGGGTTTCGCCTAAAGGACACAGGACAGAGTTGTTTTTTGAACGCTTCGTGTCTGCGGCCGATCCAGGCCTGCTCTGCCAGAGAATCACCGTGATCCCGCATGATCGAGACGGCGATCTTGAGCTGGGTTTCCATATCAACGGCACTCCACCGACACGCCTGCGCCATGGGAACCGTTCTGTGCCGAATTATCCCAACTATCATCTGGATGCCCTGGCAGCTGGAAGCGAAGGCAATCTGGGGTTGCTTTCACTGGAGACTCGAAATCAGCGTTACACGCTGAGCATAGGCAGCCGGATCAAGGGTGCAAAGTTTGAGTGCGCCGAGCATGATCCGCTTATCCCCGACAAGCTAATTCAGAACATACGATGCGCAATGATCAAGGATCAGCCGTCCTGCGTTGAACGCTTCATCGTCCTGGCTACTACTCGCGAGGGCATTGAAAAAGATGCCCTTGAAGGCAACATCCGCTCACGTCTGGATACTTGCTGCAACAAGGGATACGACGCCCTTTTGCAGGAACACCGCCAGGTTTGGGACAAACGGTGGGAGACAGCCGATATTGAGATAGAGGGTTCTGAGCACGATCAGATGATTGTCCGCTTCAACACATTCCATCTAATACAATCAGCGCCTTTCCACACGGACACGCTCAGTATCCCCGCGCGGGGATATTCCTTTGATCGCTATCAGGGGCATATCTTTTGGGACACGGAGACCTTCATGCTTCCCCAGTTTATATTTTCCCTGCCAGCGGCGGCCAGAAACCTGCTGGCATTTCGCTATAATACGCTTCCTGCCGCCAGAGAAAATGCCGCCAGCCTCGGCGGGAAGGGCGCCGCATTCGGATTTAAACTTGACCCGAACGAGGGAAAGGATGCATCTCTCGGAGGTCCCTTTACACGCATACTGCATCAAAACGGGGATATCGCCTATGCGCTGGATCAATATTTGCGTATTACCGGAGACAGGGATTTTCTGGGTCGCATGGGTATTGACATTGTCGTGGACACTGCACGTTTTTATGCCGGGGAGGCGGAGAAAGATGAGGACGGCAGATATCATCTTAACGACATGATCGGGCCGGATGAACTTTATGAGCCCAACCGTGATAACGCCTATACAAACTTGCTCGCCCGCTTCAATCTCCGATTGGGCGCTCGTCTGCTCAATGAATTGGATTGCAACGACCCGCAGGTTGCCAAATCGGCTCGCCGGCGCCTCGATGTGAAAAGTGAAGAACCGGCTCATTGGAGCGAAATCGCAGACCATCTTTGTATCCCGACCGTGCCGGGACTCGATGCCGAGGTGCCGCTCATGGACGAATTCTTCATGGGCAAGCCGGAAGCCGACATGGACGGATGGTTGTTGAATTCGGGCGATCCGCGACTATGGAAAATCCCCCCGAAAGATGTCCGTAATTATCGGACTGTAAAGCAGGCTGATGTAATCTTGGCAATGTTTCTGCTGCAGCAGGAATTCAGCATTGAACAGATGTCTGCCGCCTATGACTTTTATGAGAGCCGGACATTGCACTCATCCTCTCTCAGCTACAACACCCATGCGGTTGTGGCCGCATTGCTGGGGCGCGTGGGACAGGCGTACGATTATTTTCAGCGTTCAGCCGCCATGGATCTCGACAACCTTCACGACGCCACCCGTGACGGGCTGCACTCAGCTTCCCAAGGCGGAAGCTGGCAGGCCGTCGTGATGGGGTTCTGCGGTATGGCGCTAAACGAAAAAGGCCTGACTTTCAACCCACATTTGCCGCCCGCTTGGAAAGCCGTGCGATTTTCCATCGTTGACAAGGGGCAGACAACGCGGGTCGAGGTCAAAGGCGGAAAGGTCAATATCGAAAAAACCTGAAATGTCACCGGGAAACATGAAAATTTTTGAAGATAGCTTTACAAAACGGCTCTTCATAGGAGGATAGCGTGACATGTTTGGATTTAACCTTGATATGCCAAAGAAAAAAAATCTTATAATGTCGTTGGCCTTCCTGACGGCAAGTCTCTTCGTTTTTGTGACCCAAGCCGCAAAAGACGATTTCAGCGTGCTCGATAATTATGTGTTCACTGACAACCCTGCAAAGATAAAAGTGCAGGGGAAAATGAAAAGCATAAGATACCGGGTAAGGACTGTCACAAGGTCAGGATGGGGTCCCGAATCCGAGGGTGAAGCTGATGTGGTTGACAGCCTTGTCGAAATCAATCCCATGACCGAAGGCATACATATCGTAACGTTCCCCGGAACCGTATCCCCTGAAGTGAGATTTCTGGCAATTACCCCGCCGGTAAAACTTGATCAAACCCGGGTGGAAAAAATCCTGACTCAGAAGGGAAAGAAACTCTTTTCCAATCAGTCGTTCCGCATTGTCTCAATGGGCGACTCCGTCACCCATACCGGCGATTATGAATCCATGCTGGTCATGCTTCTTGAAAGCGCCACCGGCAACAAAAACATTTCTTTTGTCGATAGATCCTACCCGGGGCGCAGTGCAGACGCCACGGTAAGGGAATTCCAAAAGGATGCTGTTGAAAACCGCCCGGACCTCGGACTGGTCATGTATGGCCTGAATGATCAGGCATGCGGAGTCCCCCTCCCAACTTATCTGGATCAGTATGCCTGGCTGGCCCGTCAGTTGCGACTTCAGTGCGGCTCCGATTGTATTTTCATGCAACCGACACCGGTTTTCTATATTTCGGTTTTCGGTATTGTCAACCTGGACGCGTACGATCCATGGAGTATCTTCCGGA
>JAFGGB010000039.1 GCA_016930775.1 Deltaproteobacteria bacterium
ATGATCTTGATCGTCTCGGAGCTGCCGGCACGGCACATCCACTGCACATCCTGCGCCTTTTCGTTTCTTTTGAGGGTTCCCCTCACGCGGAAAATTCCATTCGCGGCAAAGTTCTTCCTTCCAACTTATCTTTCGCCTTGATGCGCCGTAATAATTATTTTATATCGTGAATGTTTTTCACGGCCGTGAAGGCGCAAGGATGTCCCGCCTGACCGGGGTGAAGATCTGGAAAAAATCGCCTGGAGGAGGTTTTGACGATGGATGGATCAATTGGTCGACCAGAAGACCTGAATACGGATGAACTGGCCGGTCTTGTTATGGATCTCGTCCATCGCATCGCCGTTCATCACACTCTCTGGTTTCGAGAAGCAGAGCATCAGTTCGGTCTCGACCGGGCTCTTCTCATTATGGATGAAGCATGGGAGAAAAGCCTCACGATTCAGATGAACCGGCTGGCGGCCACCCTGGGATTCGAAATGAAACAGGGACTCCCGGCGGCCCTTCTGTCGCAGCCCAGGGAAAAGCTTCTTGCTCTTATCGACGCCCTCTCGCTCAACTGGCTGGCCAATGACGGTCTCTGGTTCCAGGCCGTCGAGTCTCGCTATGGCATGTTCGATGCCAAGAGGACCAACGACACCTGCTGGACCCGCTTTTCTCCCTTCGAGGCGCATTCCATCAAGCGATTCCTGGAACTGCCCCAAGAAGCGGGGATCGACGGTCTGGAGACGGCGTTGCAGTTCAGGATGTACGCCCGGATCAACAAGCAGACTCTTCATCGTGAAAACGAGGAGACGCTCGCGCTCTACATGAACGACTGCCGCGTCCAGGGGGCGAGGAAACGAAAGGGCCTGGAAGACTACCCCTGCAAGTCTGCCGGAGTCGTGGAATACAGGACCTTTGCCGAGGGAGTGGATCGTCGGATCGCGACCGAATGCATCGGCTGTCCTCCGGACGGCCATCCTGCGGACTGGTTCTGCGCCTGGCGGTTTCGTCTCAAGGCGTCCTGAGAAAAGACGGTTGTCGCAGGTTGTACGGCAATGGCCTTCACCGCCGCAAACCGGCCGAAGGGACTGCCCTGCAAGGGTCCGGTAAGATCGAAAAGATCGATCAATCAGGTATATTTTCTCGCCAGATGCATTTCGTGGAGAATCTTCGTGGCAATTTCCTCCACGGACATGGCGGTTACGTTGAGGTAGGGAATCCTCTCCGAGATGAAGATCGACTTGGCCATTGCCACCTCCATGCGGCATTTTTCGAAGGAGGAGTAGTTGCTGTCGGGGCGCCGCTTTTCTCTTATGGCCTGAAGCCGTTCTGGGTTGATGTTAAGGCCGAAGAGTTTTTTCCGGAAGGGAAAGAGGCTTTCGGGGAGGCGGGAATATCCCTTGGAAAACAATTCTTCCGTCAGGGGGTAGTTGGCGGCAAAAATTCCGAATTGAAGAGCCAGATACAGACAGGTGGGCGTTTTGCCCGTTCGGGAAACCCCGATAAGGATTAGGTCGGCCTGATTGAAATTTTTCAGGGAGATGCCGTCGTCGTTAGCCAGGGCGTAATTGACGGCGTTAATGCGGACATCGTAGGTCCCCGTGTTCGTCATCGCGTGGTACCGGCCCATTATTTTTGCTGAGGACGTACTGAGTTCCTTTTCCAGGCGGCTGATAAAAGTTTCGAAGAAGTCGAGCACGAGGCCGGCGCAGTCAAATACGATGCGTCGGATCTCGGGATCGATCAACGTGCTGAAGATGATGGGCCGTTGCCCGTCGGCTACGGCGGCCCTGTTGATTTCCCGGACGGCTTTTTTCGCCTTTGCAGTTGTGTCGATAAAGGGAAGGGTCGCCTGTTCGAAGTTTATGTTGTCGAATTGCGTAAGGAGACTTTCGCCGAGCGTTACTGCGGTTATCGCCGTCCGGTCGGAGACGAAAAAAACGGTTCGTTTCTGTGTCACTGAGGTCTCTCCTTTACGCAATCCTCGTTTTTTCGGTCAAAGCGCTTCTTGGGCGATTCTTGGAGTTTCACTAGCACATCTGTAGCGCCATGATCAACCGTCATCTGGCCCGTGAGAAGCAGCCGCCACGGACAAAGGCAGTGAAAAAGTGTTGCCTTTTGCCGTCTCGATGTACTACAATAAATCAACTTATTTAATTAATTATTAAAATTGCTAACTTTGCCGCAGTCGTCATAAACCTCATGATGCGGCGGAGGAGGACGCCATGCCGGTAAAACTGTTGAAGGAATATCTGGACAGCAAAGGAGTCAAGTACGTTATAATCATCCATTCGACTGCCTATACAGCCCAGGAGATTGCCGAGTCGGCCCATATTCCAGGGAAGGCTTTAGCCAAGACGGTGATTCTTGCAATCGACGGTTCGATGGCGATGGCCGTGCTGCCTGCTTCCCGGAAGGTTGATTTGGAAGCGCTCAAACGAGCCCTCGGAGCGAAAACGATCGAACTGGCCGAGGAAAAGGATTTCATCGGCCGGTTTCCCGGCTGCGAAGCAGGCGCCATGCCTCCCTTCGGCAATCTCTACGATATACCTGTGTATTCCGATGCGACGCTTGCTGAATGCAGTGAAATAGCGTTCAATGCAGGAACTCATTGGGAACTGGTCAAGATGGCCTGCAACGATTTCTCCAGAATCGTCGGTCCCCGGGTGCTTTCTTTTTCCTTGCCGATGGGCGATTAGCATATTCCGGTCTCTCATGCCCGGTTGCATTCGTCGGGATGTTGTGGTACCGCTGAACCCTGACGGCCTTGTCAAAAGTCTCTATGGCGCCTTGCGAGTTATTTCTCGTCAGCAGAATGTACGCCGAAGCAGGCCTCGCTGCTTGGATGTTGCTTGCCTTACCTCCGGAGCTTGTTGCGAAGCCGTCGCGGGTTGCACGCTTCGTCGATTTTTTTACGAGAGCATCAATCCTATCATTTTGGAAATCCAAAATTTATTAACGAAGTATGCCGGTCTACGAATACAAGGCCCTTAATTCGCAGGGCAAAAAAATCGAAGGGATTATCAACGCCGATGGCCTTGCGGCTGCACGGCAGCGCCTCAGGGACGGCAATGTCTATCCCATGGAAATGAAAGAGGCGACGACGCGGGCGTCCGCTACAGAGGCCGGCAGCCGAAGTCTCGGTCAGTTCTTCGAAACCGTTTCTTCCCGTGATCTTTCTGTTATGACAAGACAATTCGCCACGCTTCTGGGAGCGGGACTCCCCGTAGTTTCCTCGCTTTCCGCCCTCATGGAACAGACGGTGCATCGTCGCCTCAAGAAAGACCTTGCCCGCATACGTGAAGCCGTGAACGAGGGGATGAACATTGCAGACGGCATGGCGCGACATCCACGGATATTTTCGCCGCTGTACATAAACATGATCAGGGCGGGCGAGGCCACGGGCTCCCTTCATGCGGCGCTGGAGAGCATGGCGGACTACCTTGAAAAGCGAGAGGCTCTGAAGGGAAAGGTCCAGGCCGCTGTGGCCTATCCTCTCATCGTGTTTGTCGTTGCCCTGGTTGTCCTCCTGTTTCTCATAACATCCGTAATCCCGAAGATAACAGCCATGTTTCAGGAGATGAACCAGACGCTGCCGGGCATAACCATCCTGATGATGGCGGCAGTTTCCTTCATTAAGGCATTCTGGTTTCCACTTGCGGCATTGGCGGTTCTCCTGGCGTTTCTCGCCCGGCAGGCCGTGAAAAAAACTGAACGGGGACGGTATTTCTGGGACCGCCTGAAGCTTCGGATGCCGCTGCTCGGACCGCTCGTTCATGCCATGGCCGTGGGACGCTTCTCCCGAACCCTCGGCGTTCTGTTGAAAAACGGCGTTCCCCTCCTTTCGGCATTGGAGATTGTGAGAAATGTCGTCAATAATCGTCTCCTTGCCGATGCCATCGCAGAGGCGGCCCGCGACATCGAAGAAGGCGGCAGCCTGACGGCCTCGCTGGCGAAGAGCGCCTTGATGCCGCCAGTGGCGCTTCAGTTGATAGGAGCGGGCGAACAGGGTGGCGCCCTGGAAGAGATGCTGCTCAAGACGGCCGAGATTTTCGAGGGAGAGGTAACGGGCAAACTGACCATTATCACATCGCTCCTTGGGCCCTTCATGATTCTTCTCATGGGGCTCTGCGTCGGTCTGATCGTGGTATCCATCATGCTTCCCCTCTTCGAAATGAACAGGCTGATTCGTTAGTTGAAGGATGGATGGGACGGTTCTGTCCATCGGTCATCGTCTGTGGTACAGTTATTTGCCGGCATCTGGCGAGAAAGCCGGACCAACCTCACGACAGGAGGATGCATGAAAGGTCGTCGGGCTGAACGTGGGTTCACCCTTATAGAATTGCTGGTCGTTATTGTTATTCTCGGCATTCTGGCCGGTCTCATCGTACCGCGGATCATGGGCCGTCCGGAAGAGGCTCGAAGAGCCAAGGCCCGAATCCAGTTGGAAAGCATAGAAACGGCGCTGAAACTTTACAAGCTTGACAACGGAGTTTACCCTTCCACCGAACAGGGACTGAAGGCTCTGGTTGAGGCGCCCGCAGTAGGCGAGCTTCCAAAACGCTGGCGCGACGGGGGGTATCTGGAGAAGGGAAGAGTCCCCAAGGATCCTTGGGGCAACGAATTCCTGTACCTTTCTCCGGGACTCCGCGACGAGTATGATCTTCTTTCCTGCGGGGCCGACGGGGAACAGGGAGGGGACGGCAAGGACAAGGACATCACGAGTTGGGATGAGGAATCGTAAAGGCTTCACGCTGATCGAAATTACCGTTGTCCTCTTTCTGCTTGTAATCCTGCTGTCATTGTCTCTTCCCAGGGTTCGGGGGGTTCTTTTCGATGACGACATCGAAACAGCGACCGCCCATCTCGGCCGCGCCGTCAGGACGCTCAGGAATGACGCACTCCTGAATCAAGTCGATCAGTACCTCTACCTGGACATTGCAGAAGGAAAGATCTGGCGAGGCGCCGCGGACCTGTCGCCGGAAAAGCTCGACGAAAAAAAAGAGAGGGCCTACCGGCTTCCCGGCGCCGTCAGGATTGCCGATGTGGTCACGACCGAAAAGATGACCTCGGGGATTGCTGCCATTCTCTTTTCAAGGGATCGGTATGCACAGCCTGCGGTCATTCACCTTGTCAGGCAGAACAGGCATAGAACGCTTGTCGTCCA
The DNA here is from genome assembly GCA_016930775.1 of Deltaproteobacteria bacterium. Classification (GTDB taxonomy): domain Bacteria; phylum Desulfobacterota; class Syntrophia; order Syntrophales; family UBA2210; genus JAFGGB01. The sequence goes on from JAFGGB010000039.1 coordinate 5,150, forward strand.
TCCGTTTATTCGTTCGATCGACTGTTACGACGACTATCGAGAGATCGATTTTGAAACTCCGTAAACGATTCAACCGGGAATATGCAAGGGGACAGCGGGACAGTGAAAACGGAAAAGGGAAAGCGGGAAAGGGGAAACAGCGGGCGACTCCTCATGATTCCTAATTATCGGGCCGGCGCCTTGTCCGGGGCGCTGGGGTCTTCGGCGCTCCCCCGGAGCGGCTTCACTCTTCTGGAAGTCGTCATCGCTCTGGCAATCATGGCAATCGTTCTCGTGGCCGTCTTTCATTCCCAGGCCCAGAGTCTTGCGATGACGGCTGAAGCCCGGTTCCAGACAATGGCGGCCATGCTGGCTCAGGGGAAGCTTGCCGAGATCGAAGCGACGCCGTCTCTCTCTCTGGGCGAGGAGCAGGGGGACTTCGGCGACGATCATCCCGGATATCGTTGGAAGACCGTCGTGGCGGCGACGATGGATGAACGGCTCCGCCTGATCGAGGTAGCCGTGACAAATGAACGGCTCACGAGAAACAACACGTTCCGGATTCGGTACTATAAATATAGAAGAACTTCCTGAAGGCGCTGACGGATGAAGGATCGAAATGAGACGGGCAACGTCGTCCAACGGCTGATTGCAGCCGCCGCGATTTTTTTTCTTATGACGATTCTTCACGTTCCCCTGGGGGGGGAGGAAGTTGACCTTCAGGAGGCGCCGGGACCTCTCTTTGCGATCAAGACAGACGGCGCTCTCGGCGATGCCGTCCGTCATATCGAGG
>JAFGGB010000040.1 GCA_016930775.1 Deltaproteobacteria bacterium
AGAGATAGGGCGCTGAAGGAATCGAAACCGCTGTTCGCGTCCAGCATGAGCTTCACCCCTGGGCCGATTTCCGACCTCACGGCTTCTATGCTCCTCAGATCTTCTTCTAGGCCTTTGCCGACTTTCATTTTTATTGCCCTGTAGCCTTTGCCGGCGAGTTCGGCGGCCTCTGCCCGCAACGTGTCGAGATCCTTGAAAAGCAACGCCGAGGCATAGGCTTCGACGCGATCGCGCGCCTTGCCTCCGAGGAGTTTGCAAATGGGGAGGCCGGCGGCTTTTCCCATGACGTCCCATAGCGCCATATCGACGCCGCTCATAGCTTCGATCATAAACCCCTTGCTGTGACCTTTTGTCCTCATCGTGGCGAACATCTCTTCCCACAGGATTTCCACATCGAAGGGGTCTCTGCCCAGAAGAATCGGTTTAAGAAGACTCTCTACGATCGTTTGGGTTATCTTCGTTGTGAATCGGGCGAGACATTCCCCGTAGCCGGTTATGCAAGCGTCCGTCGATATTCGTACAATCGTCGATGTCGTCTCTTTTATGGTAAACCCCGAGGCGATCCATGTCTCCTTCAGAGACGCTTTTAAGCCGATTGTCTCGATACGGGTAATTTTCACAGGAGTTCTTCCTCTAAAAAATGCGGTTATTTCAGTTTGCGGCCTTCTTCCGAAGGGGCTGTCGAAAGTTCGAGGACGTCCTCGAACGGACAAAACTGCCGGCAGAGTCCGCAGGCCGTGCACGTGTTCGAGATTTCGACGGCGCCGTCGCTCGTACGAGTTACAGCGTCGAAGAAACAGGCATCAATGCAGGGCTTCCGGGCGCATTGCCGGCATGCCGACGGGTCTCGAACGAACAGGCGCGCCTCGTCCGGCATCCTGTCGTCGCATCCTGCTTTGCCGAGGGCGCTTCCAACAAGATTTTGAAGACATTGATCGTCGTGTTTCTTCAGGAACTCCCGTATTCCGAACAGAATGTCAGGGACGATCTCCGGCGTTTCAAGCATCAGCGATGACGTCATTTGAACCGTCGAGGCGCCGGCCATGATGAATTGCATGACATCTTCCCACCGCCTGACGCCTCCGGAGCCGCAGACCGGAATCGAGAACTCCGAGGCGATCTTGTAGACATAGCCGAGTGCTATCGGGACGAGCCAGGGCCCTCCGTAACCGTAGAGGTGTTTGCTGATCGGTTCGCGATTCTCTATGTCGATCATAAAGCCCTGGAAACGGTGAGCAACCGTCAGCGCCGCGGCGCCTGCCGCCGCGGCAATTTTCGACAGGCGAACGATGTCGCTTACCTGGGGGCTCAATTTGGCTATGACCGGAATGGAAACGGACGAGCAGGCTGTTCCGATGATATCGGCGAGCAACTCTTCGGACTGGGCTATGCGGGCGCCAAGGGGCTTGTCCGATGCGCCGTAGTGTGGATTGCCGAGGTTGAGTTCGATGGCGGGAAGACCGGCGTCTTCCATCATGAGCGCGAACGCACGCCAGTTTTCCTGTCTTGATGCGCAGATATTGCCGATGAGCGCAACGCCATGGTCGGCTGCGATTGGTTCGATTTCCGTAAGAGATGCTTTCCACTCCCCAACCGACAGCATGGAACCGCCGCGGGAATAAAAAGCGCCTTTATCCTCTCCCGTTTTCCATGCACGGAGATTGCCGTTGAGACATCGAAATCTGGCCATGTTTCGATTCTGCAGGGCCTCGACATCCGTAAGCGATTTCAGGACGACGGCTGCAAGGCCGGCCTCTGCGAGCTTTCGGAACTGCGAAAGAGAGCGGGAGTTGTCTGCCGATCCTGCAATGAGAGGATTCTTAAGCTTGATGTCGCAGAATGTAACGCTCAGATCCATGACGTCACCTTGACAGAAGAATGTCGTAGGAGCGACGCTTGTGCTCCCTGAGCGCCGTTCGGGCTGCATCGGCGTTGCCGTCGGCCAGGTGGCGATAGATTTCCTCATGCTCTCGGATGGATGAACCGATGCGGCTTTTCTCGAGATAAAAAATCGATTTTGTCCTCGGCGTCAATGCGGCGACCTGCCTGATAATCTGATACAGAACTGGATTGCCGCAGGATCCGTAAATGATATCGTGAAACTGATAATTAAGATCGGCCAGAGTGGGGGCGTCGGAAGGTTCACAGGCCTTCATCTTCGCTATTGCATCCCGAAGCATTTCCAATTTTTCCTGTTTAATGTTGGATGCGGCAAGCCAGGTTGCATGAGTTTCCAAGAGCTGCCTCGTGGCGAAAATATTTTCCTGATCCTTGAAATCCGGCTCGGTAACGATAAAGCCCACATGAGGTCTATTCGTAATGAGTCCTTCGGCCTCAAGCTTCTTGAGGGCTTCCCGAATGGGACTTTCGCTCATGCCGTACCGTTGGGCTATCCGGTGAATAGTCATATGGGTTCCCGGCGTCAGTTCTCCGCAGCAGATCTCTTCCTTGAGGTTTTCGTAGGCCATTTGATTTTTTGTCTTAACGGAGGTAACGATCAAGGCTCTGCCTCCCTATATTATATATAATATATTATCCTCTACCATCGATGCCCCGGTGTGTCAAATCAAAGTTGAGGACAGAGCAAAAAAGATCGCTTCAATGTATTATCGTATATCGATAATAATTATTGATAAAGTATAATCAATGGAACGTTCTCGGTCAAGAAGGAAAACTGTGGACAGAAGGAATAACTCGTTCAACGGGATCAAGGGGCAGGAAAGGAACGATCCTGCATGTCTTTGAATTGTGGTGCGACAGTGGTGCGACGAGAGGTCGGTTTCTGAAGGCGCCATGCTTTCCGGGGCAGCAATCGCTCGGTCCCTCAGAATAAACATCTTTGGCGTTGGTTCTTGTGAATAAGACAGGAAAGCCTTCGGTCCGACCGGCTGCCGAAGAGCTTTTCCGTCAGATGACGCCCTCTCTTCGAAGGATCTCCTGCTCATCCCGCGAGATATCCAGCGCGTCGAGGATTGCTTCCGTCTGTTCGCCGAGACCTGGAGTCGGTTTTCGGAAGTCAGGACGCCGACCGTCGACGGCAAAGGGAAATCCGGAGGCTCCCCGGCGGGATGGGCGGCCGCCTGCCGGGGGATCGGCGAAGGCTTCAAGGGGGCTGTTGACTTCAGTGACGCAGATGTTCCGATCTTCAAACAGTTTAAGCCATTCTGCCTGGGAGCGGGTTTTTATTGTGGCGGCGATCTCTTGGATGAGCGGCTGCTGGCCTTTTGGGTTCAGATGATCGCCGGCGAGATGATCTTTTCCGAGGAGGTTCACGAATTGCCGCCAGAATTTTTCCTCCACGGCGGCGACGGCCAGTTGTTTTCCATCGTTTGTCTCGTAGACATTGTAGCAGGCGAAACCGCCCCCGCCGATGTCTTCGGCAAGTTGGGCCGTTGTCGCTTCGATGAACTGCCGTTCGGCGGCGAGACAAAGAAAAGGATCGAGAGCATCCAGGAGAGAGGCGTCAATGAAGGCGCCGTTCCCCGTTTTGATTCTGCGGACCAGGGCCGCGGCGATGGAAAGGGCTGCTGCGA
>JAFGGB010000041.1 GCA_016930775.1 Deltaproteobacteria bacterium
GGCGAAGGCCACGGCCATCATGAAGCTTCTCGTGCTGAATCCCGCTTTCGCTATAACGGCAAGGATGATCGGGAGCATGCAGATCGTCGTTCCCGTATTCGACAGGAATCCCGAAAGAACCGCCGTGACGATCATGATGTTGAGCAGGATCATCTTTTCATTGCCCTTGCCTTTTTCGACGGCCCATTTCCCCACCTTGTCGGCAAAGCCAACGCGGAAGAGGGCCTCGCCCATCATAAACATGAACATGAAGATAAGGGTCCAGGTATTGGCAAAGTCCTTGAAGGCGTCGCCTACCTTGAGAACCCCCGTGACAGTCAGCGCCACCGGAACCAGCATCGCCGTGGCCACCAGTGGAAGCCATTCAGTCAAAAACAGAAAAAAGGCTACTGCCAGAATAATAATTGTCGTCCATGCACCTGCGTAATTTATTGCTTCTGCTTCCATTAATCTAAGCCTCCTCTGAATTGGTTACATTTTCATGGTGCCCGTTTCATTGAAACGAACATGCCACGAATATGCCTCATCCAACAACATTGGTATGTGACCTCCCACCTCTTTCTTCGCTCTGTTGTAATAATCCCACAGCATGTCGCGGTAATCGGGATGAGCGCACTTCTCGATGATTACCGGCACTTTTTCCTTGGGATCAAGGCCGCGCAGATCCGCCACGCCTTGTTCCGTCACGATCACGTGGATCTCGTGCTCCGTGTGATCGTAGTGGGCCACATGGGGAACCACCCGAGAGATGGCGCCCCTTTTGGCAACGGAGGGCGTAAGCATCACGGTGAGACCGGCGTTTCTGGAAAAGTCGCCGGACCCGCCGATGCCGTTGACCATCCGTGTTCCAAACATGTGAGTCGAATTGGAATTTCCATATATGTCTACTTCAAGAGCCGTGTTCATGGCGACGACGCCGAGACGCCTCGCCATTTCCGCGTTGTTGCTGATTTCCTGGGGCCGAAGGACTATCTTGTTTCGGTACTCCTTGATCTTGTCATAGAATCTCTTCAGACCGTCGGGCGACGGCGACAGGGAGGTGCCGGAAACGGCCGTGAGCTTGCCGATGTCGATCAGATCCAACATGGAGTCCTGTATAACCTCCGTCCAACATTTGAGGTTTTCGAAATCACTGTGCACAAGACCGGCCATGACGGCGTTGGCCACATCGCCCACGCCGGACTGAAGGGGCGGAAGCTTGTTTCCGTAAACGCTCTTGAGGAAATCGATCAGATGAGAAGCCATAGCCTTCGATTCCTCATCAAGGGCGCCCAGAGGCCGGGTCTTGTCGGTAATGTCGCACTCCACAATGGCGACGATCTTCCGGGGATCGCAGGGCATATAGGGCGTCCCAATCCTCTGGCTCACGTCGGTAATGGGAATTGGGTGCCGAACAGGAGGATCGGCCGGAATGAAAATATCAGACATCCCAACAAGTTCCATGGGCTGCGAGGTGTTTATCTCGACGATTACCTTGTCCGCCTCCTGGATGAAGGTCGGCGTGTTGCCCACGGAAGTAGAGGGCACGATGCCGCCGTTCTCCATGATACAGACGGCCTCGACGATACAGACATCCATTTTCCCCAGGAAACCGTAGCGAAGCTGCTGAGCCGACTGGCTGAGGTGGATGTCGAGATACAGCATGTCTCCATCGTTGATTCTCTTGTTGATGATTTTTCCCGTCTGATAGGGAAGCCGCTTGGAGATGGCATTCACTTCCGCCAGAGCTTCGTCGAGCTCGACTCCGACGGACGCTCCCGTATAGAGACCGATTCTAATTTTCTCCCCTTCCTTGATTCGTTTGGCAAGGGCGAGGGGCACACACTTGGGATACCCGCAGGGCGTGAATCCGCTGGCGCCGACGATCATGCCGTCCTTGATGAGTTTCGCCGCCTCGTCGGCCGTCGTTATCTTCGAAAGCAAGTCCTTGTTAAAAATGCGATTTTCAATTCCCATAACCTAATAACCCCCTTTTCACTTTTACAAATATTGCCGATTTGTCAAAAGGAACAAAATATGCAGTCCTCCACTCTTCTTCTGTTCACTGCAGCTCTCTGGTCTGCTCGGACAGTTACCTGCAACAGGATTGACAAAAAATTGTAATAACCCCCGTTTAGAATGGCGCTGCGTTTTCTGCTGAAAACGCGATACTCTCCTCAAAACGCTTGTAAGATCCTTATGATAAACGGAACTAGCCTGTCAAGCCTTTTCCCTTGAAACCTTTCACGCCGGCGGAAACCGGACGCGGGAGCTCAGCTTGCCGCCCTATCGGGAGCGACGCTCCTCAGTCGCCGCTCCTCGATGGGCAAATCGATGCCGCGCTCAGCTTTTACAACGGGATGTTCCCGTGTTTTTTCCACGGCAGTGTATCTTCTTTTGTCTCGAGCATCCTCAAAGCCTTGATGATCTCAGATCTCGTGGTCTTTGGTTCGATGACCATTTCGATGTAGCCGTGGCGCGCAGCCTGATATGGCGTGGCAAACTCCTGGATGTACTGCTCGGTCAATTCTTTCTTCCGTTCCTCGGTCTCCTTCCGGAAGATGATATTCGCCGCTCCGGCGACACCCATGACGGCGATTTCCGAAGTGGGCCATGCCATAACCATATCGGCGCCCAAGTGGGAAGAACTCATGGCAATATAGGCCCCTCCATAGGCTTTCCGGGTGATAACCGTCACCAGCGGCACGGTGCATTCCGAATAGGCATAAAGAAGTTTGGCGCCGTGACGGATAATGCCGCCCCATTCCTGGTCAGTTCCGGGCAGGTAGCCGGGAACATCCGTGAAGGTCAGAATCGGGATGTTGAAGCAATCGCAAAACCGGATGAACCGCGACGCCTTGTCGGAAGCGTTGACGTCGAGACAGCCTGCCATGACCTTGGGCTGGTTTGCAATGATGCCCACGCTCTTCCCGCCTACGCGGGCAAAACACGTAATTATGTTCTGCGCATACAGGGCGTGACTTTCGCAAAAATCGCCGCCGTCAACGATCATTTTGATAACCTTCTTCATATCGTAGGGCCGGTTCGGACTATCGGGAATAATCGTATTGAGGTCTTCTTCCATTCGATCGTCGGGATCCTCGCAGGGAAGGATATCCGGCGGCAGTTCCCTGTTATTGGAAGGCATATAGCTCAAGAGCTTTTTGATCTGATCGATGCAGTCCTTGTCATCCTTGGCGACAAAGTGGGACACGCCGCTTTTCTTGTTGTGGGCAAGCGCGCCGCCAAGATCCGCCGCCGACACTTCCTCTCCGGTTGTGGCCTTAACAACCTGGGGACCGGTAATGAACATCTGCGCGTACTCTTGATCGACCATCAGGATAAAGTCCATAATGGCCGGGGAATACACGGCGCCGCCGGCCGAGGGTCCCATGATGGCGCAGATCTGGGGAATCACTCCCGACGACCGCGTATTTCGATAGAATATGTCTCCATATCCTTTCAACGCGTCGACAGCCTCCTGAATCCTCGCCCCGCCCGAATCATTGAGACCAATTATGGGGCAACCGGTTTTCATTGCCTTATCCTGGCATTTGACGATCTTGGATGCGTGCATCTCTCCCAGCGATCCGCCGATCACACTGAAATCCTGCGCGTAGGCGAAAACAGTTCGACCGTCCACCTTGCCGTATCCCGTAATGACTCCTTCACCGGGCAATTCTTTTCCGGTCATATCAAAGTTCGTGCAGCGGTGTTCCACGAACTTATCCATTTCAACGAAGGTCCCTTCGTCAAAAAAGTACGCAAGGCGCTCGCGGGCCGGCATACGGCCTGACGCCTTGATTTTCTCGACGGCCTTTTCACCGCCCATAGCCTCAATTTTTTTGGACAAGCTGTTGAGCTTTTCCATTTTTTCCTTAGTCGTTATCACTGCGTTCCTCCTTGGTCTCTGTTCACTCGTTCCTGTTGTTGGCGTTGTTATTTGTCCCGCTGGCTGATTTCCAGAAGAACGCCCCTGGTGGCCTTGGGGTGTACAAAGGCAATCTTCGCGCCTCCGGCGCCGTAGCGGGGTTTCTCATCTATGAGACGGACTCCCCTTGCCTTTAATTCCGCCAGGGCGGCCTCGATGTCGTCAACCCGAAGCGCTATATGCTGGATGCCTTCACCGTTTTTCTCGATAAACTTTGCGATGGGTCCGTCAGGGGCCGTCGATTCAAGAAGTTCGATTTCCGAATCCCCCACAGGGAAAAAAGCCACACGGACCTTCTGTTCGGCCACTTCTTCGACGCCCTGGGATTTCAGGCCCAAGGCTTCGTAAAAAGCCAGGCTTTCTTCGAGATTGCCGACGGCGATACCGATATGATCGACACATATTACCTTCATCTGAAATAACCTCCGTTCCAATCTGATCTATAACACCGGGATCTTCCCCTCCGAAAAGAAGCTGTCCCCATTCTGTTAAAGTGTCTGAGACTTATATAACTACAGCCACCTTGTCAAGATAATTATTGTATTGCAATACCAACAATATACGTTCATATCGCCCTGTTTGCGGCCGTCAAATTAAACAGTGCGGGAACCTTGATCGGCTTGTTGACTATTCGGAAAGAACATGATTAATACCAGGAAAAACCCCGCCATCCCGGCGGTTCATATCAAAGGAGGCTGCCGTGACAGACCCCCGTCTCGAAGAGACCCTGAGGGACCCGTCTTTTTATCCGCACCGCCCCCTGAGGGTGGATGTCATTCAAACCCACATATCGTACATTTTTTTGGCCGGAACGCTTGTTTACAAGATCAAGAAAGCGGTGGATTTCGGATTCCTCGACTTTACGACCCTGGAAAAACGAAGATATTTTGCCGAGGAAGAACTCAGGCTGAACAGAAGACTTGCGCCGTCGATCTACCGGGAAGTCGTACCCATTAGCGCCAGCGGGGACGGCAGGCTCGTTCTGGGCGATCGGGGCGAAATCGTCGAGTATGCCTTGGTCATGGAACGGATACCGGAGGACCGGATGCTGCAGCGGTTGCTTGAGGAAGGCAAGGTAACGCCGCCGGTCATGAGGGACATCGCCCGCCGCGTTTATGAATTCCACTGCACCGCCGATACGGGCGGCGAAATCGACCGCATCGGAAGCATAGAGACAATTCGATTCAATCACCGGGAAAATTTCGATCAGACAAAACCTTTTATCGGCTTAACAATAACCGAGGACCGTTATAACTTCATCAGCGCCTACGCAACCGATTTCATGAATCGCAAGGAGTCTCTCTTCCTGAAGCGAGTTGAAGACCATCGTATCAGAGACTGTCACGGAGACCTCCATCTGCAGCACATCTGTCTCGGAGACACTGTCATTATCTTCGACTGCATCGAGTTCAACAGGCGGTTCCGGTTCCTCGACGTTGCCGCGGAGATTGCCTTCCTTGCCATGGATCTCGATTTCAACGGCTATTCCTTCTTCGGGGATGTCTTCATCGATGCCTATGTCGCCGAAAGCGACGACTCGGAGATCAACGAACTCATCAATTTCTATAAATGTTATTTCGCCTACGTCCGCGGCAAGGTCATCGGCTTCCGCGTTGCCGAGAAGGGCATTGCACAGGACGAACGCGAAGACGCCCGGCGACTGGCCTCCCGTTATTTCGAGCAGGCCTATGGATACGCGGCCCGTCTTGAAAAACCGGCAGTCGTCATTATGACGGGTTTGATGGGAACGGGGAAGAGCGCCCTCGCCGTGGCCGCCGCTTCTCCTCTCGGCGCCTCAATCGTTCGAACCGATGTAGTCCGGAAAGAGCTTCTGGGCATTGATCCGGCGGAGCGCCGCTGCGAGTCGTTCGGTTCAGGCATCTACAGCGCCGACATGAACAGGCGCACCTACGATGCCGCTCTCAAAGCAGCTGCTTTATTGCTCCGTGAAGGCAGATCGGTCATAATCGACGCTTCCTTCAAAAAAAGGGAAGAACGACGCTCGGCCCGCGAGATTGCCGTGGAAACAGGCGCCGATTTTTTCATAGTGGAATGCCGATCGCCTGAGGAAATACTCCGCAAGCGGCTGGATGAACGTCAGGCAAAGGGCGCCGACGCCTCGGACGGCCGTTGGGAAATTCTGAAGGATCAGAGGGAAGCCTTCGAGATCATTCTCGATGGTGAAACGGCGCCGGGAAAACACGTGACTATCGACACGTCACAGCCGCCGGAAGGATGTCTTTCCACCATGATCGGCGCCGTAAGGCTCAGAGGAAAAGCCGGGGAGCGAACGCCTCAGGCATAGGGAAGCGGAACGGTCATTTGTCCGCCGATACCTGCGCTTCTTCTAGTTTTCGTTTGGCCAGGTGGACAAAGTAACTTACCTTATAGTCAAGCCCCAGGTGGGGGTATTCCTTCTGGATTGTCTCGAAGCGCTTCAGGGCAGCCTTGTATTCCCCTTGCTTGAAATAAAACTCTCCAACGTAAAATTCATGTTCGCCGAGCCGCCGCTTGCAGTCCTGCAGATACTTCTCAGCCTTAAAGGCGAACTGGCTCTGGGGATACCGGGCGATTAAGAGCTCGAAGGATTCCCGGGCCAGCATCGTCATGGACTGGTCGCGGTCGATGCCGATCATCTGTTTATAGGCGCACAGACCTATCTGATACATGACATAGGGGAGATTCTCGTTGGCGGGGCGATAGTCCATAAAGCCCCGATAGACCACGTCGGCTTCGGCATACTGCCCGTTGCTGAAATGGGAATCGGCGATGCCCAGTTCTGCGAGTACGGCATATTTGCTGAGAGGGTACTGTTCCGTCAGCCTTTCAAAGAAACGAAGAGCTTCTTTGTAGTTTCCATCCTGGTATAACTCATACCCTCTCTGGTAGAGGTACTCGGGAGTGCTGCGCATCTCCTGGCGCTCCCTGAAAAACCCGCATCCTCCAAAAGCCAAGCAAAGGACGATGACGACCCAGAGTGTTTGCTTTCCGCAGCGCATCACGACCCGATCACCTTGTCGATAGCGCCCTTGATCTTGTCCTTCGATACGAGACCGACGATCGTCTCGGCGGCAGCGCCGTTCTTGAACAGAATCAGCGTGGGAATGCTCCTCACATTGTGGGATGCCGCCGTCTGGGCGCTGTCATCGACATTAACCTTTGCCACCTTCAGGGAATCTCCGTATTCTTCGGCAAGCGTCTCGACAATCGGACCTATTGCCCGGCAGGGACCGCACCAGGGCGCCCAGAAATCAACGAGAACAGGTTTTTCCGATTTGAGAATTTCTTTATCGAATGTTGCGTCCGTCACGGACACTATGGAACCTCCCGCCATAATTGATTCCTCCTCTTTGGCATTTTAAGGCGACGAATTGTTCCACATAATGCGAACCTATGTCAAATTCTATTTAAAAAACGTGAAATCTGTGATGGATATATCATTAAGTCGAAGGATCGCAATAACGGCCAACGGTTCTTTTGACAGGATGCATTCAATCTGATAGAAGCCGAGGGCAGGAGCGTAAACGATTAATGGATCATCTCGGCATCATATCGGGAACGGTCCCGGTCGACTCCGAATGCCTCACGGTCACGGCAACCGAAAACGTCGCCACGGCATTCGGAGCGGTAAAGGTTCTCCGATGCAGGGAGGGTTTTTTCATAGCCCGGCACGGCAGCGGCGCGGAACCCTATATACTTCCCCACTCTATCAATCACCAGGCCAATATCGCCGCCTTGCGGAAACTGGGCGCTACACTGATCGTTGGCGTCTGTTCTACGGGATCTCTGAAACGATCGCTCCCTCCCGGAACAATCGTCGTTCCGGAGGATTTCATATCATTCAGCGATCCTCCGACGGCATTCACCGGCGTTCCGGAACACATCCTGCCAGTCCTGTCGGAAAATGTGAGGCGAGGTCTGATAGAAACGGCAGCCGTCCTCGGCTTGCCCCTTCACGATGGCGGCGTATACTGGCAAACTCGGGGACCCCGTTTTGAGACGAAAGCGGAGATACGGTTCATGGCCTGTTTCGCCGATCTCGTCGGCATGACCATGGCCGGAGAAGCAACGGCAGCCTGCGCAATCGGCGTACCCTACGGGGCAATCTGCTCGGTGGATAACTTCGGTCACGGCCTGGCCGATGAATCCCTTACAGTAGAGGGCGTGGCTGCCGGAGCCCGCAGGGCGTCCCGCTCGATTTTCTCCCTTTTGAAGCTTTACGGAGAAAGGATAAACCGATGAAATTTTCAAAAAGAGGGGATCAGGGAGAAACCAGCCTACTGGGAGGTCAGCGGGTTCCGAAATACGATCTCCGCCCGGAGACCTACGGAACACTCGACGAAGCAAGCTCCGCTCTCGGCGTCGCCCGGGCTCTTTCGACGGACCAAAAGATGAAGGAACTCATCCTGGAAATTCAGAAGGACCTCCTCACACTCGGGGCCGAGATAGCTACCCTTCCCGAAGAACGCGAGCGGTCCTCTTTTACCATAACGGACGGTCATGTCGAACGGCTAGAAATCCGTATTGACGAATTGCAGAAGTTTTTCGAAATCAAACCGGAGTTCGTCTATCCCGGCGAGACCGTTCTATCGGCGCAGATAGACGTGGCCCGCACCGTCATTAGAAGAGCGGAACGGTGGGCTGCGCGACTTCGCGAGGAAAAACTCATTTCAAACGATAACGTTAATCGGTACCTTAATCGTCTTGCCGATCTGCTCTTTACATTGGCTCGCTATGAAGAAGCGGCGGCATCTCGCATCTTTTAAATTTCTTTAAAAAAATCTTTACAAAGCAAGTAAAACCGACTATTAAGCCTGCATAAATCTGTGCGTGAGGACATAGGTTTATCGGGGGTTGGGTAAGTCCAACATATTGATGTCATTAGTTTTTATAGCACCGCGGCTGATCATTAGAACGGGGGGCCTTATGTTGTGCGGCGCCGCCATCCAGTGAGCCATTCCGTGATGTCCGACATCGCAGTATACATTGAGGAGTATAGCAGCAGAAAGGAGTAGCAGCATGTCAGAACACCCAAAATATCAACAGTGGAAAACTCTTGCCGAGAAGGGCTTAAAGGGGAAGCCCTTCGAGAGTCTCAATTGGAACACCCCGGAGGGCATTGTCGTAAAACCCCTGCTTACGGCGGAAGATATTGAAGACATTGATTTCGTCAATTCGCTGCCAGGCCTGGCGCCTTTCACGCGAGGCCCGCAGGCCACTATGTACGCCCAGCGGCCCTGGACGATCCGTCAATACGCCGGATTCTCTACGGCAAAGGAATCAAACGCCTTCTACAGAAGAAATCTCGCCGCCGGTCAGCAGGGCCTCTCCGTGGCCTTTGACCTGGCAACTCATCGCGGCTATGATTCCGATCATCCCCGCGTGGCCGGCGATATCGGGAAAGCAGGCGTGGCCATCGATTCCGTCGAGGACATGAAAGTTCTCTTCGACAGCATCCCCCTCGGCAATGTTTCCACATCGATGACAATGAACGGGGCCGTCATTCCTATTCTCGCCGGTTACATCGTCGCCGCCGAGGAGCAGGGCGTCAAGCATGAAGATCTCCAGGGAACGATCCAGAACGACATTCTCAAGGAATTTCTCTGCCGGAACACCTACATCTATCCGCCGGAACCTTCCATGAGGATCATAGCCGACATCATGGCGTATTGCTCCCAGGAGATGCCCAAATTCAACACGATCAGCATCAGCGGCTACCACATCATGGAAGCCGGCGCCGACTCGGCCCTTCAGCTTGCCTTCACGCTGGCCGACGGCATCGAGTATGTCCGGACGGCCGTGAAGGCCGGTCTCCCCGTGGATGTCTTCGCTCCTCGTCTCTCCTTCTTTTTCGGCATAGGCATGAACTTCTTCATGGACATCTGTCTTCTCAGAGCTGCCCGGACGCTCTGGCATAAGATCATGAAGGACTTCGGCGCCAAGGATCCACGGTCGATGATGCTTCGAACGCACTGCCAGACCTCGGGATGGAGCCTCACGGAGCAGGACCCCTACAACAATATAATAAGGACGACCCTGGAAGCGCTCTCTGCCGTTCTCGGCGGAACACAATCTCTTCATACGAACGCCTTCGACGAGGCTATCGGGCTCCCGACGGATTTCTCCGCCCGGATCGCCCGCAACACTCAGATCATAATCCAGGAAGAGTCCCATGTCTGCAAAGCCATCGACCCGCTGGCCGGTTCATACTATGCGGAATACCTGACAAAGAATCTCGTCGACAAGGCTCAGGCGATTATCGACGAAATAGAAGAGTTGGGCGGCATGGCAAAAGCCATTCCGACGGGAATGCCGAAAATGCGCATCGAGGAAGCCGCCGCGAAGAAACAGGCTCGCATCGACCAGGGCATCGACGTGATCGTCGGCGTGAACAAGTACAAGGTAAAGGAAGACTTGAGCTCCCTCGACATCCTCGAAGTTCCTTCGAGCATTCGCGACGAGCAGATAGCCGGCATAAATAAACTTAAGGCGACACGGGACAAGGCCGCAGTGGAAAAAGCCCTTGCCGACATCACCGCCGCTGCCGAAAAAGGTGGGAATCTTCTGGAAGTGGCCCTCACAGCGACTCGCGTCCGGGCTACTGTCGGGGAGATCTCCGACGCCATGGAGAAGGTTTTCGGCCGGTACAAGGCGGAGCAGCGGGTAATTTCCGGCGCATATGCCTCCCAGTACAAGGACGGTGCTGAAGTGGTCAAGACAATCCAGGAAAGAACAACGAAGTTCGCCGAAAAACAGGGCCGAAGGCCCCGTCTCCTCGTCACGAAGATGGGCCAGGACGGTCACGACCGAGGGTTCAAAGTCGTCGCTTCGTCTTACGCCGACCTGGGATTTGACGTGGACGTGAGTCCCATGTTCCAGACCCCTGAAGAGGCTGCGAAAATGGCTGTGGAAAACGACGTCCATGTAATCGGCGCATCGAGCCTGGCGGCCGGCCACAAGTCTCTTGTTCCCTCTCTTATCGAGGAACTCAAAAAACTCGGCGCCGAGGATATCATAGTCATCGCCGGCGGCGTCATCCCGCCCAAGGACTACGATTTCCTCTTCGAGGCGGGCTGCAAGGGCATTTACGGCCCCGGCACTTCGATCATAGACTCGGCTAACGACGTTATGACCCTGCTAGAAAAGAAGTACGGCGTCTAATCGATCAGAACCAGGGACAGGGTCCTTTGTACCAGGAATAGTCTCCCTTCCGGTCCTTCGGGATCGGAAGGGAGATTCGTCAATTTTCCAGAAGCGGCCCTTGCCAACCGGGAGCAGCAGAAAATGATGTCAAGCGATCCCCAGTATTACATTCAGGGCGTCCTCGCCGGAAATCGCTTCATTCTGGCAAAAAGCATCACGTTGATCGAGAGCACTCTCCTCCAGCACCAGGAAGTGGCGCGCGCTGTAATCGACGAAATTCTCCCTTCAACGGGCACAGCGGTGCGACTCGGCATCACCGGCGTGCCCGGCGCCGGGAAAAGCACCTTCATCGAAGCCATGGGCAACTATCTTTGCGACATGGGCAAGAAACTGGCCGTCCTCGCCGTCGACCCCAGTTCAAGCCGGAGCGGGGGCAGCATTCTTGCCGAC
>JAFGGB010000042.1 GCA_016930775.1 Deltaproteobacteria bacterium
GTCGGCGCCAGCGCCTATCCCCGGACGATCGATTTTGTGAAGTTCCGTGAAATAGCCGACGCCGTCGGCGCCGTAATCATGGCCGACATAGCCCACATCGCGGGCCTTGTGGCAACGGGTCTTCACCCTTCCCCTGTGCCGGTCTGCCAGTTTGTCACCACGACAACTCACAAAACCCTCCGGGGACCCCGGGGCGGCATGATCATGTGCAAGGAAGAATATGCAAAAGTTCTTAACAGCCGTGTCTTTCCCGGAAGCCAGGGAGGACCCCTCATGCATGTTATCGCCGCCAAGGCCGTAGCCTTTAAGGAGGCCCTGTCGCCCGATTTCAAGAAATATCAGGAACAGATTCTGAAAAACGCTCAGACTCTCGCGGAAACGCTCACGGCAGAAGGTCTGAGACTTGTCTCGGGAGGAACGGACACGCATCTGATGCTCATCGATCTCACCGATAAGGGAGTGACGGGAAAGGATGCCGAAGAAGCCCTGGACCGAGCAGGGATCACCGTCAACAAGAACGGAATACCCTTCGACACAAAGGGCCCCCAAGTCACCAGCGGCATACGGATCGGCACGCCGGCCCTGACTACGCGCGGCATGAAGGCGCCTGAAATGAAAATCATCGGACGCCTCATTGCTTCAATCATCCGCAATATCAGCGATGAGAAACTCATTTTCAAAGTCTGCGGTGAAGTCTCCGATCTCTGCGCCCGATTTCCTCTCTATCCCGACCGAATCGCCGGGCGGAAAACCGGTTCATAATCATGGATGACGCGGCATTGAGACAGGTTGATCGGCCGAGTTGGGATCAATATTTCATGGATATCGTCGAACTGGTTTCCAAACGATCTACCTGCCTTCGCCGCAAAGTAGGCGCCGTCCTCGTTCGGGACAAGCGCATGCTCGCCACGGGATACAACGGATCTCCCAGCGGCATTCGCCACTGCTGCGAGGTTGGCTGTCTCAGGGAGGAACGAAAGATCCCCTCGGGAGAACGGCACGAACTTTGCCGGGGCCTTCACGCAGAACAGAACGCCATCATTCAGGCGGCCCTGCACGGAGTAAGCGTCAAGGGCGCCACGCTCTACTGCACGAATCACCCCTGCATCATCTGCACGAAAATGATCATAAACTCGGGCATTCTGATTGTCAGATACCGTGAAGGTTACCAGGACCAACTTTCGAGAGACATGCTCGATGAAGCAGGGATAACGGCAAGCAGGATATGAACTGTCCCTTTTGCACCAGCGGCGACAACAAGGTCATTGACTCCCGGATCAGCAGGGAGGGAACGGCAATTCGCCGCCGTCGCGAGTGTCTGTCCTGCGGCAAACGTTTCACCACCTATGAGTATGTCGAAGACGTACTGCCCGTCGTCATAAAAAAAGACGGGCGCCGGGAGGCCTTCGACCGGGAAAAAATACTCTCGGGCATCAAGAAGGCCTGCGAGAAGCGCCCCATCAGCACGGAAGTCATCGAAGAAATCGTGGACCGGGTGGAACAGGCCTGTCAGGAGTCGCAGTCGCGGGAAGTATCTTCGTCCGTCATAGGCAAGAAAGTCATGGAAGAACTTCACGGAATCGATGGTGTTGCCTACGTCCGTTTCGCCTCGGTCTATCGTCAATTCAAGGATGTAAACGATTTTCTGGCCGAATTGAAAGACCTCTTGAATATTAAAGAAAAAAAGGATACATAGGGCGCCTTGGGACAGATTCGGTCGCTTCGATACGGTTGAAGCGCTCGCATCTGTTGTGTTTGTGAGCATGCACGGCGGCTCACTTTTGAATTTATAAGAGACTATCATGTTTACCGGTATTATCGAGGATATCGGAACCGTTGAAGCGGTTGCGGAACGTGGGGGCAGCGCCCACCTTGCCGTCGCTACGGCGATCCCGCTCCAGACCCTAAAAATCGGCGACAGCATAGCTGTCAACGGCGCCTGCCTTACCGTGGTGGCCATAACGGGCCGCCTTTTCAAGGCCGATGTTTCGGCAGAAACGCTTTCGAAAACCAACCTTCGAACACTCAGGCGGGGCGACCGCGTCAATCTTGAGCGAGCCTGCGCCCTGGGGTCCCCTCTCGGAGGTCATTTCGTCCTCGGACACGTCGACACAGTGGGCCGCATTGCCGAGCGATCGGAGCGTTCTGGTTCCCTCCTCTTTGCCATTGAAATCGACGAGGATACCGGCCGGTATATTGTTGCCAAGGGTTCGGTAGCCGTCGACGGGATAAGTCTCACAGTAAACCGTCATGAGAGAAATCGTTTTCATGTTAATATTATCCCTCATACGTCCGCCCAAACCACCCTTTCGTCAAAAAAGCCCGGCGACAGAGTGAACATCGAGGCGGACATCCTGGGCAAGTACGTGGAGCGCTTGCTCAAACCCTCCGGGAGAATGAACGAAGAGTTCCTTGCGGAACATGGATTTATCGGGAAGGACCGAACATCACTATGAAACATAGCGTAGCGGACGCAATCGAAGATATTAAACATGGGAAAATGGTTATCCTCGTGGACGACGAAGATCGCGAGAATGAAGGAGACCTCTGCATGGCTGCGGAGTTCGCAACTGCCGAGGACATAAATTTCATGGCGCGGCACGGGCGGGGTCTCATCTGTCTTTCTCTCGATTCCGACATAGCCGATCAGCTTGAATTATCGCCGATGGTTCAGAACAACAAGTCCCGTTTCGGCACGGCGTTTACCGTATCCATCGAGGCGCGCCAGGGAGTGACGACGGGAATTTCGGCCAAGGACAGGGCCACGACGATCCTCGCCGCAGTGAAGGCTGAAGCTAAACCCTACGATCTTGTGAGTCCGGGGCACGTTTTCCCCATCAGAGCGCGCAAGGGAGGCGTTCTTGTCCGGACCGGCCAGACCGAAGGTTCCGTCGACCTCGCTCAAATGGCGGGCCTCAGGCCGGCAGGCGTCATCTGCGAAATCATGAAGGACGACGGAACGATGGCCCGCATGCCCGATCTGGAGGTTTTCGCCGGCGAGCACGGACTCAAGATCGTCACTATCGCCGACATCATCGATTTCAGGATGCAGCATGAACGCCTGGTCCGCCGGAGGGCGTCGGCATCCGTTCCCTGTCGGTATGGCGGGGAATTCACCGTTGTTGCTTATGAGAACGACGTGGACCACCTGGAACACATCGCCCTCGTCAAGGGAGAGATAGGTCCCGACGACGATGTCCTTGTCCGGGTCCACTCGGAGTGCCTCACCGGCGATGTCTTCGCCTCCGAACGCTGCGACTGCGGGGAACAGCTTCACCGGGCCATGGAAATGGTTGGAAAAGCCGGCAAAGGAGTCATCGTCTATATGCGCCAGGAGGGCAGAGGCATCGGTCTGACGAACAAGATCAAGGCCTATCACCTGCAGGATCAGGGCAAGGACACAGTCGAAGCCAACATAGAACTGGGCTTCAAGGACGATCTCAGGGATTACGGCATCGGCGCTCAAATCCTGGTGGATCTCGGAGTCCGCAAGATGCGGCTCCTGACAAACAACCCGAGGAAGATCGTCGGCCTTGAAGGCTACGGCGTCCAGATAACGGACCGGGCGCCGATAGTCGTGGCGCCCACGGACAAGAACATTCACTATCTTGAAACGAAAAAGAACAAGTTGGGTCACCTACTATAACAGACAAACAGGGAGGATGGAGATTATGCCGAAAACAATAGAAGGGAAAATACTGGCCAAGGGACTTTCCTTCGGCATCGTTGCCAGCCGATTCAACGATTTCATAACGGAGAAACTTATCGCCGGGGCTCTCGACGCCCTCAACCGGGCCGGCGCCGATGAAGACGGGATCACCATCGTCAGAGTGCCCGGCGCCTTCGAGATACCTCTCATGGCGAAACGACTGGCCAAGTCTTCCCAGTTTGACGCCGTTATCTGTCTCGGGGCAGTGATCCGGGGAGCGACGCCGCATTTCGAGTATATCAGCGCCGAGGTTTCAAAAGGCATTGCCGCCGCCATGCTGGAAACGGAAATCCCCATGTCCTTCGGCATCATCACGGCGGACACCATCGAGCAGGCAATCGAGCGAGCAGGCGCGAAGGCCGGCAACAAGGGCTGGGATGCCGCTCTTTCCGCGGTAGAAATGGCGAATCTCTTTAAAATCGTCAAACAGCAATGAGGATTTAATGGGTCACAGGCGAAAGGCGCGCGAGGTTGCCTTACAGGTTCTTTACCAAATCGATGTCGCACAGACAGAGACGGAAGAGGCGATAGACCTCTTCTGGCGCTGTTTCAATGCATCGGAGACCGCGCGCGACTTCTCCAGTTCCATCATCAGGGGCGTGAGAAGCCATCTCGACGAATTGGACGGCCTCATCGAACGGTTCTCGGAAAATTGGACCATGGCCCGAATGGCAAAGGTGGACCGAAACATTCTGAGAATGGCCGTTTTCGAACTGCTTCATTGTGCGGACATTCCGCCGAAGGTAACGCTGAACGAAGCCATTGACCTCGGAAAAAATTATGGGTCGGAAAACTCGAGCTCCTTTATCAACGGTATACTCGACGCCCTTTATGCCGAAATCCAGCATGACCGTCAGGATAGCGATCAGCCCTGACACAATAGACGCAATCACCGGAGATACCCTCGTGGCGGGACTGTTCTCGGACGAGAGACCTCCCCGGGGATTCTGCGGAGACATAGACTGGCGGCTGAACAGCCTTCTCTCGCGATTAATGGCGGAGAAAAGGATCAAAGGATCTTTTCGCGAAGCGACGCTTATAACGCCCATGAAACGACTTTACGTGGAGAAAGTTTTGATAGTTGGATTGGGCCCGATCAGGTCGCTTACCTATAAACGCATTCACCAGGCGGGAGAGACCATAGCCGGCATCCTCAGAGGCATCCTGTCAGAGCATGCAGTCATCGCGGTCCCGGGAACGGGAAGAAGCTCATTGGAGATAGCCACAATGACCCGTTCATTCATTACGGGTCTCTGCATGCGTCTGATGAAAATCGCCGGCGGCGATCGGGCTTTCACTCTCCTTGGAAGGCCTCCCGAAATCGATGAATTGATCCTGGGTCTTCAGGAATGCAAGGTGGCTCTGAGAGATCAAATCGCCATAGACATAGAAGACAGCAAAGGAGCTTGATGATTTCATGAGAGTAGTCGTGGTCGGCGCCGGCGAGGTGGGTTATAATATAGCCGATATTCTGTCCCGTGAAGGCAACGATATAATAATCATCGACAAGCGGGATGACCGTCTGAAAAATGTTTCCGACAACCTCGATGTGGAAACAATCAAAGGCAGCGGGAGCAGTCCTGAAAATCTCAGAAAGGCCCGGCTAGAACAGTCCGAAATGATCGTCGCCGTCACCGACAGCGACGAAACGAATATCGTCGCCTGTCTCATCGCATCGACTCAATCGAAGGTTCCCCTCAAGATAGCCAGAATCAGAAATCCCGACCTGAACAGCAACGCCGTTCTTTTCGACAAACAGCACCTCAATATCGATCTCTGCATCAATCCCGAGCGGGAAGCGGTTAGCAACGCGGTGAATCTCATGGATCTCCCCGGCGCCGCCGAGGTCATCGATTTCGCCCAGGGCCGGATCAAGCTCATGGGACTGTACGTGGATTCCACGTGGCCCCTGATCGGCAAGAACCTCCAGGAAATCAAGGAACTCTACGGGAAAGATCTCATCATCGGATCGATCACCCGAACAAATGAGCAGATTATTCCCTCGGGCAAAACGATTATCATGCCGAAGGATTATCTCTTCGTCTTCGCCGAAACCTCGGCGGCGAAGGCGGTCCTTCAGTTCTTCGGCAAGGAAACGGAGTCGCCGCGAAAAGTCTTCATCTTCGGCGGCGGCAACATAGCCCTCATGCTCGCCGTTGCCCTGGAAGCAAAAGGCATCGATGTCAAGATTATCGAAAAGAGTCAGGAGCAGTGCGATTACCTGGTGTCGCGGCTAAATAAAACGATCGTTCTTCACGGCGACGGGACAAGCCAGGAACTGCTCAGAGAGGAAAATATCCAGGACGCCGACTTTGTCTTCGCAGTCACCGACGACGAAGAAGCCAATATTCTCGGGGCTCTCCTGGCAAAACAACTGGGCGCCAAGAAGGCTATTTCTCTCATCAACAGGATCGATTACACGCACCTGGTCCCCGTCGTGGGCATAGACGGCGTCATGAATCCCCGGCACGCAACAATCGGCAAGATCCTCCACTTCATTCGGAAGGGCAAGATTATCGCCGCTACGCCGCTGTCCGATGAAAAGGCCGAGGCGGTGGAGTTTGTCGCCCTGGAAACGTCCGACATAGTCAATCAGCCCCTGGAAAAATTAAAGCTTCCCAAAGGAACGATCATAGGGGCTCTCTTCCGCGACGACACAACTATAATTCCCAAAGGGAACACGATCATACAGCCCGGCGATCACGTGATCCTGGTCACTCTCCGTTCATCTATCCCCCAGCTCGAAAAGATACTCACGGTTAAACTGGATTACTTCTGATGAATTTCAGAAATATTTTTCATATACTCGGAGCTCTCCTGTTCTTCCTGGGACTTACGATGTTTTTTCCTCTTCTGTGCTCCCTCTACTACCGGGACGGCGACCTTCCGGCCCTTTTCTCCGCCGCAATCATCACCACGTTGACAGGCGGCCTTCTTTACGTAATCTTTCGAAAGAACGGCAGAGAAACACCCCTGACCCATAAGGAGGGTTTCTTTATCGTTGCCGCCGGCTGGATTCTCGCCGGGATCTTCGGCGCCCTCCCCTTTCTCTTTTCCGGCGTCATTACTTCGTTCGGAAGCGCCTTCTTTGAAGCCGTTTCAGGATTCACAACAACAGGCGCCACAGTCCTTGTCAATCTCGACAGCATGGCTCACGGCATTCATCTCTGGCGTTCCCTCACGCAGTGGCTTGGAGGCATGGGCATCATTCTTCTTTCCGTGGCCATTCTGCCGCTCCTGGGCGTGGGCGGCATGCAGCTCTACAAGGCGGAATTGCCGAGTCCCGTCAAAGACAAGATAACCCCCCGGGTAACCCAGACGGCTCGCACTCTCTGGATTGTCTACATTATTATTTCGACACTGGAATTCAGCATGCTCCTCCTGGGCGGCATGAGCGTTTTCGACGCGCTCTGTCACACCTTCACGACGATGGCGACCGGCGGTTTTTCGACAAGCGATGCGAGCATCGCCCATTTCAACAGCCCATACATCGATGGCGTGATAACATTCTTCATGTTTGTGGCGGGCATCAATTTCACCCTTCATTACTATCTTCTCGTGGGCAATCCCGGAGCTTACGTGAAAGACAGCGAATTTCGCTTCTACGCTGCCGTCATCGTTCTGGCCTCTTTCCTGGTCATCATCGATCTTCGTCTCAATCTCTTCTCCACCATAACGGAAAGTTTTCGCTACGGCATCTTTCAGGTCGTCTCCATAATGACGACGACCGGTTACGCAACACACAACTTCAATGACTGGCCCTCCTTTTCAAAGATGGTCCTTTTGGTCCTCATGTTCGTCGGCGGTTCGGCAGGATCCACCGGCGGCGCCATCAAGTGCCTTCGGGTTCTTTTGATACTGAAGCACGGCTATATCGAGCTGTACAGGCTTGTCCATCCGCACGCCGTGAGAGCCGTCAAGCTCCGGAAGAAGATCGTCTCGCAGGATATTATGGCAAGCATATGGGGCTTCATCATTCTCTATCTTGTGATAACCCTTTCCGCGGCCTTCATCCTGTCGTTTCTCGGGCTCGACATGATGACGGCCTTCTCCGCCGTCGCCGCCACAATCGGCAACGTCGGTCCCGGTTTCAGCCTGGTGAACGCCGCCTCAACCTATGCAGACATTCCCAGCCTGGGGAAATGGGTCCTTTCCTTCTGCATGCTCGCCGGCCGTCTCGAAATCTACACCATCATGATCCTCCTCATCCCCGAGTTCTGGAAAAGATAGGGCGCCTGCCTCTCTCTCCCCCGCACGGCAACGCCCTGTAAGGCAACCGAGACGCCTCGTCTTCACGCTCCAAGAGACAAACCTTTACATCTTGAGTCTTTTGGGTTTACAACATCGCGTCGGCGTCCAGGAAATCCCTTTGATTATCCAACGTTTTATGGTAGTAAGGAGGGCGGTCGCCGACCACTTTACCGGTTATTCCAGCATGATATCAATGGAGCGTTCGATGGAGCAGCGATACAATCCTCATATGATCGAAGAGAAATGGCAGAAGCACTGGCATGAACGGGAAACCTTCAGGGCGACGGAAAACCCTGAGAAAAAGAAATATTATCTCCTCGAAATGTTTCCCTATCCATCGGGAAGGATCCATATGGGCCACGTCCGCAACTATACTATCGGCGATGTGGTTGCACGCTATAAACGGATGCGGGGATTCAATGTCCTCCACCCTATGGGCTGGGACTCCTTCGGCATGCCTGCCGAGAACGCCGCCATTGGCCGCGGAATTCATCCCGCCACGTGGACAAACGACAATATAACGTTCATGAAAAAGCAGCTGAAGCGGATGGGGTTCAGCTACGACTGGAACCGGGAGCTCTCCACCTGCGAACCGGAATATTACCGGTGGGAGCAGCTCTTTTTCATCTGGATGTATCAAAAAGGCCTCGCCTACAAAAAGGGCGGCGCCGTGAACTGGTGTCCGGCCTGCCAGACGGTCCTGGCGAACGAACAGGTCGAGGCCGGACTCTGCTGGCGTTGCGGGTCCGAAGTGACGGAGAAACACCTCGATCAATGGTTCTTCCGCATCACCGACTACGTTGAAGAACTTCTCGAATACTGCGATCGGCTCCCGGGATGGCCCGAACGGGTCCTCACAATGCAGAAGAACTGGATCGGCAAAAGCCACGGATGTGAAATAGAATTCCCGATGGCGGACGGAACGGAATCCATAAAAGTCTTCACTACGCGACAGGACACCGTCTTCGGCGCCACTTTTATGCTCGTCGCCGCAGAGCATCCCCTTGTCATGGAACTGGCAAAGGGGAAAATCATCGAGGAGAACGTAAAGACCTTTGTGGAAGAGGTGAAGCGACAGGACAGGCTCATGCGAACCTCCGAGTATTACGAAAAAAAGGGCATATTTCTCGAAGCTTACTGTCTGAATCCCGCGACAAACCGGCAAATGCCAATCTTCGCCGCAAATTTCGTCCTCGCCGATTACGGCACAGGCTGCGTCATGGCCGTCCCGACCCACGACCAGCGCGATTTCGAATTCGCAAAGAAATATGATCTTCCCCTCGTCGTCGTCATTCAGGACCCGGACAATCCCCGGGAACCGCACGACATGACCGAGGCCTATGTTA
>JAFGGB010000043.1 GCA_016930775.1 Deltaproteobacteria bacterium
CGGCTGATCGAAAGCGGTCCGTCGCTCATCTGCGGGTTTCCTCGGAAGATATTCGGAATTCCCTTTCAAAAAAATACGCCGATCCCTCATTGATGGACGGCGATGCAAACCCTACAGAGGAGGAGTTTCTCTGCAATGCCGGCAGAGACTCCTGCTGCATTGGAGCGGACGGGGAGGTCTATCCCTGCACGGTCCTTCGCTGGAAGTGCGGAAATTTACGAAGGCAGTCTTTTCGGGAGATATGGGAGAATTCGGCGCCGCTGAAGGAATGGCGGTCCGTTACGGAAAACGATTATCCTCTGTGCATCCCTTGCAAATGGAAAGAACGGTGCCGGTTTTGTCCCGGCATGGGATTCATGGAACATGGCAACGCTCTCGTTCCATCGAAGGAAATGTGCAGAATTACCGAAGCTCTGTGGAGTTGAATGATGCAGATCGAAAGTCCGTTCAGTTTGGCCGTGGACCGCTTGCCTGCCATGGAACTTATGGATGCCCGATACTCCATTCACGGATTGCCCGTTCGAATAGTCTCCGATTCGAGGTTTATCCTCGATGCGGTGGGAGGGCTTCTGAGGTATTTCAAATGCAACGAAATATCGCCGCCGGAGGCGACATTTTACCTGATCAAGAAAGAGCCTTCGGAATTTCCCTGTCAGGAGAGGATTCTGAAGGAAGGTCGCGTCCTCTTTGATGCACGGAAGGACGACGAATTCGGCTTGTCCGATATGGTGGAAGTCTATCTTGTGTATCGCTCCTGGGAAAAATATTTCATGGCCGATTTCGGTCCTCAGGGGAGCTTTTTTCTCGATACGGCGGCCGGCATGGCTCTCGGTTATCTGCCGGACCCCGAGTCCATCCATCCCGCCATCCTGTCCAATTTCATGTTTCTTCTGGCCCTTTCCGAAATGTTCCGCGCCAGGGACTGCTTCCTCATTCATTCCGCCGCCGTGATGGGAAAGGGGAAAGGGATTCTTATCCCAGCTCTCTCCGGCAGCGGAAAAACGACGTTGTGCCTTTCCTTGCTGAGGGGCGGCTTCAAGTACTTGAGCGACGACCGGCCCTTTCTCAGAAGGGTGGACGGGGGGTTCGAAATGCTGTCTTTTCCCGAGGAGATCGATGTAACGGAGAAAACTATTTCGCTATTCCCGGAACTTCGCACGCTCGATGCCGCCGCCCTGACGTCGGGGTTGAGAAAGAAGAAATTTTTTGTGGATCGTCTATACCCCGGGATTACCGTGGATAAGGCCGTGCCCCGTATTCTCATATTTCCGAAAATCGCGGTGGCAGCAAAAAGCCGTTTGCGGAGTCTGTCGAAAATCGAAGCCGTGTCGCGGTTGCTGCCCCACAGTCTTCTCGTCATGGATCCCGACGTGGCCATGCGGCAGTTCCACATGCTCTGCGAAATGGTCGAAACCATGGACTGTTACGAACTTTCTTACGGAAAAGATGTTTTGGATGTTCACGCAATGATCTGGGATCTTCTTTAAGGACCCTGTCTGATGTGCGGTTAGTGATCTGGGTTATGAAATTACTTTTTCGTAACGAAAGCCAGCCGATTGGAGTTTCGATTCAGGACCGATGCGCGCGCCTCTGGCGACCTGCGACCAGCTGTCCGTTTCAGCTCAAGATTTTTCTTGTTCAGACTCTTACTAAATAATCAGGGACGGAAAGGGGTGCTGCCGATCTATTCCTTCAGCTTGCTTCCGTTCTGAGCCATCAACGAGGTTAGCTTATCGTGACGGGTCAATAAAGGTCTTTCATAGGTCTTTTTGATTTTGTTGAGATCGTTTTTTTTCATGATTGTCTTCCTTCTCTTATCCGGGCGATTGCACGCCTGCGATGATTGATGAAAATTTTCAGCGCCTGGTGAGTAAAGGCTTTTCTTTTTTCATGTTCTCTTCCTTACTGCTCCTTCGATGATTCCTCGAATCGCCTGTGCATTATTTTGTCATTTTTCCCTGCTATAAAAATAACTGGGGGTTTAGAGCCGCTCATAACGACGGATGTTGCGTCTGTCAGCTTCCTATGCTTTATCAGCAAAGGTTTTTGATATGTCGTTTTTTGTTCTGTTTTTTGCATCATTTCATCTTTCACGAAGTCTCCATTTTTAATGTATCGTTTCGCTATGACCAGTCAACAACGTTCCTCGATTTGTTTAAAATCGGGTGCAGCCAAGCGGCACGACGCTTCCAGCCTGGGCCGTCACAGCGGTAAGCTTCTGGTGACGGGTGAGCAAAGGTTTTTCGTAGGTTTTTTTGTTCTTTTCTTGGATGGTTTCTTTGTCTTTTTTCACGATGCCCTCCTTTGTTTTTTATAGGCGACCGAGACATCTACAATTGATTCACATCTTCGAAATCAGGGATAGCGAGCATCCGCCGCGCACAGGCTATGCGTCAGGTACTCGATTCCGTCTGATACCGTCAATCATCAACGTATCCAGTCCTATACAGGGGATCCAACACCGCCGCCGGTTATCGTCATGAGTTTCTGGCGACGGATCAACAAAGGCTTTTCATAGGGCTTTTTATTCATTTTTTTATCGTGTTCCTGTTTTTTCATGTGCTCTCCGTTTCATTGGCGTTCAGTGAATTTAACTGTCCGTTGCCTACTGACGGAATACCGGCAATGATCGATGTGAGTTTTTGACGTCTGATCAGCGCGGGCTTTTCATAAGCTTTAATTTTTTTCTTGGTCGAGGATTCACCTTTTTTCATACATGGCTCCTTTGCCTTGTACCGCTGATGCGCACGAGTTGACAACCCGTGGGCAATTATTCTCTATCTTACTTACATTTGCCCACCGTTCTTTAAAGATTCTGATCGCCTTGACCGTCCTCCGATATTGATCACCCTGACTAGATTGGTTTTCCACTGGCCACCAATTCCGTTACATCCATCAATTTGCGGTGTTTTGTCAGCGAAGGTTTTTGATAGTCCTTTTTCTGTTCCTTCTTCTCCTTTTTCAC
Source organism: Deltaproteobacteria bacterium (assembly GCA_016930775.1). Classification (GTDB taxonomy): domain Bacteria; phylum Desulfobacterota; class Syntrophia; order Syntrophales; family UBA2210; genus JAFGGB01. The sequence goes on from JAFGGB010000043.1 coordinate 2,966, forward strand.
GGCGCACCCTTCTGATTGAGAAACTGGTTTTGAAAAGGCCTGTTGATGAAATGGTCCGATTGCATCAGAACCGGGTGCAGCCAAGCTCTCCGCTGATTGAGCTTGCTGCTGCATCGGTCAGCTTCGTATGCTTTATCAACAGAGGTTTTTGATAATTCTTTTTCTGTTCCGTTTGCTCTTTCCTCTTCTGTTCTTTCACGGCGCCCCCCTTCCGTTTGAGAATCTGCTGTTGAAAAGACCAGTTAACGTTTTATTATTATATAACTAACGACGTAACAGTAAAAGAGATTTCCCCGCCTGTCAAGAAAGATGTAAGGCATGACCGGACTTCAGACTGTTCGAGACTGCCTGATTCGATCGATCAGTTTGTGGATTTCCCTTATTCCCTGGGCTAACAGCGCGGAAAAAAGCTTTCGGGGAAAATTATTTTTTAAAAGATGCCAAAGGTGCGTTTTCAGATGAAAGGGGACGTAATGTTTCCTCAACCATATTTTCTTTTTCTTCGGGGGCAGCTTCGACAGAGGGGACTGCCTGTAGAATTGAAGAATGGTTTCACGATTCCAGTCGTGCGATTCGAAGAAGCGGTTTCCTTTCCTTTCGTAAAGAGCCGTGCCGGGGTGGATTTCGAGACTTGACCAGGAAAAGGAATGGGGTTTGACTTTTTTCAGCCACGCAAGTTCCCGTTCCAGGGTGTGTATCGTCTCTCCCTCCAATCCCGTGATCATGTTGGCATGGACGGACATGCCTCCCTCATGGCAGTGCGCGATTGCTTCCTCGATTTTTTCTGTACTCGTTTTTTTTTCGATAGCGTCGAGATTTTTCTGGAGTGAAGATTCCACGCCGATCTCTATGAGGACGCAACCGGCTTTCTTCAATCTCCTAATGACGTCCCTGTCGATGCGGTCAGCCCGGGCCTGTATGGACCACCGGAATCTCTTTTGATGTTGAAGAGGAAGGATTGCCTCGCAGATTTTTTCCGCCTGTTCCCGATCGATAAGAAAATCGTTGTCATGGAAGTAAATGCCGTCGATAGGATAAGCGGCGAGCAATCTGCGGATTCCCTCCGCTATGTACTCGGGGCTGTGAAACCTGACACCCCTGCCGAATGTGAGCGATTCGGAGCAGAATTCGCACCGCCTGACACATCCCCGGGAAGCGATCATTGAAAGTGAGGAGAGAAAAAAACCGCGGATCGTCATATGATTTCTCTGCAGGTAGAATCGGCTGTTGAGAAGAGAATAATCAGGGAAGGGAAGAGCATCGAGAGGCTCTATCTGAACAGGCGGAGTATGATGAATTGTTCCGTCCGGGTTTTTCCACCAGAAACCGGAAATGCGGCGAGGATCAATGCCTTCGGCGAATTGCGCCAAGGCCAGTTCTCCCTCGCCGGCGACGGCGCCGTTCAGGCCACCGATCTTTCTGAGGCTTTCCTCGGGGAGAGCCGTCGCATGATGTCCCCCGGCGATCATGAAACCGGAAAACAGAGGGCGGATAAGCGAGATGCATTCCGCGGTGTCGTGAATAAGAGGGGAAACCATGTGAAACCCTATCACATCCGGCTTGAACGAGAGGACCTTCGCCGCCAGCAAGTCGTTGATCCGTTCTTTTCCATAACCGGCGCCTGCAGAAAGGGCGTGGCGGTCGAAGAGAGCAACCTCGTGGCCATATTTTTTAAGAGAAGCGCCGATGGAAATGAGACCCAGGGGAGTCCAGGCGATCAAGGGACGAACCCGGAATTCGGTCCGTGGCGTAACGAGAAGAAACCTCATGATTCAATCATCCTTTAGCGATACCGATATCGTCCTTGTCGTCGACGGTTCGATCAATCCCAGTTTTTTAGCGTGGGCGAACTGAATCATCCCGAAAGGATCTTCCGTAAAACTGCCGATCTGGTTGTTCTTCTTCTTTGCCTCGAAGAGAACGCCGTATGCCGCAAGGTCCGCCCCGACGACATCCGTTCCCACAATGACTGTTTCGCATCGGGCCGTTTCGCCCCTGTCCGGTCCGCCGGTGATGAAGGCCGTTCTCCCATCGATTATCGTAAGGTCCGGCGGTACGGCGAGACTGAGTTCCGCAATTTTTTCCCGTAAATGAGCCCGGTGCAGAGCGAATCTCTCCAGGGGGTGGACAAAACCGACTGCGAGCTTCATTCCCAGAGAAAAATCTGATTCTATATGAGTTTTCATGTTGGCCAGGGAGATGATGCGATCCGCTTCCAAGGCGACGCGAGGGACAACGACTTTTTCCAGACAATGGCCTTGAATGGGGACGGAAACCCAGGGACCCTCATCGAAGGCCAAGAAAGACGCCATTCCCGAAAGAGCTTCGATGATTCCTGTTTTTTCCGCGACTTTCCTGGTGGGCACGGCTCGAATAGACGAACAGTCTCCCACCCAGAGACGCCGGCAGTTTCTCTTGTGGAGGAATCGAAGAAGCCCTTCGATCATCCGGGGGTCCGTTGAAGCCGGGTAAGGATCGGCCGTATTGAGGTTTATCTTGATCAGAATTCCATGGTGGGGAAGAAAGAAGGAACTCCAATGTTCCTCCCAGATTTTTTCAAGGATTTCGAAAATCCACTCAAGATTCCCTGCCTCCTTCAAATGAAAAATCCGGGAGGTTTCCGGGGGGGTCGATCGAGTTCTCGGAAGGCCAGTTCCTTCGACGACCATCTTTTGTAATATGGCCGGCCGGAAAAGCCTTCGTCTCAATGCGTAAATAAGTTTCAAGAATTTCATCGATCCTTGCGCCGTCGCCCGTATTTCGGCTGGAATCTTTCTGTCCGATGGATAGTCATATAATTCTGTTTTTTCGTCAAGACATACCGTCAGGATCGGGTTTCCACTGGAGATCTTTCGATTCGAGAGGGACGTTGACTTTCAGTCGCTTAGCATTATTTGCCGTGCAAGCCAGCGAGAGCCTGGTTTTTGCGTTCGTGTATCGGCAACAGCACGGAAAATTCATAGAATTTCTCCTGTTACATTAACAATTGACGGCGTTCATGTTATAATCCCCCAAAAAGGTATGAACGTTTTTTTTATGTTGCAATCAAAGGCCTTACGGAGGATGTTGAAGGTTGGCAGGACCGCAGCATAAATATTGAAGGGGGGATATGCCATGAAGACAGAGAAAATAGAAAAGAAAAAGTATCGGAAGCCCAAGCTGTTGAAGTATGACAAGCTGACCGCTATCATGGCTGCGTCGGGTCCAGGCTAGAGGCATTTCGCTGATAGCGGGCGCTTACGGAGCGAGAGGGGCGCTTCTCTGAAGTAAACGATGCATTTTAAAATGTGACTTATTGGCATGAGATGCATCTCTGCTTTTTTTTCGATTGCAGATTGCTACGCTGTTGACTTTTTTAGATGAATGCAGCAAAGCGCTCCCACAAACCGAATCTCGGCGCTTCGAAAAAGCGATTTTTCTGCCAGGGATAACATCTCGCGCGCATCAAGAAATGGTTCTTCGAATGAATGGAGCCCCAGGAGCGTCAACCGGAAAGATCCGAATTTCCTTCTTACTTCACAGGCTATTTCTTTGGGCAGCTTCCGCACCAAATCATAGATGAAAGCATGTCGCCCGTCCTTTAGAACCCGATGAATCTCGTTAAGCCCAGCAATTGGATTCTTCCAATGGTGAAGCGATCCCGTTGATACCACGCAATCGAATGATTCATCATCGAATGGAAGGTTGTCTGCGTTGCCGACTGTAAGTTCAGTTTTATCGTGCGGGTAAAAGCGTTCAAAATTCCGCCTGGCTGTTGCGACCATTGCATCCGATATGTCAACTCCGCACAACCTGGCATCCGGGAGATGATTCCGAAGAGCTAAGAGAAGCCACGCAGGGCCTGTTCCAATATCAAGAACGCCCTCTATCCGACTCTGCTGTACCGCTATATCTTGCGCTATGAGTTCATAATGTTTTTCAAAAATCTCGCTGCCGCTGAGAATATTGTAAAAAATTGTCGCAGGCCAGGGTATTCCTTCGGGATGAAATTTTTTCAGAAGTCTGTTCCACATTTGATTGTATTCCCTTAGACTTCTTTCGTGATGTCTCCGCACATCAGCGTCCCGTATGCAAAGAGATTCTTCAATGTTGTTCTCCTGTGAAGACCGGCTGCCGTCCATGCTCGCCGCTGCGGCCGAACGCCGGGCGGGGTCGAAGCGTCTATGCGTTGCCGGCTCCGGATGTAGAGCGACAATCATCGCTCGTTTGTTGTATGATAATCAAGCGCATTCAATGCGAACCTGGCATATGCTGCTGCAGGGCCGCCGCCCATTTCTATGGCAACATCGATAGTTTCGTATATTTCTTCATTGGTGGCGCCGGCGAGAAAGGCCTGCTGCACATGCCATTCCATGCAGGGTTCGCATTTCGTCACAATGGAAACTGAAAGCGCCATGAGTTCTTTATGCTTTTTTGAAAGAGCGCCGTCGGAGAAAGCTTTTTCCTCAAGCTTGAGAAAAGATTCATAGGACTTGCAGTTTTTCAAAAAACGTATATGCAGTTTCTTTCTGTCTGAAATGCTGCCCTCAATCTTTGCTTTAGAAAAATTGTCCATGTCGACCTCCCTGCATCATGTGGTTAATCCACTGCTCCGACTTTTTCAACTCTGGTCCACACCGGGCAAAGGGTGGTCGTTTCATCGCTCTACCGGGAGGGCCAATCGAAAGTGTTTATGCCTCGTTCGAACAGGATGTCAGCAAAGCTCCGCGTTTCCAGCCAGGCGTTTTTTGCCGATTGCCTTGAAAAAGGTATAGCAAAACACGCCGTCCCGTTCCGTTGTCCTGTACAATCCCTTAATTCCACCATCAAAAGTTTTTGCGTCGATTAAATCAGACTGAATGGCAGATTCGCGCACGCCTTCAATCATTGCGGTGAACGTGTTTTTGGTGAAGCCTTCGACAAGGCCGGGTTTGCTTGAATCAACATAAACCATTCGCGGAGATACGCGGACAGTGCAGAAACCTGCCGCATTCAAGAGGGGATAGAGCTCCCTTCCTATATTGGCATTTCCGCCCGTTCTTTTTTGAAGTTCGACCTGGCATTGAATAGCCTTGTGCGCTGCTTCGCAGTCAGGATGGAAATACGTCGATCCATGGTCTCCTTCGATAACAGTTATTGTGCCGCCGCTTTTGAGAAGTTTTTTCAGGCCCTGCAGCGCCTGAACCGGCCGGTCCAGATGTTCAAGAACAAAACAAACAAAGATGTGGTCGAATGATTCCGGCTGAAACGGCAGTTTGAAGATGTCGCCCTGCTGGAAGTATACGTTTGTGAATCCAGCTTCCTCAACTTTTTCCTTGGCTTCCGTAAGCGAACTCTCAGATATATCGACTGACGTTATATGGGCGTGAGGACTGTTGCGGGCCAACGTTACGGTTTGGGCGCCTACGCCGCAACCGGCCTCAAGGATGCGGCTTCCTGCCGGGTACAGGGTGTCTGAGTGCAATAATTCGACAAGAGTGGATGCCTGATCCTGCAATCGCAGGGCTTCTCGTGGATCGTATCCATGCACGTATTTCAAATTCGTTGACCTCAACTTTATTTTCATTCCGCCGAACGCCCGCCGGTTGACAGAACCTCGTTTTTTTCAGGCTTTATTCGCAGAAGACCGGCCGATCATTGCGATCGTGCCTTGTGAAGCGGCGCATAAATTCTCCTTCCCGTCAACGGCCGAAAATACCTCGCACCGGCAAACAGCCCGGGACTTGCTTGAATAGATAACTGCAGCCCTGGCAATTATAGCTGTCCCCATGGCAGGCCTGAGATAGTTGATCGTGTATCCCGATGTGACAACCTCGGGTCCAAGAACGCTTCCGCCGGCAAACGTCAGAGCGTTGTCCACGGCGTAACTGATTACGCCTCCGTGGACGAGACCGTTCTGCTGCTGCAATTTCTGCGTTACAGGAACGGTCAGTTCGGCCCGCCCCTGAGAAAAGCTCGTCAGCTCTGCGCCGACGAGTTTGCTGAACGGTTGAGACGCCAAAACTTGTTTCCCAAGCTGCAATAAATTATCCATTCGCAACCTCCTCGTGTGAGATAAACGCTGACATGTCTAAATAGGAATTGGTGGACAGCCTATTGAGTTGGTTAGTCAATGTAACTCAGGCATTTCAAAATACTTAATATTTTCAAATTCAGGAATTAATTCCTTATTCATGATTTTTGTCACAATTTCAACCACCTTTTCATTAAATGGAGTGGGAATGTCCATTTCTTTCCCTTCAAAGACTACCTTTCCATTGATGTCGTCAATTTCACAGCTGCTTCTTCCTGCTCTAATGTCCTGAAGCATGCTTGCAATCTCATCATAGCTGATAGCGATAAGCTTCTTGAGATTGGCGTCTATTGGCGCAAACTCTTCCCTGTTTGTAAAAGAGAAATTTTCGACCGTAGGTAGAAACCCCTCCATTTCAAAGGGTTTCAGCCCCTTCGATTCCATGATGCGTGCGCCTTCCAGGCAGATATAAGCCATGCAGCGCATGCTGTCATAATTATCCGCAGCTTCCCCGAAGGTGCATCCCAGCGCTGCCGACATTCCGCTTAACGCTGCATTCATGACAAGCTTTGTCCACTTTACGCTCAATATATCGTCGGTAACGCAGACATCGCCCGTAGCCAGTATAATCTTTTCAAGTTCCTTGATTCGCGGAGTTATTTTTCCATCCAGTTCTCCTATATATGTGTGCATGCAATGAAACTCTGTCGTTAATTCGCTGACGCCCGGTTCAATATATCTCGCGCCGTGAAAAACAGTTCCTCCGATTACGCGAGAGCGTCCGATCAAATGTGCAACCTTATCCTCTGGAATGCCGTTTTGAAGCGTGACAACCATAGTGTCATTATTCATGTACGGTTCAATGCTCTTCAGAGCGTCAGTCATATGCATCTGCTTCGTATGAAGAAGAATCACGTCAAATATCCCGCTGAGCTTATCAGCCGTGGTCGCCTTCACGGGTATTGCTTCATTATAAAATCCTACTATTTTTGCTCCATTTTTATTCAGCGCATCTACATGCTCCCTGTTAACGTCAATTAACGTGCAATCATAGCCTGCCTTTGTAATTAAGGCGCCATGAATCATGCCAATTGAACCGGCGCCCAATATTGCAATCTTCATAATTAATTCCTCTCCGATAATTAGGGTCAGTCATGATTGTTTTAATGAAAAATCAATACGTTTCTATTCTCCGACTGTCAGTAAGAATTCGTAGCTGTTCCCATTTATTCACACATGCCGAGCGGTGCGGGGGCTGGATGAGATGTAAAAATTAATATCTTCCCGGACAGTCAGTCTCTCTTCGGTGGCCGTGTTTAAGCCGCCTCTTTGGTCGTTAGCTGTTCTTTGGTAACCTTGCCCGCTTCAACGGTTTCAAAGGGCCTCCTGCCCATGTTTCGGTATCCTCGATGTGGCCTTTCATAGTTGTAATGCTGCAGCCACTGATCCAGGGCCTCCTGAAGCTTCTCCACGGAAGGATAATACTCCTTCCGGAAGGCCTCCCGGAAGAACTCATCCAGGACGGTCCGGTTGAGACGCTCGACGAAGCCGTTGGTCCTGGGCTTGGCCACCTTGGTGCGACGGTGCTCGATGTCATAGAGCTCCAGAAAGATCTGATAGGGGTGGATCACCGGCCGCCCACAGTACTCCCGGCCGTTGTCCGTCAGAGTGTGTTCAACCTGTAGGCCCTGAGCCTCGTAGAAGGGCAACACCCGGCCGTAGAGTGCATCCACCGCGGTCTCCGGCAGCTTCGAGGCATAGAGCTTGCCGAAGGCAAAGGAACCGAAGGTGTCCACCACCGCCTGAAGATAAACCCGGCCGATGCCTTTCAAGGAACTCGTCATAAAGGTGTCCTGGCAAATCAGGTAGCCCGGATAGGGGCTCTCCACATGGCGCTCGCGGAAGCAGGGATTGGCCTTTTCCAAGAGCCGGATCTGCTCCTCCGTCAGCTCGACATTTCCTTTCTCCTCCTCCATGCGGAGCAGGCGCTTGTACCGGGTCTCCATCGACTCCTTGATCCAGAGGTTCCTCACCGTGCTGGGTGATGCGCTCACATTCTCTAAACGGATCTGGTCGGAGATCTTCATCGGACCCCAGGAGGGGTGCTTCAGTGAAAGAGCGATGACCTTCTCCCGAAACTCGGGCGGCGTCTCATTGGGAAAGCTCTTCGGGATCAGGGGCCGATCCACCAACCCGTCGAATCCATGTTCCTGGAAGGCCCCTTGTACTCGTAGAACTGGCTCCGGCATACCCCGTGATGCCGACAGGCCTCCGATGTTCCGGATCCGTTCTACTAATTGTAGCAATGTCAAACGCTTTTGTGCTATCTTTTTTGCGGCGGTCATGTCTTCCTCCTTTCAGTAAAGTGTTTTGGCCAAAAACATCTTAACCGAAGAGAAGACTGACTGCCATTTTTCCTTACCTTAACTGTAGGGCGAGTCCTTAATTTTTACATCTAATGATAATCTTCAGTGCTCTCTTCATATCGGAATTGTTGACTTGTTAGGTGAAGTGTACTGTCAATAACGACGTATTTTTTCTTTTCCAACCAATAGCACTTATATAAACCGTATGAAGTTACTTTCAGTACAGCGATACTACAAGTTCGGTACAATATTCTGCTGATTTTACAAGTCAGGAAGAATCGCCTATCGAAGGGAACGAAAAGTTGTTTAGGTAATTAGGCTTTAATGTCAATCACTAATGTATTGTGATTCTGCTTAGAGAGATTGTTCCCTTGCCGGAGGTAAGAATTAATTGCCACTATACGCGCATGTGGGAACGAATGCCTCTACCAGAAAGTAAAAAAGCAGTTTTTTGAAATTGCACCTTCTGTGTTGCCGGGGGTAGTTACAAAACAGTTACAATTACAAACGTCGGGATAAAAAAAGAGGTTAACCATGACGGCTAACCTCTTGAATTGCTGGTGGGTCAGGGCAGAATCGAACTGCCGACACCGGGATTTTCAGTCCCGTGCTCTACCGACTGAGCTACCGACCC
>JAFGGB010000044.1 GCA_016930775.1 Deltaproteobacteria bacterium
GACGGCTGATCGCTTTTTTACGGCCGGTACCGGTAGCTTATACCCGTGCCGGCAACGCCGGAAACGTCGGCGATGGCAGCCGCTGTTTCTTCTATGAAGTATCTGATTATGCTTCGCGATCGCTTCGGATAAATAACGCGGGGCTTGCCTTCGATGCCGGCCAGTGCGGCGGCTCGTTTCACCGCCTCCTCCAGATTTCCCAGACGGTCAACGAGTCCCGCTTCCAGAGCTTGCCGTCCCGAGAGAATACGGCCGTCGGCGATGGTCCGAAGCCGCTCCATCGGAATGTTCCTGTTCTTCGAGACGGCATCGAGAAACTGTTGATAGATGTCATCGACAAGTTCTTGAACGAGCTTCCTTTCCTCCGCTTCCATCGGCCGGAATGGCGACCCCGTGTCCTTGAACTTACCGCTTTTGATTGCCCAGGCCTTGAACCCGATTTTTTCCAGGAGTTCCTCGACATTCGAGAACTGAATGAGGACGCCGATACTTCCCGTGATGGTGCCGGGATTCGCCATGATTTCATGGGCGGGGCAGGCGACGTAATATCCGCCCGAGGCGGCTACGGAACCCATGGACGCAACCACGGGTTTCTCTTCCCTGATGCTCCTGATTGTATCGTATATTTCCTGCGAGGGAACGACGGCGCCGCCGGGTGAATCGATCCTGACGACAATGGCCTTTACGTCTTCACTTTCCCGGTATTGTTCAAGCCGACTCACAATATCCCGGGAATCGGTAATTGGCCCCTCTATGAGGACTACCGCTACGACCTCTCTCTCGAAAAGGAGCCTTTGACCCTCCCGAAATTGTATGACTCCGTGGATCAGGAAAAATGCGACCATTCCGATGATGACTAGAAACACCAACCCGAAAAGGTAGGGGTGTCGCCTCATCGCTCCGCCGTCTTATACCTTGATGCCCGACAGTATATTGCCGAGATTCGAAACAACCTTTTCCTTGTTGTTCACATACTGCTTGATCGTCGACGACTCCGAGGACTGTTCAAATCCTTTGATGCTGAGCCCGACTTTCTGGCTTTTAACGTCGATATTCTTGACTACGGCTTTCACCTCGTCGCCCACCTTGTATGCCTCTTTGAAGGTCTTGTCTTTCTGCTGGCCCAGTTCGGACACGTGCACAAGACCCTCAAGCCCCTCTTCGATCTCCACGAACAGACCGAAATCTGTAACATTTGTCACTGTGCCGGTAATGGCGTCGCCGACGGAATAGCGGGACTCCAGATCATCCCAGGGGTTTTTCTCGAGTTGTTTAATGCCGAGCGAAAATTTTTCATGTTCCACATCCACGTTCAGCACTACGGCCTCGACTTCCTGTCCCTTCTTGTAAAACTCGGAAGGGTGCCGGATCCGCTTTTTCCAGGATATGTCGGACACGTGAACAAGACCGTCGATATCCTCGTCGATGCCCACGAACATGCCGAAGTCCGTGATGTTTTTAATCTTGCCCTTCACAATGGTTCCCACGGGATACTTCTCCGCGAGAACTTGCCAGGGGTTGGGCATGGTTTGCTTGAAACCGAGGGATATTCTTCTGTTCTGGGAATCCACTTCGAGAATCATGACGTTCACTGTCTCGCCTACGGTGAGAACTGACGAGGGATGCCTGATCTTCTTCGTCCAGAACATCTCGGAAACATGAATGAGGCCCTCCACTCCGGTCTCGAGCTCCACAAAGGCGCCGTAATCCATGAAGCTCACCACCTTGCCTTCAACGGAGGAACCTATGGGATAGCGCTCCGTAATGCTGTTCCAGGGATTATCGTTGAGCTGTTTGAGTCCCAGAGAAACCTTTTCCGTTTCTTTATCAAAACTGAGGATTTTGACGGTGATCTTGTCGCCTTTGGAGAAGTTGTCCGAAGGATGACGGATTCGACCCCAAGACATGTCGGTTATATGGAGAAGGCCGTCGATGCCGCCCAGATCGATGAAAATGCCGTAGTCCGTAATGTTCTTTACTACGCCCTCAACCACCTTGCCCTCGGACAGGGTCTCCAGGAGTCCCTGCTTCTTCTGCGACACTTCCCGTTCTATGATCGACTTGCGGGAAAGGACCACGTTGTTCCGTTTCCTGTCGTATTTCAGAACCTCGAAATCAAAGGTCTTGCCGAGATAGCGGTCAAAATCCCTCACCGGGTTGACGTCGATCTGCGAGCCGGGGAGAAACGCCCAGATTCCTATGTCTACGGATAGACCGCCCTTAACCTTCTTTACCGCCTTGCCTTGTATAGTGGCGCCCTGTTCATAAGCCTTGATGATGTCTTTCCAGACCCTCATGCGCATGGCTTTTTCGCGGGAAAGGATAAGCTCGTCCTCCTGCTTGCGATCAACGAACACTTCGATCTCGTCGCCGATTGAAAACTCGATGGAACCGTCTTCGTTCCGGAGTTCGCTGGTTCTCAGACGGCCTTCCGTCTTATAGCCTACATCTATCATCACCGTGTCGTCATTGATTTCGACGATCGTTCCCGTGACGACCTGTCCGAGAGGAATCTCTTGGAGCGACTGTTCATAGAGATCGGAAAATGTCGTATCTTCGGCTTTTGTCGCGTGGTGGCGCGCTTCGGTCTTCACCTCCGTTGGAATCGTTGTTTCTTCTGTCTTTATGTTGTTGTCACTGTTAACCATTAACCCAATACCCCCTGACTGAAAAAATATCTGCCACACCCGGTAGGGCCTTGCTAGCACACTGATTATAAAAGATCAAGCGAATTGCATCATTTTCGGCCCTTCGAGAGTCATGCCCGTCCACATTTCAGCACATTGAAGGGCGGACGCCGAGACGTTCTTCCACCACGCGTCTCAAAAGGGACACAACCTTTTTTACACCGATATCCGTCGTATCAACGATCAAGGCATCGGAGGCCGGTTTCAGCGGCGCCAGAGACCTGTTGGCATCCTGCTCATCCCGCCGGAACAGTTCCCTCTCAACCTCGGCAAGGGAGATGCTTTCGCCCCGGGCCGCCAGTTGCAGGCGGCGCCGCTGCGCCCGCTCTCTCAGGGATGCCGTGAGAAAAAATTTGACGTCGGCCCGAGGGAAAACGACCGTCCCCATATCACGCCCCTCGGCCACCAGACCGCCGGTTTTCCCAATCTCGCGCTGAACGGGAAGCAGCGCCTGACGGACCGCCGGTATAGCCGATATTGTAGAGGCCAGCATCCCGACGGATTCTTCGCGAATAGCCATCGATACATCCTGTTCGCCCAGAAAAACCGCCGTGTTCTCATTTCTCCGAACGAGGGAAAGAGCGAGACGGCCGAGAAAACGTTCCAGGATCTCGGCATTTTCGTAGGGAATCTTCTCCGTCATTACCTGCCATGCCACGGCTCGGTAGAGCGATCCCGTATCGAGATGTCTATAGGAAAGAACCGTTGCCAGATCCTTGCTTACGGTGCTTTTGCCCACTCCCGCAGGTCCGTCGATGGCAACAACGGCCGTCCTCATTAACGGACCTCCTCGATCCAATCCTCGATAAATCTCAGGGGACCGAAGCGACGCCGAAGGAACGAGAAGGCCAGCACGGCCGCGGCAAGACCGGCCATGTCAAAGAGGAAATCCATCAGCGATGCCTCCCGGCCGGGCACAAAGGCCTGGTGAATCTCGTCGCTGAGACCAAAGAACCCTCCAAGGATAACCGTTGCCAATGCCGGGACAGTGCTGGAACGATCTTCCACCGCAACGACAAGGGAGCGCATTATCAGATAACCGAAGAGAAAATATTCACAACCGTGAAGCAATTTATCGCTTCCGTAAAAGCCTGGCATGGGAGAGGGCAGATCGGAAAGAGATGATAGATAAACAATAAGAACTGAATAGAAAAAAGCCGGCAGGACGTAACAAACCCACCACTTGATGCGTCGGCTGTTCATGAAATAATAACATTGTCCTCGAAAACAATAGAACCTGTACCATAGATAGCCTGCGGTGTCAAAATTAATCACAAAAAAATAGGCCTCCCGGATTCCTTGATAAATTAAGGGAAAAACTGTATCGTCGCGCTATGAAACAGAGCAGCCGCCGCATGCTTCTCAAATCAACTTTTCTTGTCGTAACCGTTTTTGTACATATCTGTTGCACCGTTCTTCCGGCCGCTTCCTTTTCCCTGGAAGACGAACGGAAACTCGGCAGGGAATTCTACGAAAAACTCCGCGAAAAAGGCATGCTTTCAGACAACCAGCGAATCAATGCTTTCATAGAATCGGTGGGGCGAAAGGTTCTTGCCCATTCGGGCAAGCCGGTTTTTGATTTCACCTTTTCCGTTGTCAATGCCTCGGGAATCAACGCTTTCGCCACGCCGGGAGGTTACGTCTACATCTTCCCGGGGCTTGTAAAGATCGCCGAAAACGAAAGCCAGATCGCCGGCGTCATCGCTCATGAAATAGCCCACGTCAATGCCCGTCACATCGCCCAGTCAATTGAAAAGGCCCAGAAAATGAACATTGCGACGCTCGCCGCCATTCTCGCGGGCTCATTCCTTGGCGGCGAAGCCGCTGCGGCCGTCTCGGCCTTTTCCATAGCCACGGCAACTCACATGACTCTCAAGTACAGCAGAGACAACGAAGAAGATGCCGACCGTCTCGGCCTGTCGTACCTGTCGAAGGCAGGCTACGACTGCCGCAGCGTCGTCGATTTTCTCGCTATCATGAGGCGTTATGAATATTATTCAAGCGCCGTTCCCTCCTATTTTCTTACGCATCCCGGCACAACGGACCGCATGACCTACATCGACGGGCTGCTTGCCAGCATATACAAGAACAGGGGCGTTTCAAGCATCGTCGGCGGATTCTCGCGGATCAAAACTCTCTCCATCCTGGCAGACGAGGATCGCCATGGCCAGATCCGCTATTTTGAAGACGAACTTACAAAAAACCCCGACGACCTCGATGCCCTTTACGGCATAGCCTTTGCCTACGAAAGTGCAGGCTATGCGGAGAAAGCTCTTGAATTTTTCAAACGCGCCGCAAAACAGGCGCCCGATGATCCCGACATTCTGAGAGGTCTTGGCGGCGCCTACCTGAAAATGGGCGATACAGGCACGGCCCTTTTGACTCTCCAGTCGGCATACCGGCAGCATCCGACCGATCCGGAGATCATGATGTCCCTGGCCCGGGCCTCTGAAAGAGCGGAACGACACGATCAAGCCATTGCTTTATACGAAAAACTCCTGGAGATTCGCCCCGAGGATCAGACTCTTCAGTACAACATCGCAATGGCCTACGGAAAATCCAATCGTCTCGCCGATTCCCATTACTATTTCGGCCTTTTTTTTAAACAGAAGGGCAAAGCGAAGACGGCTCTTTTCCATTTCAAGGCCGCCCTGGAGCATACGCCCCCCGAGAACGCTCGATTCGGCGAACTGCAACAGCAGATCCAAAGCCTTTCGAAGGAAATTCCCGCCGCACGTCAGCAACCCGCGCAATGATACCTGCAAACATTAATGAACTCGTAAAAAGTCGAAAAATGATCATTTTCAAACGGAAATTCAAATGCCGCAATTTCACCGTGCGCAATTGACATTGCAGACCCGTGTGCTATCTTTCTTTCCCATAGGAACATAGAGGAGGCAAATGTTATATGAAGCCCGTCATAACCAGAGGATCTCTCGTCACCTGCGACAGCGAAGCAATCATCCTTTTCCTTTTCGAGAACAGCCCGCTTCGGGGCGCCGCACGGACCGTCGATGAACGGTCCGGAGGCCTTCTCTCATTGGTGCTCGACGCGGGCGATTTCAGAGGCAAACTGTTTGAACTTAATCTTCTCTACCCAAAAGGGCTCATCGGCCCGCAACGGATACTTCTCACCGGTCTCGGGAAGAAAGAAGATGCAACCCTCGATATTCTCAGAGGCGCCGCATCAAAGGCGGCCCAGAAAATCCGCGACCTTCACATCGGTTCTTTCGCCCTATCCCTCGATATCGGCATCGATTCTTTTTCCGTCGCCCGGCGCGCCGAAGCGATCATCGAGGGAACGGCCCTGGGACTGTACCGGTTTCTGATATTCAAGAGCGAAAAGGATGAGTTCAAAGACGAGATAGAAACACTAACCATCGTGGAAGAAGATCCATCCCTTCTGGGCATAATCGGGGACGCAGCGGCATACGCCGTCGCAATTGCCGATGCCGTTTCCTTCACACGGGATCTCGTGGCCGCGCCTTCCAACGAAATGACGCCATCCGTCCTGGCCGAGCGGGCCCGGTCCGTCGCCTCCGATACGGTAACTGTAGAAGTTCTCCATCGCGAGGCTATAGAATTCCTGGGAATGAATGCCTTTCTCTCTGTCGCCAAGGGGAGCGCCGAACCTCCTACGTTCACAATCATGAAGTACGATGGAGGAACACCCGGCTCGCGACCTGTCGTCCTCGTGGGAAAAGGCATTACCTTCGACAGCGGGGGCATCTGTTTGAAACCGGCCGAGAGAATGGACGAAATGAAAACGGACATGGCCGGGGCAGCCGCCGTCATCGGAACGGTGAAGGCCGCCGCCGCTCTGGCTCTCCCCGTGACCCTCATAGGACTCATTCCCGCGGCTGAAAACCTCCCCAGCGGTCACGCCTGCAAACCGGGAGACATCATAACATCCCTCTCGGGAAAAACCATCGAAGTGATAAATAC
>JAFGGB010000006.1 GCA_016930775.1 Deltaproteobacteria bacterium
GAGACTCCTCTGCGGCGACGACGGCCCCGGGATCGGTGCTGTCGAGAATGCGGAGTCGCAGCCGGTCCGGCCGGCTGCCCAGCAGACGAACCAGCACTTCCGGCGCCAGGCTCGACCCGCCCATGCCGATGAGAGCAACATCGGTAAATCCCTCGCCGGCCACGGAAGCGGCGAAGCGCTCCAGGTCATCGATGGCGGACTCCATTGCATGGGGACAGGCGAGCCATCCAAGACGGTTCGAAATCTCCGCAGGATCTTCTTTCCACACCCGGTGATCATGGTGAAGAATTCTTTTGAGTATGCGGTTCTTTCCGAATTCTTCGACGGCCTTCATCGTCGTTTCTTCACAGCCGTTCAGTTTCGCGTAATATTCCATAGTCGCAGCGCCTTTCAGAAACTTGAAAGATTCACTTTTTGCCCAGCAACTCCCGCGCCGTTTCTACAATCGCCTCGACAGTAATGCCGAACTTCCGGTACAGAACGGGGGCAGGGGCGCTGGCGCCGAAACCCTTCATGCCGATAACCTTTCCTTCGATGCCCACATAATGTTCCCAACCCAGGGTTATGCCGGCCTCGACGGCAATGCGCCGCGTGACTGCCGGCGGCAGAACGCTCGTGCGGTATTCCGGAGGCTGGCTGTCGAAGAGGTCCCAACTGGGCATGGAGACAACCCGGACGGCCGATCCGTCTGCAACAAGATTTTCGGCGGCGGTCAGCGCCAGGTGAACCTCAGCTCCCGTGGCAATGATAATGATTTCCGGAAGGTCCTGGGATTGCGACTCCCAGAGGAGATATCCGCCGTGCGTCGCGCCTGAAGCCGATGCACACCGGGTTCGGTCGATCCTGGGCACATCCTGTCGCGTGAGGACCAGTGCCGTTGGACCATGGTCGTTCTTCACAGCCGCCCGCCAGGCCTCGACAGTCTCTGCCGCGTCGCCGGGACGGAAAACCGTCAGGTTGGGAGTCGTTCTCATCCCCATGACCTGCTCAACGGGCTGATGCGTCGGCCCGTCTTCGCCTACGCCGATACTGTCGTGGGAAAAGATATAGACGACCCGCAACCCCATGAGCGCAGCAAGCCGCATAGCCGGGCGCATGTAATCGGAGAAGGTAAGGAACGTTCCCGTAAAGGGTATGATGCCTCCATGAAGAGTCATCCCCGACGCAATGGCCGCCATTGCATGCTCCCGGACTCCGAAATGGATATTTCTCCCGGTAAAGTTCCAGGGCCCGCCGACGGCGCCCTGGCGATCGCTCACCGGCCGATCGGGCGGCTGGAAATCGCCGAAACCTTTCAGCCATCCCAGGGTTGACGTATTGAGATCGGCCGTGCCTCCCATCAGTTCCGGGAGTCTCGGCGCCAGGGTCTGCAGGATCGTTTCGGAGGCCTTCCTGGTGGAAAGAGCAGCGCCTCCTTCGGTAAAATCGGGAAGATCGAGATCCCATCCTTCCGGCAGGACGCCCCCCGTGACACGCTCCAATTCAGTTGCGTCGGCCGTATAGCGTTGACGGTATTTTTCGAAGCTTTCCTGCCATTCGGCCTCCCATCGATTTCCTCTGTCGCGGGAGGTGAGGAAATGAGCATGTACATCCTCGGGAATCCAGAAGGCAGGTTCGACGGGCCACTGGAGATTCTTCTTGGCGGCGATCGCCTCATCGGCGCCAAGGGGCGATCCGTGGGCCGCAAAGGTGTTTTGTTTCTTTGGCGAACCGTATCCCAGGATCGTCCTGACCATAATGAGAGAGGGCTTCGACCTTTCCTGTTTCGCCGCGGCTATCGCGTCGTCCAGGGCCCTTACATCGGCGCCGTCATCCACCCGGAGCGCCTGCCAGCCGTAGGCCTCGAAGCGCCGACCCACATCCTCCGTGAACGTCAGTGACGTGGCGCCCGCCAGGGTTATTCTGTTATCGTCATACAGCACGATGAGTTTGCCGAGACCGAGGTGTCCCGCCAGAGAGCAAGCCTCGGCGGCTACCCCTTCCATGAGATCGCCGTCGCTTGCAAGAACATAGGTGTAATGATCGACAACAACAGAATCGTCCCGGTTGAACCGCGCCGCCAGATGCGCCTCGGCGCATGCCATGCCCACGGCCGTGCTGATGCCCTGACCCAGCGGTCCCGCAGTCATTTCCACGCCGGGAGTCACGCCGTACTCCGGATGCCCCGGCGTTTTGCTCTCCCACTGCCGAAAAGCCTTGATATCTTCAAGAGAAAGATCATAGCCCGTAAGGTGAAGCAATGAATAGAGGAGCATGGAACCGTGGCCTGCCGAAAGAACAAAACGATCCCTGTCGGGCCAGCGGGGATTTCGGGGATTGTGACGAAGATGCCGCATCCAGAGAGCATAGGCCATGGGCGCTGCGCCCAAGGGCAGGCCGGGGTGGCCCGAATTCGCTTTCTGCACGGCATCGACGGAGAGGAAGCGTATCGTGTTTACGGCCCTGTCAATCAGGGTTTGATGTACAGCATTCATCGCGAAAACTCCTTTTATATGAGAACCTATAACCGAATGTCCTTATTGTACCATTACACTCTTTTCAATCGGCTCTAAAAATTGCCAAAAGTCTCATCGTTCAACAATTTCCGCCGACCCTTCGCTTGTTTTGCATTCTTTCCCTCATTTCGGACGCTGGTCATTCACCGGAATCTTTCTGCCACTCGGCTGTCGCCTGGGCAAGACCTCGTATGTTGACCCGATCGACCATTATTACATGAACGGGAATTTCAACCAGGATTTCGGACATTCTGCCCTTGTCGAGAAAAGCCTTCATGAAACTGTCCTCCATAAGAAGCGGCAGAACTCTCGGCGGGATGCCGCCCCCAAGATAGATGCCCCCTGCAGCCATGGCCATAAGGGCAAAATTGCCCGAAACGGCGCCGAGCAGGTTGCAAAAAACAGTAAGCGCCATCCTGCACAGCTCGCAGTCGATCGAATTATCCAAGGCCCTCTCGACAATAACAGGAGTTATGTCGGCCGCCTTCGATAATTTCTCCGTCAGTTCCTGCGGTTCGCGATAATACCGTTCATCCCGGAGAAAGCGGTAGATATTTGCGATGCCCAGCCCCGAGCAAACTCTCTCGTAGCTTACATGCTTATGCCGCCTTCTGAGGTACCGGTGTATTTCATACTCAAGGACCGTTCGGGGAGCGAAATCGCAGTGACCTCCTTCGGAGGAACGAACATACATCCGGCCGTCCGGAAGGAAGCTCAAAAAAGCCATTCCGAGACCCGTTCCGGGAGCTATGACTCCTACGGCGCCCGAAGGCGAAGGTCTGCCGGGATTCAGCGTCCTCACATCGCCCTTTTTCAGCGTCGGCACGGCATGGGCAATCGCCTCAACGTCATTGATCACTTTGATCCGGGAAAAACCGAAGCTCCGTGCAAGGCTGTTCTCCTCGATAATCCATGGGAGATTCGTCAGTTTCACGAAGCCATTTCTCACCGGTCCCGCCGCGCCGAAAAGGGCCTCAACGACGGGCTCGCCAACTTCAGTCAGGTAAACGGCTATGATATCTTCGAGACTTCCATAGTCGGCGCACTGAAACGTCTTCTCGTTTATAACCTTCCCTCGCCGGCCGTGATCGACAAGAGCAAGGTCTATCTTTGTGCCGCCAATATCGCCGATGAGTATCATCGCCTTCCTCGCTTTCAATGCTCTATCCCTGCCCCGCCGGAACACCCCGCCCGCATGAGGCTATGGGACAGCTTTCGGCGCAAGCTCGGCGTTTTTGCTATTGCAGCGTCGCACGCCAATGCTCAGAAATCAAATTCAGCGACCAGGATTGTATGGTCCGAAGGCTTCTCGGCAAGTCTCGGCGCCAAGTCGATGTAACTCTCGACGGATCGTTCGCAAATTGATTGAGTCCCAAGAATGTGGTCGACCCGCCAGCCGAGCTTCCGCTCCACCGATTTTTGTACACGGTAATCGAAAAAGGTGTACTGCTCGGGCACGCCGGGACGGTGTTTCCTGAATATATCAGAAAGCCCCCACGACAGAACCTCATCAAACTTTTCCCAAACTTCGGGAGTGAAATCGACATGCCCTTTAAGGCGTTTCGGATTGTGAACATCTATCTCTTCTCGGGCAACGTTAAGGTCCCCGAGGCACAGAACATGCTCCTTCGCAGAGGCATTTGCCTCGAGATGATCGCGCAAGCGTCCGAACCACTCAAGCTTATAGTCGAATTGCAGGTCCTCTCGGTCTCTGCCCTGGGGCACGTAACAATTGACGACAATGAGATTTTTGAAAACAGCGATCATGATGCGGTCCATGTCGGCAGGACCGTCGTCATCAAAGCCGTACCGGATTTCTTCGGGCTCCTCCCGGGAAGCTATGGCCACTCCGTTGTACTGTTTGTTGCCTTTGGCATTTATTCGATACCCAAGATTCTCGAAGGCGTCCTTGGGAAATTTGCGGTCTTCGACTTTTGTTTCCTGCATGCACAATATGTCGGGACGGTGGCGATCAAGCCAGGGGATGATTATGTGGAGTCGAGAACGCACGGAATTGACGTTGAATGTCGCTGCCTTGAATAGCCCCACGTCGCGCCTCCTCCCCGTTTCACTGTTAAGCCGCGGTCATTGATATTACAGGATAAGAACTGCAAAAACAAGGGCGTCACAGGGAATCAGACGGCAATCGCCCTCGCTGACAAGGCATTGCCCCCATGCCATATTGACGCCGAAGCGATAGACTGATTACATCAAACAAGTCCGAAGAAACTTCCAAAAAATTCTTTGGAGAAAATGAAGGTTCAGAATATCCTCTTCTCCGTGGATTTTCCCCTGGAAGCTGCGGGGTGGTTAACGTAATCAAAGCCCTTGCCGGCGGAGAGGCTTCCATTCAGGGAAAACCCGCGAGAACGCTTCAGGAGAAAATATCTACTATCTTTCCTTTTCCTGCGGTTGTCCGGAACGAGGGTGCAAGATGGCCGGCTTTATTATAGGAAAGGTTGACGGAATCTCCGAGGGCTATATCGAAGATGTCGATAAAGGAGGATGAAGGTTCTTGTTTTTCCTGTCGCTCCGCGGCAGAAAGAAGGTCTTGAGCAACTTTCCCGCGATGGGGAAACCCGTCAAGTGCGCTGCCGCCGGCGACGAGAGGAACAACATCGCTGCGATAGCGAATCATGGGATAAACAGAAGCCATAACATCACATTCCCCGATCCATCGGGAAACAATGGACCGCAAAATCGTAAGAGCCCCGTTAAAAATCGGATTAGAAACGAGGCATTGCGATTAGCGAGTGGTATAAATTTAATACATTTGTTGAAAAAAAACAAGCTCGGAATTTTTCCATGCCTTATGAAACTGCCCAGGTTCCTTCGCATTTTCCCCCGGGGATCGCCTAAAGGACTAAAGGCGCCGACTCTCGACGTTCATAGCCCGGATACAGGCGATTCAGCCATACAAAGATCCTCCCGCAGCCATCATAAAATTATCTTGACATTCAAGGGTCAGTCAATTAATTACTAGCAAAATGATAGTATTGATAGAATCGATGGTGCAATATGAAGGTATCAACACGAACGCGATACGGTCTTCGGCTCATGGCTTCCCTGGCGGAACAGCTTGGTCAAGGTCCAATATTCCTTAAGGATATTGCTAAAGAACAGGACATCTCAGAGAAATATTTAAGCCTCATAGCGATTCCCCTGCGGTCTGCCGGCCTCATTCAGTCAACAAGGGGTTCCC
>JAFGGB010000045.1 GCA_016930775.1 Deltaproteobacteria bacterium
CAGTTCGCCTCGAACACGGCAACGACGCTGATCGTCGCTCCCATCGGCCTCGCCTCGGCCCAGGCCCTGGGAGTGAATCCCGCGCCGATCCTCATGGGCATCGCCATGGCGGCGAGCCTCTGTTTCATGACGCCCATTGCGACGCCGCCGAACACGATCGTCCTCGGTCCCGGCAAGCTGAACTTCATGGACTATGTCAAAGCCGGCTGGCTGCCCCAGCTGGTAAGCACGATTCTCGTCATCATATTAGTTCCAATGATTTGGCGATTCTAAAGGCAGTCCATGCACCTGCGTTTTTAGAGCTCGCCATTGTCGAAGTGGGAGCCTCCTCGTGGCGGCTCCCACTCCTCCTCTAAAACTTGAAAAATTCTGCTGAATGAAAAGTTGTTCCAGGCCGGCGGCGTTTAATCGGACATCGCCGAAGACTGCCGTGCGATCGCCGAACCCTTGCCGAGAGGTCGTCGCAATGGAGGGGCGGACAGAAATTATAACTTCTTCGATCCTTTGGTCCCTTTGAACCGGGCCGTTGCATACCCGGCGACGAAACCTAGAAGCATCATAAAAAAGACGAAGATTATTCGCGACATGGCAATATTCCAGAAGAGAATTCTGAAAACAACGACCTCCGTGTTCTGGGCAAGTATGATGAGCGCCAGAAGGATTGCAATGGCAAGCATTAAAAATTTCGGTTTCATGGTTGCTGCTCCCGCATTGAGATTTCCCCCTGCTCGGAGATGCAACGGAAGGACTTCATAATCAATCGAAAAATCCGCGTCTCTTAGGGGAATTGATGTAAATCGCCGATCCTCCCTTGACCGGAAATCAAGCCTATTGTACCGGGTCGCGTCGTTCTCTTCAACGGGAAAATATTTTATGCGGGTCCGGTCGCCCTTCTTCTTGGCAGAAGAGGTTCTCCCGTAGTATGAAGAAGTGTATGACGCGTTTAAAATCTGCGGAGGGAGTCTATGGAAATCAGGGAGCTTTCCTTTCGGCGCGCCGCCGATGCCATAAAGAGGGCCGAAGCCCTTCTGATTACAGCCGGCGCCGGCATGGGCGTCGATTCGGGGCTGCCGGATTTTCGCGGACAGGATGGTTTCTGGAGGGCCTATCCGCCGATTGCCCGCTTGGGAAAATCTTTCTATGAGATGGCTAATCCCCGGTGGTTCGACGAGAACCCCGGTCTTGCTTGGGCGTTTTACGGTCACAGGATGAACCTTTATCGGCGCACGGCGCCTCATGGAGGATTCGGGACGCTTCTGGCCGTCGGGAGAGAAAAGAAGGGCGGTTTTTTCGTTTTCACATCCAACGTGGACGGACAATTTCAGAAGGCGGATTTTGACGAAAGTCGCATTGATGAGTGTCACGGCTCCATTCACTATTTACAGTGCGTGGCGCCCTGCGGCAACGGCATATGGACTGCCGAGAAGGCGGACATCGTCGTTGACGAGGCCCGGTTCATTGCCCTGGAACCGCTTCCGCGATGCATCCATTGCGGCGGTCTTGCTCGACCGAATGTTCTTATGTTCGGCGACTGGCGTTGGATATCAGACAGAACGGAGGAGCAGGAACGGCGTTTCGTCGACTGGCTGAGAGAGGTGGTCCGCCGGGAGTTGCGGCTTGCCGTTGTTGAAATCGGCGCCGGCGAGGCAGTGCCCACGGTCCGCAGGCAGTCGGAGCATGTGGCTGAGAGTCTTGGCGCCACGCTCATTCGAATCAATCCTCGCGAACCCGATGTTTCCTCGCACGATCATATCTCCATTGACAGCGGCGCCGCCGAGGCTCTGGAGGCGATAAGCCGGTTCCTCTGATTATGTGCTTCCCCTTGACTTTATCCTTGACCGCAGATTCGAATTTTATCTATTATATAAACATGTAAAGAGGAGGCGGCAGGGCAGCCATGAAAATCAAAGTCGAACGCGATAAAATCGTCAAGGCCGTAAAGAAGCTTGAAGGCATCGAACTTGTACTGGAAAACGTCGACGACGCCAGAGAGGCTCTGAATCTCCTCCTGGCAGGCTCGGAGATGATAAACAAGGATCAGCTGGCAAAGCTGAAGGACCTTCAGGTGACTCCTCTACAGGAGTACAACACCTCCGCCGTGGACTACAAGGTTCTCTTCCTGCTGGAGTTTGTCTTCGACGAGGGCTTCAGTACCAGCGAAAAAATTGCCCTCATAAAACAGCTGCAAGCTTTTTTTGAAAAATTTTAATAAAACTCCCGAAAAGAAAACCGCTGATTCTAGAATTCTTGGGGATTCTTGAGGATCTTCAGTGTCCCCTTCTCTATCATCGAGGCCTTGGTTTGCGCGAGCCAGCTCTCGAAATACAGAGCCGATTTCATCGTCAGGAGAGACTTTCGCAAGTCGTCTCGTTTTGCCATGAAGTCCTTGTCGTCGATTTCGCCCCGTTCTTTGAGAGCAGTAACGATATATCGATCATCCACGAGAAAAACCGTCTTCGGCAAGGGATGTTCTTTTGACAGCTCCGGTATGACCGCCGCCAGTTCCGCCGAGTTGCCCAATTTAGGGATAGCAACTGCCGGAACGAAAAGTTCCGTTTGATCCAGCGGCCTGCCTGCCGATTTTGCCACTTCCTCGAAAGTCGCGCCTTTCGCCAGTTGGGCTAGATAACTTTCCGCCTTGGCCTTCGCGCGCACTTGAGCTTCCTGGTCTATGTAATCACGGCGCACTGCCTCCCGCACTTCCGGCAGCTTGGGAATATACGAGGGGTGATCCGCCACGACTTTAAAGAGATAGTAGCCTCGTTCGTCGGCGTGCAGCCTGGAGGTTTCTCCTTTTTTCAGGCTGAAGATTTCTGCGGGAAGGCCATCGATCGAGGAGAATGGCGAGGGCGCCTGTTCGTTTTCGGAGAATTCGACGGGTGTTGACGCCAGTTTATGTTCTTGCGCGTAGGCGTCGAAATTTTCGCGCTGGTAAATGATCTCGTAGGCCTTTTTCGCCTCCGTCTGTGCAACGACCATGCCTTTTCTTGTCTGAAGAATCTGTTTGATCGTTCCTGACACTTCCGCCAGGGGCCGCTCCGTGCCGTCCTGCTTCTTGAAAGCTGCTTTGTTCGCCTCGTAGTATTCCTCTATCTCCCGAGGGCTCGCTTCCAGGCTTTTCCCATAGGTTTCGCCCAGTAAAGCAATATAAGCTCCCGTGATCTTCCGCGGCATTCTGTACTGTTCGCTTTTTTCCTGAAGATATTTTTCCAGTTCTTCCTCGGAGGGCTTGATGGTCTTTTTTATATCGGCGATGGGAACAGTTATGAAGCGGAGGTTCACTTGTTCGTTGTGCGACCTGTAGAGGTCGAAGATTTCCTTATCGGAAATCTTGACGCCTTCCTTGATTAAATCTTCCAATTTCTTGATTGTGATCATCTGAAGTTGCGAGTCCTCAAATTCCTCGGGAGAGAGACGGTTCTGCCGTAGGACCCGTCCGTACAGATCGACATCGAAGATCCCTTCTCTCTGGAAGGCAGGATACTTGGCGATTGCCTGTTTGATTTCCTCGTCGCTCACCGAAATCTTGTAATCTCGGGCTTTTTTGAGAAGGATGGTTCGCCCAATAAGACGTTCAAAGGCTGCCTCCTTGAGGTTCATCGACTTTATCATGCTGTCGGTCAGCTGATTCCCGTACATCTGGCGGTAAGAATCGAGAAGCTTTTGATAATCGCTGACAAACTCGACGTAAGAAATGCTTGTGCCGTCAACTTCCGCCAGCCTCTCCGCCTTGTCCCTTCCCCTGATCGAGCCGAAGTAAAATATGAAAACCACAATGATGAGCCCCAGGATGACCTTCATCATCCAGCCTCGGGCATGTTTACGCATGACATTAAGCATCGGTTGCGCCTTTCTCTCCTGTTGTTCATGGATCCCAATAAGGGGCATATTAGTAATATAGAGCCATGTAAAATGCAATAGTTTTTATTTGCTTAGGTCCTGGAAATACTGTATAGATAGGAACCATCTTGCACGACCGGAGGAGGTCCCATCCTTGTTTTTAGATTACTTTCTGGGGAAAATTTCCAATGACCTTGCCATAGATCTTGGAACGGCCAACACTCTCGTCTGCGTGAAGGGCAGAGGGGTAGTTTTGAACGAACCGTCGGTAGTGGCCGTTCATCAGGATTCGCGCGGGACGAAAAGAGTGCTGGCTGTCGGTACTGAAGCAAAGCAGATGCTGGGCAAAACGCCGGGAAACATCGTGGCCATCAGGCCAATGAGAGATGGCGTCATTGCCGACTTTGAAATTACCGAGGCGATGCTCAGGTATTTTATATTAAGAGTGCACAAGAGAAAGGCGCTGGTGAGGCCCCGGATCATCATTTCCATACCTTCGGGGATCACGCCGGTGGAACGGCGGGCGGTCAAAGAGACGGCTGAGTCCGCAGGCGCCCGGGAAGTCTATCTCATCGAGGAACCGATGGCGGCGGCCATCGGAGCAGGGCTGCCCATTACTGAACCGGTGAGTTCGATGATTGTGGACATCGGCGGAGGAACGACGGAAGTGGCCGTTATATCCCTTTCAGGCATCGTCTATGCCAATTCCGTTCGCGTAGCCGGCGACAAGCTTGACGAGTCCATCGTACAGTATATGAAGCGGAAATACAGCCTTCTGATCGGCGAGCGGACCGGAGAGATGATCAAGACCGCCATCGGTTGCGCCTATCCCGACAATGAACTGAGAACCGTTGATGTTAAAGGGCGGGATCTGATTTCGGGAATTCCTAAAACCGTGGAGATCAATTCAGAAGAGGTCCGGGAAGCCATGGCAGAGCCCATCGGCGTGATTGTCGCCGCTGTTCGGGACGCCCTGGAAAATGCGCCTCCCGAACTGGCCGGCGATATCGTCGACCGAGGGATTGTCCTTACAGGCGGCGGCGCCCTCTTGCGCAATATCGACATGCTTCTCAGGGAGGAGACGGGGCTTCCCATTACCATTGCCGAAGATCCGCTGTCGACAGTGGCTCGCGGCGCCGGCAAGGCCCTTGACGAACTGGATCTTTTGAAAAGCATTACCGTACAGTCGTAAATCCCGCCATCGTCCCTGCCGGGCAGAGGTTTCTTGACGTCCCGCTGTGCCGCTGAAGGTGTAAATGTCGTCGCAGAAGACCCACCGGAAGATCTTCGCCGTTGTTGCTCTGCTTGCAGTTTTCGCAGCCTTGCTGGTCCTGTCGCGCCCCGATGCGGCCGGGAACACGGGCTGGATCAGGCGGGTCGTTTTTGAGACGGCGGCGCCCTTTCAGCGTGCCGCTGATCGAACGGCATCCTCTGTGCGGGGCGCCTGGAACCGATATATCCTGCTTGTCGGCCTTCAGGAAGAGAACCGGCGCCTTCGGGAGCGGATTGCGGCATTGGAGCGGGATCTGGATGCCGGCGAGGAAATCAAAAATGAGTGCACCCGGCTCAGGGAGATGCTTTCTTTCAAGCAAAAAGCCGATTATCCGGTCATTTCGGGGAGAGTCGTCGGTATGCGGGGAGGGTCCCTTGTCAAGACTGTCATGGTGGACAGGGGCACGGTGCAGGGCGTCAGGGTGGGAATGCCGGTCCTCGGGGCTGCCGGTCTCGCCGGACGCGTTGTCGAAGTGTCGTCGAATCAGTCGAAGGTCCTCCTGCTGACCGATTTCAACAGCAATATTGATTGCATCATTCAGCCGAGCCGGATCAACGGCATAGTACAGGGGTGCGGGCGCGACGAATACTTCCGCATGAAATACGTCCAGCGTTCGGTGACTGTTGAGGTCGGTCAAAAGATAATTACATCCGGCCTAGGAGGGATTTTTCCGAAAGGGATAATCGTGGGTCGCGTTATCGACGTTTCCAGATCCTCAACGGACCTCTTCCTTACGATTTGGATCGAACCTGCCGTCGACACCACTCGCCTCGAAGAGGTGATGATTCTTTTCACGGCAAGGAGTTCGGGATCATGAGATACTGCCTGTCTCTTCCCTTTGTCATCCTCATGGCTGCGGTCCTGCAGACCAGCCTGTTGAACCGGTTTCTGCCGGTTTATATCAATTGCGACGTACTTCTGATCGGAACAGTCTGCGCCGCGCTTCGGTTTCCTCTGGAAAGAGGTCTTCTCTGGGCGCTTCTGTCCGGTTTTGTTCACGATTGTTTGACCGTACCCTTTCCGGGGATGTATATTTTTATATATCCTCTGATCTTCCTGGCGGTCAAAATTCTGTCGGCTCGAACATACACGACGAATCCGGTTCTGATTGCCCTTTTCGTTTTTGCCGCCTCTGTGCTTGCGAGTCTTTTTCTCTGGGGAATATACCGGCTTGTCGGCGATGACGCGACTTACTGCAGTTTAATCGTCGGCGCCGTGCTTGCGCAGTCCCTGACGGCATCGATAGCGAGCCCCTTTGCGATGACGATCGTCGAACGATACGAGAGTTTTTCCCATGCCGAAGCAACATGAAACGCTGAACAAATCTGGGCCTGGAGATTTTCAGAGGAGGTTTTCTGCCATACTCTGGATCATTTCATGCACGTTCCTCGTTCTTGGGGGACGGTTATGGTACCTGCAAATTCTTAAGGGGTCCGAACTGAGGCAACGCTCTGAGTGCAATCGGATTCGCACCCAGGAAATCAAACCCATGAGGGGTCTCGTGATGGACGCCAGAAGGACCATCCTTGTGGATAATCATCCTTCCTTTGATATTGCAATCATACCCGAAGAGGCTACGGCAGCCGTCGCGATGGATCTGGGGGCTCTCCTGGGAGAATCGCCGGAGAATGTTTCCTCCCAACTGCTGCGGATGAAAGGGCGGAAACCCTTCATGCCCGTGACGATGTACCGCGATGTGAGCATGGAAAAACTAGCCATAGCGGAGACGAATTCAATTGCCCTGCCCGGCGTGGTTACATCGATCGTGCCGATACGCCAATACATCCTAGGCCCTGTCATGGCGCATGTTGTCGGATATGTGGGAGAGATCAGCGGTTCGGAACTACGAAAGAGAGAAGACAAGGGATGCCGGGCTGGAGATATCACCGGCAAGTACGGCATTGAAAATTCCTTCGACGATTATCTTCGAGGCAGGCACGGCGGCGAGCAGATTGAAGTAAATGTCAGGGGACGGAAACTCAAGGTTCTGGGAAAGGCCCAGGCTCTTCCGGGCAGCAACATTGTTCTCACCATCGACGGGGAGTTGCAGAAAGTGTGCTGGGATTCCTTCCAGGAGCGGGCCGGCGCCGTCATAGCCATGGATCCCAGGAACGGCGCCGTCAGGGCTCTCATCAGCAAGCCGTCCTTCGATCCTAATTTCTTCAACAGAGGCATTTCGAAGCTCCAATGGGACAAGTTGCTGACGGACCCCCTCAGCCCTTTGCAAAACAAAGCCATTGCCGGCCAGTATCCTCCCGGTTCCGCCTTTAAGATAGTTGTTGCGGCGGCTGCACTGGAAATGGGCATCATAACTCCCCACACGAAAATCGATTGCAGCGGCAGTTACACCGTGGGGGACAGGACGTTCCGGTGCTGGAAAAAAGAGGGACACGGTTCACTCGATGTTTATCGGGCGATAGGAGAGTCCTGTGACGTCTTTTTTTATATCATTGGAGAACAAATCGGCGTCGACCGACTTGCCGATTACACCCGGGCCTTCGGGTTCGGATTTCCTACGAAGATAGATCTTCCCGGGGAAAAAAAAGGTCTTGTCCCGACGAAGAAATGGAAAAAGAAAACGCTCAATCAGAACTGGCATCGCGGGGAGACGATTTCCCTTTCCATCGGTCAGGGCTTCATGCTCGTTACTCCGCTGCAGCTCCTGTCGGCCTACGCCGCCGTGGCTAACGGAGGCGTTATCTACCGGCCCCGCCTGCTGGAAAGTATCGAGAACGCCGATGGATCGGTTCTCGAAAATTGTTCGACGGAGTCCCTTGGCACGCTTCCCTTGAAAAAAAGCACCATAGATATTCTGAGACGATCTCTCTGGGGCGCCGTCAATGAAGACTGGGGCACGGGCAAGGTTCTGCGTCGTCCCGATCAGACCGTCTGCGGGAAAACGGGAACGGCCCAGGTTATCGGTCTTCCCGAAGAGGAAGGGGATCGTGAACTGAACATTCCTTACCGGCTGAGAGACCATGCCATTTTTGTCTGTTTCGCTCCCTACCAGGACCCCGAGATAGCTCTCATGGTCATCGTCGAACACGGCGGGCATGGCGGCAGCTCGGCGGCGCCGATTGCGAGAAAAATAATAGATTGGTATCTCGATCGGGGTAAAAAACAACCATTGTATTGCGCGCTGAATGACCGATGATTGACCGGAGACTCATCATAAACTTCGAATGGCTGCTCCTCGTCATGGTGCTTCTGATTTGCGGCATCGGTCTCGCGAATTTGTATAGCACGGGGCACACCCTCAATTTTCCCCGGGGCTCGGCGCCCTGTGTCAAACAGTTCTACTGGATTCTCCTGGGACTCTTCTGTATGACCGTTGCGACGGCCATCGATTACCGGTACGTCGTTCAATATGCCTACATCATTTTCGGTTTTTCCGTTATTCTGCTGATCGGCGTTTCCCTCTACGGTAAAATCGCTCAGGGGTCCCAACGATGGCTCATTATTGGAGGGCTTTCCATACAGCCCTCGGAAATGATCAAGCTGACGGTTGTGCTGTTCCTCGCCCGGTATGCGTCGGATGTGTTCCCCGAGGGTGGATTTACCACGAAGAGCCTGGTTGTGCCCGCTTGCATCCTGTCACTGCCCGTTATAATGATCGGGCTTCAGCCCGATCTCGGCACGGCCCTTTTTATCTTCATTCTTTCCGTCTCGATAATCCTTTTCGTAGGCATTCGATGGAAGACGATCATCGCGCTGCTGTTGATCTGTCTCATGATTATGCCTCTCTTTTGGTTTCTTCTGAGGGATTACCAGCGTTCCAGGATACTGACATTCCTCGATCCCGAGCGCGATCCCCTCGGCACGGGATACCACATAATACAATCTATGATTGCCGTGGGATCAGGCGGTTTCATGGGCAAGGGGTTGTTTAAAGGAACTCAGACGCAACTGAAATTTCTGCCGGAACAACATACGGATTTTGTCTTTTCGGTCTTTGCGGAGGAATGGGGTTTTGTCGGAGTCATGCTGCTTATCGGCTGCTATCTCACAATCATCCTCTGGGGATTGAATATAGCGAGACACGCCCGGGACTTGCCGGGGATGTTCATAGCTTATGGGATTACCGCCTATATCTTTCTGGGCGTGACAATCAATATCGGCATGGTCATCGGGATTTTCCCCGTTGTGGGGATACCCCTTCCTTTTCTCAGCTATGGAGGCTCGGCGATGATTGTCCTCATGACGGGAATCGGTTTATTATTGAATGTCAGCATGAGGCGGTTTATCCTTAGCCGCTAATATGACGGGAGGATCGAAATAGTGATAAAGAAAAACGACGAAATAAAGGCTTTTTTAGGCAAGGGTTCGGAATTCAGCGGGAAACTGGTAATGGACGGCGCCGTGAGGATTGACGGCGAGTTTACCGGCGAGATACTGGGAAGCGGTATTCTTACAGTAGGGGAAGGCGCACGAGTGGAGGGAACGGTTTCCCTCGACACTGTTATTGTCTACGGTTCCCTAAAGGGAACTCTCAAAGTAAAAGACCGTGTCGAACTGGGCGCCACAGGCAGAATGGAAGGCAATCTCAAGACCGCGAAACTCGTGGTTCAGGAGGGGGCCTCGTTCAACGGTGAAATAAAGATGGGGCAGGACGATTCGCCGATTCCCGAGGATGACGGGAAGAATTAGGCGGCTGAAGGCTCTGTTTCCGGAAGACCGATGGGCTTGCGGACTCAATAACTGCAATGCTTTTGGGAGTCAGGCCGTCTCAAAGAATGATTGACAATGAACATCGTTTATGATTAGAGGACTCCAACCCGAAGCTATGTTACACAGATGGGTCGGCCTGTGGGAGAGCATGGAAAAGGGCGAAATCCAGCGGCAGCTGGTGTTCTTTCTTGAATGGCGACCGGGTGACGCATTCCTTATCCGCCCGGTTTTTTTCGCCGAAGCTGAAACGAGGTGGCAAGGGGATGGTAGAGATTAATGGAACATTGCTGATCCAGATTGCCAACTTTCTTATCCTCATTTTTATCCTTAACAACCTCCTTTTCAAACCGATCCTCCGCATCATGAGTGAACGGAAGAAAAAGCTGGACGATTCGACTCACGAGACATCGTCGCTGAAAGAAGAGTTGGATCGTAAAATGGCGGAGTACGAACTGCGGCTCAAGGAAGCGCGACGCCGGGCTCTGGAGGAGCGTGAAGCTATCAAAGGAGAGGGATCAAAGCGAGCCCGCCGAATCGTCGAGGAAACACAGGAAGAGATCGGAAGAATGGTCGATGATTTCAGAACCATGATAGGAGAGGAGAAAGAGGCGGCCCGGATGAGTCTGCGAGAGGAGACCCGTTCGCTGGCCCGGGAGATCGGCGAGAAGGTTCTGGGGAGGAGCATTCAATGAAACGGCTGCTGATCGCCTGTATGGTGTTAGCGATTGTTCTGCCCCCAATAGCGATTTCGGCTTCCGGTGGATCGGACCACGGGTCGTCGGAACAAGCCGTCTCGCCATCCCAGAGCGGCGGCGTCCACAAAGGCGGCGAAGCTCACGGGGGTCTGAAAGAGAAGCTCGTTGCTTTGGGATGGAAAGCGGTGAATGTTGTCATTCTTGTCATCCTGCTCTGGAAGTTCGCCGCAGGAGGCGTCAAGGGTTTTTTCAACGGCCGACGCGACTCGATTGCGGCATCCCTTGACCATGCCGAAGAGGCGCGGTTGGAGGCCAGAAAGAACTATGATGAATATACCGCCCGTCTGACTGCCGCGACGAAGGAGATAGAAGATTTGGTCGATGCCGTTAAAAGCCAGGGCAGGACCGAAAAAGAAAAGATAATCGAGGAGACCCTGAAGGTTGCCGAGAAGATGAAGATCGATGCAAGGCTTCGTCTGGAGAAAGAGGCCCAGGGGGCAATTTTTGAACTCAAGACCGAAGCGGCGGAACTTTCCGTACAAATAGCCAGGGATATCGTGTTGAAAAACATGACAAAGAGCGATCATGAGCGCATGATCGACGATTTCCTCAAAAAGGCGGTGAGGCAGAATTGATAGGCAGCGAGATTGCAAAACGTTACGCAAAGGCCCTTTTCGAGATCGCCCGGGAGGATGGAACCATCGAGCGTGTCTATGAAGAGCTCAGGCAATATGCCGCCATGGTGAAGGACAGTGACGACGCGACGAGATTTTTTGCGAACCCTGTTTTTGACCGGGTCGATAAAAAGGCCGTTTTGCATAAGATCATCGCCAAGACCCGGGCATCGACAATCATGGCAAATTTTCTGTACGTCCTGGGAGACAAAATGCGGATCGGGCTTCTTTCTCAGATAGAGGGGTGGTACCGTCATTTCCTGGATATCGAGCTTAACCGCATCCAGGTCTCCATCAAGACGGCCTTCCCGCTTTCGCCTGAATTGTCTCGCCGAATCGGCGACAGATTCCGGGAAATTACAGGCAAAACCGTGACGATGTCAATGGAAGAAGACCCGTCGTTGATCGGCGGTATCGTCGTGAGGGTTGGCGATACTCTCTATGACGGAAGCATCAGTGCTCGCTTGAACGGCATCAGGGAACTTATCAGGGAGGAAACGTAAGGGATGGAGGCAATCAAGGCTGACGAAATCACTCGTATTATTCGGCAACAGATCGAAGAATACGAAACGAAGCTCAACGTAAGCGAGACGGGAACCGTCCTCTCCGTGGGAGACGGCATTGCGAGGATTTACGGAGTCGAAAATGCCATGGCAATGGAATTGCTCGAGTTTTCCGGAGGGATTCTCGGCATGGTTCTCAACCTTGAGCGCGACAATGTGGGAGTTGCCATTCTCGGTCACGATACGCACATCAAGGAAGGCGATATCGTAAAACGAACCGGAAGGATTGCCCAGGTTCCTGTCGGCGAGGCTCTTTTGGGACGGGTGATCGATGCAACAGGCGCCCCCATCGACGGCAAGGGCCCCATCGAAACCGAGGAGTTCAGGCGCATCGAAATGGTGGCGCCCGGCGTTATTCAGCGGCAGCCCGTTAACCAGCCCATGTATACGGGCATCAAGGCCATCGACGCCATGACGCCAATCGGGAGGGGTCAGCGTGAGCTCATCATCGGAGACCGCCAGATCGGCAAGACCGCCATCGGTGTCGACGCCATTATTCGCCAGAAAGGGACGGGCGTCAAATGCATCTATGTGGCCATGGGCCAGAAGAAATCCACGGTCGCGCAGATCGTCGAAGCCTTTAAACGGCACGGCGCCATGGACTACACGTGCGTCGTATCCGCCTGCGCCGGCGATCCGGCCACGCTCCAGTACATATCGGCATTTTCGGGTTGCACCATAGGCGAGTACTTCCGGGATAACGGCCAGGACGCGTTGATCGTTTACGATGATCTGTCTAAGCAGGCTGTCGCCTATCGACAGATTTCGCTGCTTCTCCGGCGGCCTCCGGGACGGGAAGCCTTTCCCGGCGACATCTTTTACAACCACTCGCGGCTCCTGGAGCGTGCGGCCAAGATGAACAGCGACCTCGGCGGCGGTTCGCTGACGGCCCTGCCCATCATCGAGACCCAGGCAGGCGATGTTTCGGCTTACATTCCGACGAACGTTATTTCCATTACCGACGGGCAAGTCTATCTTGAGCCAAGCCTCTTCTATTCAGGCGTCCGTCCTGCCATTAACGTCGGACTTTCCGTATCCCGTGTGGGCGGCGCCGCTCAGGTGAAGGCCATGAAGCAGGTTGCCGGCACCCTGAAACTGGACCTCGCACAGTACCGCGAGCTCGCGGCCTTCGCGCAGTTCGGCAGCGATTTGGATAAGGCAACCCAGGCCCAGCTTGACCGTGGCGTCAGGCTCGTGGAAATTCTGAAGCAGCCTCAGTACAAGCCCATGAGCCTGTCGGAGGAAGTGATCATTATTTTCGCCGGAGTTCGCGGCTTCGTGGACAAATATCCCCTGAACCGCATCCGCGACTATGAGGAAAAGCTCCTGGCATTCGTCGGTGGCACGTACCCCGCCATAATGAAAGAGATAGAAGAAAAACAGGTTATCAGCGCTGATCTGGACAAAGAAATCCGGCGTGCGCTTTCTGAATTCAACGATATTTTCCAGTCCGAGACGGTGGCTTGAGAGAAGAGAGCGAGGTATAGTCCATGGGTGCTGCCCTGCGGGACATCAAGAGGAAAGTTCGGGCAATAGAAAAGACGAAGCAGATCACCCGTGCCATGAATATGGTTTCGGCGTCCAAACTGAAATTCGCCCAGACGCGGATTGAGGATTTCAGGCCGTACGCCGAGAAACTTCTGGAGGTTCTGTCGAGCCTTTCCCAGAGGGTCGATCCGTCGCATCATCCCTTCCTGGCAATCCGGGAGGTGAAGCGGGCTCGCATTCTTCTTGCGACCTCGGACAGAGGGCTCTGCGGAGGGTTCAATACGAACGTTATCCGTGTTGCCGAACGGCTCATGAAAGATAAGACGGCGGCGGGCGTCGAGGTGGAACTC
The DNA here is from genome assembly GCA_016930775.1 of Deltaproteobacteria bacterium. Classification (GTDB taxonomy): domain Bacteria; phylum Desulfobacterota; class Syntrophia; order Syntrophales; family UBA2210; genus JAFGGB01. Next base: position 13,552 of record JAFGGB010000045.1, read on the forward strand.
GTAACCATCGGAAAGAAGGGAAGAGATAGTTTCAGGAAAAAAAGGAACATCGTAGGCCAGTATATCG
>JAFGGB010000046.1 GCA_016930775.1 Deltaproteobacteria bacterium
ACTATTCTGTAATATAACCTATTCATAGGAGGCTTGAGAATGAACAGTGGAGATACGGCGTGGGTGTTGACAAGCACGGCCCTCGTTTTTCTCATGACGCCGGGAGTGGCATTTTTTTACGGGGGGCTGACGCGGCGAAAAAACGTCCTTTCAGTGCTCATGCAATGTTTCATTATAATGTGCCTCGTGAGCCTTCAATGGGTCCTCTTTGGCTATTCGCTTGCCTTTGGTCCCGATGCGGCATCCGGTCTTATAGGCAATCTCGACTGGCTGGGTCTCAGAGGCGTCGGCGGCGCGCCGAGTCCCGATTATGCGTCATCGATACCCCATTACGTTTTCATGATGTTTCAGGCAATGTTTGCCGTCATTACGCCGGCTTTGATCATCGGCGCCTTTGCCGAACGAATCAAATTCGGGGCTTTCGTTATACTGACGTTGCTCTGGACCACCTTCGTCTACGATCCCATCGCCCACTGGGTATGGGCCAAGGGCGGCTGGCTCGCCGGCCTCGGCGCCCTTGATTTTGCGGGCGGCATCGTTGTTCATGTAAGTTCCGGCGTGTCCGCTCTTCTCATGGCTGTTCTGATCGGACGACGCATTGGCTTCGAAAGACAGGCATTCACGCCCCACAACCTCCCCCTCACGGTGCTGGGCGGAGGTCTGCTGTGGTTCGGCTGGTTCGGCTTCAACGCGGGAAGCGCTCTTTCGGCCGGAGCTCTTGCATCGACGGCTTTCGTTAATACAAACACTGCTGCGGCGGCTTCGGGCCTTGCATGGGCGCTGATAGAATGGCAAAGGAACGGAGCGCCGACAGTCCTCGGCATCGTCACCGGCGCACTCGCCGGTCTCGTGGCGATCACTCCGGCCTGCGGTTTCGTCAGTCCGGTTTCTTCCATCGCCATCGGCATTCTTGCCGGCGTTATCTGCTATTTCGCCGTAACGGTCATGAAACCGAAATTCAATTACGACGACTCACTCGATGTGTTCGGCGTTCACGGCATCGGCGGGATGTGGGGAACCGTCGCCACGGGAATTTTCGCCCAAAAGGCAATCAACGAGGCAGGCGGAAACGGTCTGCTCTTCGGCGACATAGGGCAATTTTTCGTGCAGGTTCTTCTCCTCATTGTTTGCATAGTCTATGCCGTTATTATGACGTGGATCATCTTCAAGTTGGTTGACAGCCTTTTCGGCATCCGAGTGAAGAAGGATGACGAATTGGTAGGTCTCGACCTGACGCAGCACAACGAAGCCGCCTATACAATCCTGGAATAGGAGCGCAGAGCATGAAATACATCATTGCAATTATTCAACCCCATAAACTGGAAGACGTTAAGCAGGCGCTGGAGGACGTGGAAGTAAACTTAATGACGGTCTCAACGGTTCTCGGTCGAGGTCGCCAAAAAGGCTTCGTCGAAGTCTATAGAAGCGTCAAGGAAGTGGGACTTCTGAAAAAAATCAAACTGGAAATCGCCGTCAACGAAGATTTTGTGGAACCGACAGTCCAGGCCATCCTGAAGAGCACTTACACGGGGAATCCCGGCGACGGCAAGATTTTTATCATCGATCTCCAGGACGTGGTTCGCATCAGGACGGGAGAGCGCGGCGGAACGGCTATCGGCTAGAGGGCAAAGATACAAGGACTCCGTTGCCATAGAGCGGATGGATCGGTTCGCCTGCCTATGCAATGGGCGGACAGAATACATAAAGGCTTCCGGCTTCTATGCGATGAAGCTTCAGTCTCGCCGAGGGGTGCATGGGGTTTCCCAGGGATACTCCACTCACATCATGTGAATCCCATCGCCCCTCACTTATTTCACCGGCCGTCAACAACAATGCCGCTTCATCAGAAAACCTGGTTTATATTCAAGCGAACGATCGCTCATTCCGTTCAGGGGTTTCCGAGCGCAGCAGCGACATAAGAACCAGCGTTCAGAAACTTAGGGCCGGCATCGACGCATCGATTGTCTCCGAACTGACAAGTAAAAAAATGTTCTTTTGAATGGACATTTTTATATGCATGCCTCTCTGAAACCTGCTATATGACTTTTCTTGCATTGTCTTACAAGACACAATGGTTCTTTTTCATGTCCGATCCACAGACAGCATCAACCCATTTTTTTCACTCTATCAATTCTTACGGCCTTATACGCAGCATTCGCCCGATACGTTCAATTTCTCTTTTCATTCTTCGGTCATAACGGGGTAAAACTGTCCGACCTGCATAACATGGAAAAATCCGATCAATCTCTCAAAGCAAGGAGGGTATAATCTTATGATGAACGCAGAACAATACGAACAGAGCCTTCGTAAGCTTAATCTTGTTGTCTATCTCTTCGGGGAACGACTGTCCAACGTGGTCGACAATCCCCTGCTCCGCCCTTCCATGAATGCCGTCGCGGCCACCTACGAGCTCGCACACAGGCCGGAATACGAAGATCTCCTGACGGTTGCGTCCCATCTTACGGGCAGGAAGATCAACCGGTTTTGCCATATTCATCAGAACGCCGGCGATCTCGTAAAAAAAACAAAGATGGGCAGGCTTCTCGGTTCGCTGACGGCCTGTTGTTTCCAGAGATGCGTCGGAATGGACGCCTTGAACGCCCTTTCGATCGCGACCTACGATATCGATAAGAAATACGGCAGCGAATACAATAAACGATTCCTCGACTATCTGGAATATGTCCAGGAAAAGGACCTCGTTTGCGACGGCGCCATGACGGATGTCAAAGGAGACAGGGCGCGGGCGCCTCACGAACAGGATGATCCCGACATGTATCTGCATGTGGTCGAAACATTGAAGGACGGAATCGTCGTTAGGGGCGCAAAGGCGCACCAGACAGGCGCCGTGAACTCCCACGAGATTATCGTCATGCCCACCATCGCCCTTCGGGAGGAAGACAAAGATTATGCCGTCGCCTTCGCTCTGCCCAGCGATACGGAGGGAATCACCTACATCATCGGCAGACAGTCGTGCGATCTCCGCAAACTCGAAGAAGGCTTGATCGACCGCGGCAACCAGTATTACGGCGGCCACGAGGCCCTCGTTGTGTTCGATAACGTCTTCGTTCCCTGGGAACGGGTATTCATGTTCCGTGAATACGAATTCGCCGGCGCCCTGGTGGAATACTTCGCTTCTTATCACCGACAGAGCTACGCCTGCAAGGTCGGCGTGGGAGACGTCCTCATAGGAGCGACCCAGACAATAGCAGAGTATAACGGCGTTGAAAAAGCCTCCCACGTGAAAGACAAGATAATCGAAATGAACCACCTGAACGAGACGCTCTTTTGCGGAAGCCTGGCCTGCGCCGCCGAGGGCCACTGCAAAGCCAGCGGAACGTACATGGTGAATACGCTCCTGGCGAATGTCTGCAAGCAGAACGTCACGCGCTTCCCCTATGAAATCGCCCGTCTCGCCCAGGACATCGCCGGCGGCCTCGTCGTCACCCTTCCCTCGGAGAAGGACCTCCATAGCCCCGAAGTTGGCAAATGGATCAAAAAATATTACCGGACAAAGACCGGCATACCGATGGACCATCGGATGCGGATACTCCGGCTGATTGAAAACATCACAATGGGAACCGCGGCCGTAGGCTATCTCACGGAATCGATGCACGGCGCAGGTTCTCCCCAGGCCCAACGCATTATGATCGCCCGGGAAGTCGACATGAGCCTGAAGCAGAAAAACGCGAAAATACTCAGCGGAATCGAGAAGCGATAAGGCATCTGCCGTATGGAAATATTTTTAACGGGCGGCGCCGGAGAGACGTTCCGTGAACCCCGAACCGTTGAACTGCCAAGGAGGAATGGATGGACTGGAGAGAAACATACCGCCGGAAACTGACAACAGCCGAAGAAGCGGTGAAACATATTAAATCGGGCGATCGGATCGTCGTGGGCCATGCCTGCGGTTCCCCCGAAATCCTTATCAAGGCCATGGTGGCCGCCAAGGATCCTTTGGAAAAGGTAGAACTGCTCCACCTCGTTTCCATGGGACCCTCGGAATACTGTCTCCCCGAAAGCGCCGGACATTTCATTCACAACTCCTTTTTTGCCGGCGCAACGACACGCCGGGCCATTAACGAGGGCAGAGCAGTCTTTACCCCTTCCCACTTCAGCCAGGTTCCGCGACTTTTCACCGACGGAATTCTCCCGGTGGACGTTACCCTGTGCATGCTCTCCATTCCCGACGAACACGGTTATTGTTCTTTCGGCGTCTCCGTGGACTATACAAAACCGGCGGCCGAGCGCTCGAAGCTCGTCATAGCCGAGATAACTCCCCACATGCCCAGAACGCTGGGCGACTCTTTCATTCACGTATCGAAAATAGATTGCATTGTGGAAAGCGAATCAAAGCCTCTGACGCTCACTCCTCCTGAAATAACGGCCATCGACGAGAAGATCGGCCTGCATTGTTCCGAATTGATCACCGACGGCGATTGCCTTCAACTGGGAATCGGCGCTGTGCCCGACGCAATTCTTCATTTTCTCGGCGACAAGAAGGATCTCGGCATACACACGGAAATGTTTTCCGACGGTGTCGTCGATCTTGTGGAAAAGGGCGTCGTTACATGCAGGCGAAAAAACATCCACACAGGAAAAATGGTTGCCACCTTCTTTATGGGGACCGAAAAGCTGTACCGTTTTATTCACAACAACCCTATGGTGGAAATGCACAGCGTTAATTACACAAACAATCCCGCTATTATAGCTCAAAACGACAAGGTCGTTTCCATCAATTCGACCATTCAGATCGACCTCACGGGTCAGGCTTGTTCCGAATCCATCGGCCATCGGCAGTACAGTGGAACGGGCGGGCAGGCCGACTTCGTGAGAGGCGCAGCATGGTCCCGCGGCGGCCGCTCGATTTTGGCCTTTCGTTCAACTGCCTCCAAGGGAACCGTATCGCGGATAACGCCCCGTCTCAACGAAGGCGCCGTCGTGACTGCCACGCGAACCGATGTCCATTATGTCGTTACGGAATACGGCATCGCAGATCTTCGAGGCAAGTCTGTGCCACAGCGGGCCAAGGCTCTGATTAACATAGCTCATCCCGACTTCAGGGAAAACTTGCAGAGAGAGTTTTCCCGAATGTACAATTACAATATTTAGACGAAAGAATCTGACTGAAGATCCCCTGTATCGCCGAAACCGCGGACACAAGGACTGATTGCACATGATATAAGAACTCTTTACAAAAAGTCTGTCGATGCGATACAGGGCAATCTTCTATGGCAGACTGTTGCATACTATAAACATTAACAGGCAGAAAGGAGCGCATAATGGAAATCAGAACAATCGGAGTCATCGGGGCCGGCCAGATGGGAGGGGGCATCGCTCAGGTTGCCGCCCACCTGGGCGGTTATAATGTCATCATGAATGACATATCCAAGGAATTCGTGGACAAGGGCATGGCAGCTCTATCGAAAAACCTTGACCGTCTCGTCGCCAAGGGAACCCTCTCAACGGGGCAAAAGAGCCAGGTTATCGGCAGGATTGTAGGCAGCGCCTCTCTGGAGGACATGGCCGGGGCCGATTTCGTCATCGAGGCTGCAACCGAGCGGGTGGATATCAAAAAGCTGCTCTTCGAAAAACTTGACAAGGTGTGCCCTGCCGGCGTCATCCTCGCTTCGAATACATCATCCATTTCAATCACAAAGATAGCATCCTTCACACAACGGCCGGACCGGATCATCGGCATGCACTTCATGAATCCCGTGCCCGTCATGAAACTCCTGGAGATCATACGAGGATTGGCTACGTCCGATGAAACATTCAAGACGACGATAAACCTCGGAGCCAACATGGGCAAAATCCCCCAGGGCTGCGCCGACGCGCCCGGGTTTGTTCTGAACCGTCTCCTGATTCCCATGATCAACGAGGCGGTCTATCTTCTCAACGAAAACGTCAGCTCCGTAGAGGAAATCGACGCTATGATGAAACTCGGCGCCAACCACCCAATGGGCCCCCTGGCTCTGGGCGATCTTATCGGCCTTGACACATGTCTCGCCATCATGGAGGTGCTCTGCCAGGGATATGCCGATTCAAAATACCGCCCCTGCCCCCTTCTGAAAAAGTACGTGGACGCCGGGTATCTCGGCAGGAAGTCGGGCAGGGGCTTTTACCGATACGACTCATAACTGCAATCGATTGCCACACGAGAAAGAGCGAATGCGGAATGAATAAGGAATACGACCGTTTTATGCACACGGTGGAGCACATTCTCAATCAGACGATAGCAAGGATCTTCGGCTGCGGGAGAGCCTTCAGCGCCCATATCGAAAAGAAAAAGTCGAAATGCGACTACCGCATGGAGAGGGCGCCCACGGCTGCCGAAATTGCAGGCGTCGAAACTGCAGTCAACGAAATCATTCGATCAAACCTTCCGGTCACGGAAGAATTCATGGACCGCCGCGAAGCGGAACGCCTCTTCAACCTGAAGCGCCTGCCAGACGATGCCGGCGAAACCCTTCGAATCGTCCGAGTCGGAGGCTACGACGCCTGTCCCTGCATCGGCCCCCACGTTTCCCGCACGGGTGAGATCGGCGCTTTTCGCATCATATCCACGACCTTTAAAGAGGGGGTTTCCCGGGTTCGATTCAGACTTTCGCCAACCGGAGTCGATGGAGTAGACGATCCCTGCGATGCCTGAGGGCGGCCTCGATCCACTCCGGCATTCCGGGGTTCTCGGAAAAGGCCCGCTCCACCATGTCAAGGGCTCGCCGGTAATCGCGAACCTGGTGTTCCTGCCACTTCGCAAGCTCAACGACGGCGAAGAGATCGCCGGGGCGATTGTTGAGAATGATTTCCCAGTGAACGACGGCTTCGCTCCAGCGATCACGCCGTTTATGGATCATCGAAAGCTCCTTACGGGCCTCGATGGCCAGATTTCCGTCCCCGCAGGACAAGATCAACCCTTCGAGAAGACGGCATGCTCCATCAATGTCGTCCCGATCAGACAGAAGTCTTGAAGCCGCCAAAACATCCCGCCATTCGACGCCGGAAGTCGCAAGGTTGGGTCGTACAATCCGGGCGACATGAACCGCGAGAAAGGCCATGGAAAGAACATCCAGGTGATTGTGGTGAAATACCTCTTTCAGGAGCCGCGCGTCCCGCGATCGGAGCCAATCGAAATATCGCCGGGGAATCTCGCTGCCCGGAATGTCCCCTTCGCGAAGGACTCCGAGAATTTCCGATTCCATCGTGGCAAGACGGGCGTTTTCCAGGCGGTGGGCCAGGAGCCGGCGGCAGGGGTGGAGAAGATCAAGGTGGGGCATGGCCGACAGCTCGTCGGGCAGTCGGTTCATGACGAACCGCGTGGCCAACAGTCCCACATCGAAGGCCTTGCCGTTATAAGAGACAATGACCTTCTTCCGCTCGATTTGATCGAGCAGCCGGCACAGCAGCGCCCGCTCCTCTGAAAAATCGCGGGCGAAAAGCTGTTCCGTCACGAAATTCCTTCCCTCGAACCAGCCCAGTCCCACAAGGAAAGCCACCGTTCCCGTCCCTCCGGCAAGCCCCGTAGTTTCAGTATCGATGAAAATGATATCATCGACGGAACTTTCAGCAATGGCAGGATCTCCGGCCAGGAGCGCCGCCGCCGCCATATCAATGTCTCTCGCTTCGTCGACGGTATAAAAACCATGAATGTGATTTCCCCCGAGCCGTCGGATTTTACGGTAGAAGTAACCCATATCCGTCGCGATTTCCTCGCCTTCGACGACATCGTCAAGAGCGAAGGCCCCTCGGGACGACAGAATGACGGGACCGGCGGAGACATCGGGACGACGCGCCATGATTGTTTCGATGCGCCTTCGGAGGTCTCCCATGACCTGATCCCGGGATTTTTCCTGCTTCCCATCCTTTCCCGAATATTCGCCCGTCAGGTGCTGCAATCGATCCCGAACCGTCATTGTTCACTCGCAATTATATTGAGAATCGCAAGGGCCGCATCTTTGGCCGTCATCCCTACCTCCAGCGTCGGGCCAACACAGCTCGGACAACCGTGGCTGCAGGGGCAGTTTCTCATGAGCATGCGGGCCGAAGCCAGAAGGTTGTCGTGCTGTGTGAAGAGGAGATCGGAAAAACCGATGCCGCCCGGGTAGGCGTCGTAGATAAAAATGGTCGGGTCGAAATCATCAATGCGCACAGGACCTTCACCCTCGCCGCCCGAACCGGCTGCTATTATCCGCCGGCCGGCGCCTCGGCGGACAAACCATTCGCCGCTCTTGTCGCCGATGCACCGATCGATGTCGCGTATGTCCGCCATGAGAATCATCGCCGCCAGATGGTGAAGGCTGTACGAAAGGCCGGAAAGCCCGTCTATGATTTCAGCCTGGCTATAGGGAAGAGACGACAGGAGATCCTTCGGGACGGTGAACCAGTAGCTTGTGGTGTGCATGTCTTTTTCCGGCAGGTTCACGTCGCCGTAGCCGAGGTTCTCCGAGGTGTAGAATTTTATTTTCTTATAGCCCACTACCTTCCGGACAACCTGGACCTCTCCATGCTCCACAATGACGCTTTCCCGCCTGCTCGAATCGAAGGTATCGATGACCCGGACATTCGTGTAGGTCATTGCATCTGTGTAGTAATCAACGTCCACCTTTCTCACGTAGGCCTTTTTACGCTCCAGGTCCAATTTGTCCACGTGATATTGTTGCGATTCCACCATGTAGATGGCTTCGTCGTGGACCGTCGTGAAGGCGCTGTCCCAATCAACCTCCGCAATCACCCGGTGATTGCCCGCCTCCGTGGCATCCACCACGACGACGTTCTCTGGATTTACTGTTCGAAGGCTCACCTCGTCGGCGGGATAGCTCTCTGCCGCCCAGTGCCACCGGTCTCCAACGCGATGCAGCACGGACTGTTCCTCCAGATATGAGAGCGCTTCCTCCAGATCCTCGGCGCCGAACCGTTCCCCTTTCTCGAAGGGAAGTTCAAAAGCGGCGCTTTTGACGTGGTGGAGAAAAATAAGGAGGTTGTCGGCGTTGATCCGGCAATGTTCCGGCGATCTGGAAAAGAAATATTCGGGATGATCGGCGATGAACTGATCCATGGGATTGCTGCGGGCGATGAGAATGGAGCAACTCCTGCCCTTCCGGCGACCGGCCCGGCCTGACTGCTGCCAGGTGCTGGCGATGGAGCCTGGGTAGCCCGCCATGATGCAGACATCGAGATCGCCGATATCAATTCCCAGTTCCAGAGCGTTTGTGCTTACCACTCCCATAACGTCCCGTTCCCGCAAACCCTTCTCGATGCGGCGCCGGAGATTCGGCAGATAGCCCCCCCGATAGCCCGTAACAAACTGGTCGTCCTTCGGTTTGCCCCTGACGAACCGGTCTTTCAGGTATTTCGTCAAAACCTCCACGTTCAGCCTGCTCGTTGTAAAAACAATCGTCTGAATGTGGTTCTCGATGAGTTCACCGGCGATTTTACGAGCGGGCGTCAGGGCAGACTGGCGGATTCCCAGTTCCCTGTTTACGATAGGCGGATTGATCAGAATAAATGTCCGGGCAGAGGACGGCGCTCCGGTCTTATCGATCAGTGCGACCGGACGCTCCAGAAGAGCCTCGGCGTGAGACTTCGGATTCGCCACGGTGGCGGAACAACAGACGAATACAGGCGCCGCGTTGTAAAATCTGCAGATCCTCAGGAGTCTTCGAAGAACATTCGTCAAATGACTCCCAAAAACGCCCCGGTATACATGGAGTTCATCGATTACGACATACCGGAGGTTCATGAAGAGTTTCTGCCATTTCGTATGATGGGGCAGGATGCCCGCGTGGAGCATATCGGGATTGGTGACAACGACATTGCCCTGTTTCCTGATGGCCTGCCGGGCATTGGCAGGCGTGTCGCCGTCATAGGTATAGGTTTTGATGTCGGCGCCGATGTCGCCGATGAGGCCGTGGATTTCGTGCATCTGATCCTGGGCCAGGGCTTTCGTGGGGAAAAGATAGAGCGCCCGTGTTTCAGGATTTTCCAGAATGGACTGGAGAACAGGAAGATTGTAGCAGAGTGTCTTGCCGCTCGCCGTGGGCGTCATGAGCACTATGTCCCTGCCCTGTCTGACCAGTTCCACTGCCTCGGCCTGGTGGCTGTATAGATTCCGAAGGCCCCTCGTCTCCAAGACTCGCCTGAGCTGCGGGTGCACCCAGCCGGGGATAGCCTTCCACGATCCCTCCTGCGGGGGCGCAATCTTCACCGCACTCACCGCTTCCATGAACTTTCTGTTCTGAAGCGTCCGTGCAAGCCATTCGTCAAGGGTAAGCCGCGCCATCATCGAACCGCCGTTTCTTTTGCATAACCATTCCTGATTACGGAGTTTCTCCCAACCTATTTGACTTCCGAAGCTTTTATGAGGATGACATCCTCCTTCGGGACATCGCTGAAATCCCCGGCGACCGTCGTGGAAACGGCTGCAATGGCATCGACCACATCCATCCCTGCGACAACTTTGGCGAAGACGCAGTACCCCCATCCTCGGGGGTTTTTACCTTTGTGATCGAGAAAATCGTTATCGACGACGTTGATGAAGAACTGCGACGACGCCGAGTGAGGGTCCATTGTGCGGGCCATTGCCATGGTTCCACGCTTATTGCCGAGTCCGTTGGCCGCCTCGTTCTGGATGGGCGCCCCGGTCGATTTCGGTTTCAAACCGGGCGCCATTCCGCCTCCCTGTATCATGAATCCCTTGATGACCCTGTGAAAAACGGTCCCGTCGTAGAAGCCGGAACGGACGTAGCCAAGAAAATTATCTACGGTTTTCGGCGCTTTTGCCGGCAGCAATTCGACTATAATGTCGCCCTTTGAGGTCTCCAGCCGAACGCGGGGATCTCCTGACGCTTGTCCCACGGAAGCGGTCATGCCAAGGATTATCCAAGGAATAATAAAACGTCTCATAGATCTTCTCCTGACTGCGTGATAGCGGCTCCCGTAATCGGCTTCTTATGTTCGCCGCGCAGGAGACACATCGATTCGATACCATAAACAGACAGAGATGCAAAGAAAGTAAAGCAAACCGGCGGGTCGGGTTGACAAAGAAGAATAAGGTCTTGCAATCCGAAGGAATAATCCGTAGTATTTTTTTGAAAGATTCTTTCTCTTGACAATAATTTTCGCCATCCGGTCTATCTGCGTCATTTCTCCATGTCGTCGGCGACAGCGCAGCCCCGCGCGGGCAGAAAACATTTAATCCTATGTCAAAGAACAAGAAAACATCCGGCCCTGCAGAGATCGTCATGACGGACGAAAAAAAAATACTTCAGTCCATACTCGAATCGTCTGCTGACGGCATCCTTGTCGTCGATGCAGATCGGCAGATCAGCCATTGCAACGACCGGTTTCTAGCGTTAATGAACGTTCCCAAGGAGGTCGCAGAACAGGGAGACGCCGGGTCCTTGCTCACCTTTCTTGCCGGCAAGATCATCAACCCCGAACGTTTCGTCGACAGGGTGAATAGGCTCTACGAGACCCTGGAAGACGCTCGCGACACCTTGTCCATGAAAGACGGCCGATTCGTTGAACGAATTTCCCGCCCGCTCATCCACAACGGCCGGTTGATAGGCCGCGTCTGGACCTTTCGCGACATAACCGCCGCCGTGACAACCGACAAAGAAAAAACCGCGGCTCTCCAGGCAAGCGAAAATCGTTACCGCATCTTCGTCAATGCCATGCGAGACATGGTCTATCTTAAAGATTCTGGCTTCCGCCATATACTCGCAAACAGTGCTCTTGTGGATTTCTTCGAAAAGAGCGCCGAAGCGGACATCATCGGGTTGACGGACTTCGATCTTATGACCCCCGAAATGGCAGCGCATTGCCGTCATACCGACAAAGAGGTCCTCCGGCAGAGTCGCCTGATCAGGACCGAAGAGCATTCCGACGGCAGGATTTATGAAACAATCAAATTTCCCGTTCCGCTCGGGCAAGGTGAAACCGGCATCGGCGCCATTATCAGCAACATCACGGAACAGAAGGAAGTGGAAGAACGCCTCCGTCGAAGCGAAGAACAATACAGGGAACTGGCCGACCGACAGGCGGATATTATCGTCACCTTTGACGATAAAGGAATAATCACATATATTTCGCCAGCCGTAGAGGGCATCAGCGGTTTCCGGCCGGAGGATCTCCTCGGCAAACACTTCAGAGCAGTCGTCACGAGAGGCAGTCTCGAACAGGCAACGGAAATCTTCGAACGAACGCTCAACGGGGAATCTCTGACGGACCTCCGTCTGAAAATGAAGCATCTCAACGGCGCCCTGCTGGATGTCGAATTGAGCTCTTTCCCCATCATCAAGGCCAACATTCCCGTTGGCGCCCAGGCAACCGTCAGGGATGTTACGGAAAAACTCGCCGTGCAGCGCAAGCTCCTGGAACGCCAACGATATATAGAGGCCATCATCGATACGGCGCCCGATGCCATCGTGACTCTTGACCGGCAACACCGCATAGTCGGCTGGAACAAAGGATCCGAAAACCTTTTTGGTTACAGGGCCGATGAAGTGAAAGGCAAAGATCTCGATGAGGTGGTGACCAACGAAACAAACCGGGGAGAAGCTCGGATACATACGGAAAAGGTACTGAAGGGAATGAGCGTGCCTCGGCTGGAGGCTGTGCGCTGCCGGAAAGACGGATCTCCGGTGAATGTCATACTGTCGGGCGAACCTATAATGGTCAATGGAGAAATGGTCGGCATTGTCGGCATATACACAGACATATCGAATCTCAAAAAAGCCGAGTCATCCCTTCGAAGCAGCGAGGAGCGCTTCAGGACCATATTCGAATCGGCTCAGGATTCCATCTTCATCAAAGACCGCTCTCTCCGTTACACCTATGTGAACCCCGCAGTGGAACGGCTATTCAAAAGGCCTGCCGATGAAATCATCGGAAAAGGCGATGATGAACTTTTTGGACCGGAAGCAGCCGGACGAATCAAAGAGATTGACGGCAAGGTCCTCGGCGGTGAAATCCTCGAAGAGGAAGACCTCTTGGCTGCAGGCGAAGAACAACGCATCTTCCACGTCGTAAAGGTGCCGCTCCGGGACGACAGAGAAACCATTATCGGCCTATGCGGCATAGCTCGCGACATTACGAAAACGAAGCGACTCGAGCAGCAGCTCCAGCGGGCCCAGAGGCTGGAATCGATCGGCACGCTGGCGGGAGGCATTGCCCACGATTTCAACAATCTTCTCATGACCATTCAGGGGAACGCCTCCCTGATGCTTCTTGACATGGCGCCCGAAAATCCCTGCTATGACCGCCTTAAAAGCGTCGAGGAGGCTGTTCAAGACGGGGCTCAGCTTACGAGGCAGCTTCTTGGATTCGCCCAGGGCGGAAAGTATGAAGTGAAACTGACGGATGTCAACGAGTTGATTTTCCGGACCTCCGAAATGTTCGGCAGGACGAAAAAGGAAATCTCGATCCACAGAAAGTTTCATGAAAAGCTTTGGACGGCCGAGATCGATCAAGGTCAGATCAGTCAGGTGCTTCTGAATCTCTACGTGAACGCCTGGCAGGCAATGTCCGGCGGAGGCGCCCTCTATCTGGAAACGGAAAACGTCATCCTCGACAGCGAGTATGCCGGCATTTACAAACGCACTCCCGGCCGTTACGTGAAAATTTCGGTAACGGACACGGGAACGGGCATGGATCATCAAACGATGGAAAGGATTTTCGATCCATTTTTCACGACAAAAGAAATCGGCAGAGGAACGGGTCTGGGGCTCGCCTCGGCCTATGGAATAATCCAGAACCATCAGGGCATCATCAACGTGTACAGCGAGAAGGGGCACGGCGCTACCTTCACCCTCTACCTGCCGGCATCGGAGAAAAGCATGATTGCGCAGGATACCGCCGCCGCGGCGCTTGCCAAAGGCACGGAAACAATCCTGCTGGTGGACGACGAATCAATGATTCTGGATGTGGGAAGTGAACTGCTGCGCCGATTGGGCTACTCTGTACACCAGGCGCGAAACGGCAACGAGGCCCTTTCGATCTACACAGAACATTTAAACGAGATCCACCTGGTCATCCTGGACATGATAATGCCCGGGGTCGGCGGAGGAGACATTTTCGACGCCCTCAGGGAACTGAACCCCGACGTCAAGGTTCTCCTTGCCAGCGGCTACAGCCTCAACGGCAGAGCCCAGGAAATAATCGCCAGGGGCTGCAAGGGATTCATCCAGAAGCCTTTTTCGCTGTCGGCGCTCGCAGGGAAGGTCCGGGAAATCCTTCAGGCAGAACGGTAGATCCTGATGGCCTGGCGGAGCGCTCTATGTGAAACTCCGAAAATCGTACAGAGAGAACTTGTGGGCGCCGGTCATTCTAGACAATGCAGGCTTCCATTCGTCGGATCGCTTCGTCCGTTCCTAGAATGTCGATCAATGTCGGAATATCGGGCCCATGAGTATTTCCGAAAAGCGCCAGCCTAAGAGGAAAATAGAAATTCTTTCCTTTGACGCCCAGAGTCGCTATACCTTGCTGGATAAGCTCGTTCACCTCGTCCTTCGTCCACGTCTTCCGTTTCTTCAGCGCTTCCATCCAAAAGGCGTATATCCGTTGAGCGCTCTCTTCGCCTGCAAGTTTCGTCTGTTCATCCGTTAGATCGACGTCTCCATAGAACATCCTGGCATGATCGACAATACGGGACAGGCAGAATACATACTCCCGGGCAACGGCGATAACCTTCAGATACTTTTCCCGATCTCCCGTATCTATGCCGGCGGCTTCAAAATATGGCTTCGCCCTGTCTGCGATGTATGCGACATCGGACTTTCTGATATAGATGCCGCCCATCCAGTTGAGTTTTTCAATATCGAAGACGGCGCCGGCCTTATTGATCCGGTCCAGCGTAAAGACCTTTTCCAGTTCCTCCAGCGTATAGAGTTCGCGATCGTCGGGGCCGTGCCAGCCGAGGAGAGCGATGAAATTTATGATGACTTCGGGAAGATATCCCTTCTCGAGATAGCTCTCCACGGCAACGTCGCCCTGCCGCTTGGAAAGTTTGCTTCTGTCGGGATTGAGGAGAAGCGGCAGGTGGACGAAAACGGGAAGTTCCCAGCCGAAGGCCTGATAGAGATATATATGCTTCGGCACGCTGGAAAGCCATTCTTCCCCCCGGATAACGTGACTTATCTTCATCAGGTGATCGTCCACGACATTCGCCAGGTGATAGGTGGGAAAGCCGTCGGACTTGATGAGCACCTGGTCGTCGATGATATCGTTCTCCACGGCAACCCTGCCGCGCACCACGTCATCGAAGACAACTCTCCCCTCTTTCGGGTATTTAAGGCGAATCACCGAAGGAATGCCGTCGTGGAGATTTCTGCTCACTTCTTCCGATGACAGCGTCCGGCACTTTCCATCGTACATGGGAGGCTTGCGCAGACGCCGCTGCATCTCTCGCAGTTCCTCAAGCCGTTCCTCGGAGCAGAAACAGTGATATGCATGGCCCTTTGCAAGGAGTTCCTCGGCCTGTTTCCGGTATATCTCCGTTCTCTCGGACTGAATGTAGGGCCCGTAGTCCCCGCCCTTTTCAGGGCCTTCATCGTAGTGAAGCCCCTCCCTGTTAAGTGTCGATATCAAATTATCCAGCGCGCCTTCCACGCAACGCTTCTGATCGGTGTCCTCGATGCGGAGGATAAAGGTCCCGCCCTGCTGCCGGGCAAAAAGATAATTGAAAAGAGCCGTCCTGAGACCCCCGACATGAAGATATCCCGTGGGGCTCGGCGCGAATCGAACCCTTACATCCTTATTTCCCGCAATCGTCATTTAATCCTTCTTAAATAGAGAGATTTTTCAAAGGTCATAGAGCATACCATTGATTTTTGTCAAGGAAAAGAACATAATCCGAAGCGATTAAACCTATGAAGCCGCCGTTGGAAGCAACGGGAGGTCGTTCCAGATTATCCCGTCCGACCAATCGGTCGGATGTTGAATCTAACGAACCCGAAAGGATGCACGGATCTTCAACTATGGAAAAAACAAACTCTCAATTGCCCGACGGCGTTTTTGCGGCAACCCTCACACCCTTAACGAAGGACTTGAGCATTGATCACTATTCGCTGATTCTTCACATGAAGGGGCTTCTGGCCAACGGTTGCGACGGCATCGGTTTCATGGGCACTACCGGCGAAGCCACGTCTTTCAGCGTAAGCGAACGCATCAAGGCGCTTGAGGCCGTGCTGGGGGCGGGAATAGCGCCCCGGAAACTTCTCGTCGGCACGGGCTGCGCAGCCTTCAGCGATGCGGTCGCTCTGACCTTCCATGCAGTGCGTTGCGGAGTCGGAGGAGTCCTCGTTCTGCCTCCCTTCTACTATAAAGGAGTAAGCGACGAAGGACTCTTCAGGTATTATGCGGAGATCATCGAACGTACGTCCGATCCCGGCATCAGGATCTATCTCTACCATTTTCCAAAAATGACGGCCCTGCCCCTTTCCGAACAGCTCATAGGCCGACTACTGAAAGCTTTTCCCGGCATAGTTGCCGGAATCAAGGATTCCGGCGGCGACTGGAACAACATGAAGCTGCTCACGGAGAGATTCCCGGGATTCAGGGTCTATGCAGGAACGGAGCGCTTCCTGTTGGATATACTCCAGACCGGAGGCCCCGGCTGCATCTCGGCGACAACCAACATCACCTCCCCGATGGCCGCCA
>JAFGGB010000047.1 GCA_016930775.1 Deltaproteobacteria bacterium
CACCTGGGTTCGAACCAGGGACCTACCGGTTATGAGCCGGTGGCTCTTCCAGCTGAGCTATGGGCCCAATTCCATTGAAAAACTGTTTATTTTAACAAAAGTAACGATGGTGATTATCGCCATTTTGTTTATTTGTCAAGGGTTTTATCAATCGATCCACGGCTGCCTCGTTGCCGCGCCCGCTGATTTCCCTGGAAAAGAACCTGCGAAAGATCTGAAAGGCTGCGGACCGACAGTGTCCCTTGTGATCCGGTCGAGGGTTTCTCGGACCGACTTGGCGGAGGCAGGACAGCTTTGTTGAAACCAAGTCTCGCCGCTTCTTTCACACGTTCATCCCGCTGGCCGATGGCTCGCACCTCGCCGGCAAGACCCACCTCTCCGCACACGACCGTGCCTCCTTCGACAGGCTGGTCCCAATAGCTTGACATAATTGCCGCTACTATGCCGAGATCGGCCGCAGGTTCATCAAGACGAACTCCACCAGCCACATTGACGAAAATATCTTGAGAAGCCAAGCGCAGACCCAAGACTTTTTCGAGGACGGCCGCCAAAAGGGATACCCTGTTATGATCGACGCCTATACATGTTCTGCGGGGAGCCCCAAAATTTGATGGGCAGACGAGAGCCTGCAATTCAACCAGGAGGGGCCGCGTTCCTTCCATGCTGGCAATGACCACGGACCCTGAGGCATCAATGGGACGCTCAGAGAGAAACAGCGACGACGGATTGGTCACTTCCTCAAGTCCGCGTTCAGACATTTGAAACACACCTATCTCGTTGGTCGGCCCGAAACGATTCTTTACCGCCCGGATGATCCGGAAGGCATGACCAGAATCGCCCTCGAAGTACAAAACCGTATCGACCATGTGTTCCAATATTTTCGGCCCGGCAATGGCGCCTTCCTTTGTGACGTGCCCCACGAGAAAGAGAGGGATCCCCTTTCGCTTAGCCATAAGAATGAGTTTCTCCGATGATTCGCGCACCTGCCCGACACTCCCCGGAGGCGACGGGAGATCGGCGGAACAAATGGTCTGAATCGAATCGATGACCGCCACGGTGGGATTCACCGACAGGATATGATCCATAATGTTTTCCAGCGACACTTCAACGAGAACGAGAAGATCCGCCGATAGAGCCCCTATCCTGAGAGCCCGCAACTTGATCTGGGACGCCGATTCTTCACCGGAGACATACAGAACCGGCAGTTTCCGCGAGGCCAGACATTCCATCATCTGCAACAACACTGTCGATTTGCCTATGCCTGGTTCACCGCCAATGAGGACCACCGATCCCTTGACGATGCCTCCGCCTAAAACCCTGTCCATCTCAGCCAGGCCGGTGCTGGTGCGGTCTCTGTCGCCCGCTTCGATGCTGTCGATAGATCGAGGTTTGTCTCGAGTGGCGAACTCGGCGGCATCAGCGCCGGCCTGAGCACTAACCGGCTCTTCGACGAAGGAGTTCCATTCGCCGCAGGACGGGCACCGTCCAAGCCATTTGACCGACTGGTTGCCGCACTGACGGCAGAAGAAAGCGGTTTTCACCCGTTTCATACTATAACCCACCCTCCTGCCGGTGAATTTAACCATTGATACTATGACGGATCGACGATGCCGTCAACGGCAGAGTTTTTCATGTAAACCTCGATATTTTCGAAATCGCTTGAGCAAAATTTTCAATTCTGATAAGAAGTTTTGTTTCGACACTCTAATCGAAAGGATGCACGATAGACAATGAGCAATCCTAATTTCAGCTCCGGTCCCTGCAGCAAGAGGCCGGGATGGACTATCAAGGCGCTGGAACAAGCCGCAACAGGGCGGTCGCACCGTGGATCTCTCTGCATGGAAAAATTACGCACGGTTATTAATAAAAGCAAGAACATCATTGGCCTTCCCGGAAATTATCTTCTGGGAATCTTTCCCGGTTCCGATACGGGCGCTTTCGAGGCGGCTCTCTGGACACTTCTTGGACCGAAACCTGTGACGGTTCTTGTATGGGAGAGCTTCAGCAAGGGATGGGCCGCCGATGTTGCGAAGCAACTCAAGCTGAATCCAACGGTTCTCACGGCCGACTACGGAAAAATACCTGACCTCTCTGAGGTAGACTGGTCGAATGATGTCGTCTTTGTTGCAAACGGTACAACAAGCGGGGTCAGAGTCCCCGATTGGAACTGGATACCCGACGACCGGAAGGGGCTTGCCATCTGCGACGCAACAAGCGCACTTTTTGCTATGCTCATCGATTGGACGAAAATCGACGTTCTGACGTATTCATGGCAAAAATGCTTGGGCGGCGAAGCGGCTCACGGCATGCTCGTTCTCGGTCCCAGAGCCGTCCATCGGATAGAAACTTATGATCCCCCCTGGCCCCTTCCTAAGATCTTCCGCATGAAGAAAGAGGGGACGGTAGACAAGTCGATCTTTGAAGGAAGCACCATAAACACGCCTTCCATGCTCTGCGTAGAGGACTGCATCGATTCACTGACCTGGGCTGAGAAGCAGGGCCTCGATGGACTCGCAGCACGAACCCGGAATAATTATTCTACCGTCAAGGAATGGGTCGCACGAACAGACTGGGTCGATTTTCTGGCAGAATCCGAAGAAATCCGATCAACCACGTCGATATGTCTGAAGATCGTCGATCCCGCGTTCCAAGCTCTGCCGAAAGACGAGAAGTCGCTCTTCATTAAGACCGTCGCCGGAGAGTTGAGCAAGACGGCAGCAGCCCACGATATAGGATCTTACAAGGATGCACCCCCCGGATTCCGTCTCTGGTGCGGTCCTACTATTGAAACATCCGACATTCCGCCGGTCCTGGCGGCCTTGGATGCGGCGGTCCGGCATAAACTGGAAGCGTTCAAGCAAAGGAGCTAAAAAGAATGTACAGAGTACTTGTCAGCGACACTCTCGCCACCGAGGGTATCGATATTTTGAAAAATACCCCCTCGATAGAAGTCGATGTCAAAACAGGATTGCCTCCTGCGGAGCTTGCTGAAATCATAGGCAACTACGATGGCCTCGTCATTCGAAGCGCAACAAAAGTTAGTGCAGCCATTATAGAGCGGGCCGCCCGCCTTAAGGTGATCGGCCGGGCCGGAAGCGGCCTGGACAACGTAGACGCGGAAGCGGCAAGCAAGCGGGGGATAGTGCTTATGAACACCCCCGGAGGCAATACGATAACCACCGCCGAGCACGCCGTGGCAATGATGCTTTCCCTTGCCCGCCAGATTCCCCAAGCCACCTCGTCAATGAAGATCGGCAAATGGGAAAAGAAGAAATTCATGGGCGCCGAGGTTTACAATAAGGTCCTTGGCGTCATAGGAATCGGAAGAATAGGGTCCATCGTAGCATCGCGCGCTCAAGGCCTGAAAATGCATGTCATAGCCTATGACCCTTTCATCACGGCCGAAGCGGCCGAAAAAATGGAAATAGGCCTTGCGGGATCTTTGGATGAACTCTTGGAGAAAGCTGATTTTATTACACTTCACTCGCCCCTCACGAACGAGACGAAGGAAATAATCAATAAAAGCAACATCGCTAAAATGAAGAAAGGCGTTTTCATCATCAACTGCGCGCGGGGAGGCCTCGTGAACGAGCAGGATCTCTATGAAGGGCTTGCGTCGAAGAAAGTGGCCGGCGCCGCCCTGGACGTCTTTCAGGAAGAACCTACAACAAATACAGCCCTTCTGGCCTTGGAAAACGTCATTGCCACGCCGCACCTTGGAGCTTCCACCGACGAGGCCCAGCGAAACGTTGCGGTCGCCATTGCAGAACAGCTTGTTGACTATTTCGTGCGTGGAGAGATCCGGAACGCCGTCAACATGCCGTCGGTGAGCGCCGAGATGATCTCTCTCATCAAGCCGTATCTTGCCTTGGCAGAAAAACTCGGCGCCTTCCAGTCGCAACTTGTTGCCGGCGCCGTCGAAGAAGCAGTCATCGAATTCAGCGGCGAGATTCTTGAATACGACATCACGCCGGTAACCATCGCCGTTATCAAGGGCCTGCTGTCGCCGATTCTTCACGACAGTGTAAACTACGTCAACGCCCCGATCATCGCCCGAGAGCGAGGGATCAAAGTAATTGAATCGAAAAGCAGCGAGAGAAAAGATTACCGCAGCATGATCGGCCTCACAATCAGGACAAACAAGGAGGAGAGCTTTGCTGCTGGCGCAGTCTTCGGTCGGGAGGAATACCGGATCGTGCGGGTCAACAAGTTCTCTTTGGATGTTGTTCCCGAAGGCCACCTGATCGTCATATACAACCAGGACAAACCCGGCGTTATAGGAAACATCGGAGTGACGATGGGCAATCACGGAATCAATATCGCCCGTCTCCATCTGGGACGAGAGCAGGTCGACGGCATAGCCCTGGTAGTCCTGAGCACGGACAGTTCACTTTCAGACACGGTCGTCGCCAAACTCAGGGAACTGCCTCACGTAATATCAACAACGACCATTGACATGTAAAAAAATTGCACCAGGGAGCTTCGTAATGGCGAATGTGATAGTCATCGGCGCCCAGTGGGGAGATGAAGGCAAGGGAAAGGTTGTTGACCTGTATGCCCGCGAGGCGGAATTAATCGTCCGTTTTCAGGGGGGCAACAATGCAGGTCACACCCTAGTTGTAGGGGGCAAGAAAACGATCCTGCACCTGATCCCCTCGGGTATCCTCCACAAAGGCAAGACCTGCGTTCTGGGAAACGGGATGGTCATCAATCCCCGGGTTCTCCTTGAGGAAATAGACAAGCTCAAGGAAGAACATCTCTTTGCCGACGATACAAATCTTTTCATCAGCGAACGCGCCCACGTCATAATGCCCTATCACATTGAGATAGATGGCGCACGGGAGAACAAGTGGGGCTGCATGAAAATCGGCACGACTGGCCGCGGCATAGGACCGGCCTATGAAGACAAGGCCAGCCGTGTAGGACTCCGGATGGCGGATCTTATTAATGAGACCGTGTTTCGGGAAAAGCTCCGGCATAATCTGGAGGAAAAAAATTTTCTTCTCACCCGCTTCTTCGGCATGAACGGAATCAGCGAAGACGCTGTCTTTGACGAATACAGCCGCTATGCCGAACGACTCCGTCCCTATATCACGGACACCTCCAAAATCATCGAAGAAAAAATTTGCCATGGCCGCCACGGTCTCTTTGAAGGCGCTCAAGGAACGCATCTCGATATTGATTACGGCACCTATCCCTTCGTGACTGCTTCCGCCACCATCGCCGGCAACGCCTGTACGGGCTCGGGAATCGGTCCCACTAAAATTGACGGCGTTGTGGGCATCTGCAAAGCATACACAACCCGAGTCGGCCAAGGCCCTTTCGTCACTGAGCTTTTCGACGAGGTCGGCGAGCGCATTCAGAAAACGGGGCAGGAGTTCGGGGCCACGACGGGCAGAAAGCGCCGGTGCGGCTGGCTCGACATGGTGATGGTTAAACAATCGGTGCGCCTTTCCGGCATTACAGGCCTGGCAGTAACGAAGCTCGATGTTCTCACGGGAATCAACCCGATACGGATCTGCGTCGGGTACCGGTGCGGAGGGGAGACCTTCAGGGATTACGTCCCTTCGGATCTCAGCCGGTTCAAGGACATTGAACCTGTATACGAAGAACTCGAGGGGTGGTCAGATCCTATTGAGTCGGCACGGTCCATAGGCGATTTAACTTCCCAATCGCGTCGATACATCGAGCGGCTGGAATTGCTCGCCGGCGTACCCGTAAATCTTATATCCGTCGGACCCGGCCGTGACGACACGATTATCCTTAGAAGCCCCTTTTCGTGAGGATCGCTAGAGACAACAACATTGCCGCCATAATGGCATAACAGAGGGAGTTGCTATCATAGAAGCGCCAACATCTCGGGAAACCGTTCTACTCTGCGTCAACGCGGCTCTCGGCAAGCAGGCCAAGGACATACTAATATTGAGGGTCAAGGAAGTTGCTTCTTTCACAGACTATTTTATCATTTGCAGCGGCAGGTCAGATCGACAGGTCCAGGCTATCGCCCACGGCATCTCGGAAGAACTTAAAAAAAACGGAATCCGTCCCCTCGGCGTTGAGGGAACAGCTCTCGGCACGTGGATCCTGGTGGATCTCGGCGATGTGATTGTTCACATCTTTCATGAACCGGTGCGAGCCTTTTACGATATCGAACGACTGTGGTCAGATGTTCCCACTATGAGTGTCGATGAAAACCTGGAAACGTTACTTCAGCTGGACAGTGCTGTATGACATCGGAAGAATGCCGTTCCGACTTCTTGACCTGCTCTTTCCTCCCCAGTGTCGGCTGTGCGGGGCTCTTTTGACTCATGGATCGCCGCCGACAGTTTGTCAGGACTGTCGAATTCTTGTGTCGCGCCTCGCGGCGCCCCAGTGTCTCCGGTGCGGACATCCCGTGCAGGACAGCAGCGGGGAGAGCCATCCATGCGGGGAATGCCTTCTCGACAGTCCGCCCTTTGAGAAAGCCCGGTCGATGGGCCGCTATGAAGGATTATTGCTCCGGGCGATACATCGTTTTAAATTCAGCGGCGACCGCTCCGTAGGAGAGCTTCTGGGCGATCTTATGGCTCTCAATCATTATGAATCATTCAATATTGACGATTATTCGCTTATAATCCCGGTTCCGCTTCACCCTCGAAGGCTTCGTCAGCGTGGATTTAATCAATCGCTGGTTCTCGCCCGCAGAATCGCCAAACGGTTCTCTGTTCCCATAGACAGTCATATTCTCCTTAAGAGAGAAGATCGAATACCCCAGACCGGATTAACGCGCGCGCACAGAAAGAGGAATGTCCGGAACCTTTACACCCTTAGAAAAAGGACGTCGCTCCGGGGATTGAAGGTTCTCCTTATTGATGACGTTTATACAACAGGCGCCACCGTCAAGGAATGCAGCCGCATGCTCCTGAAAGCAGAAGCAGCTGAAGTCGGCGTTCTCACGGCGGCTCGAACCTTATAAGGAACACACTAACAGCTTAACGGGAAAGAACTTTTACCAATGGGAACAATGCATGATCGAGATGAACTCATTCAAGAAGTGGCTTCGTTGAAGCAACGAGGGGGAAAAATCGTTTTCACGAATGGATGTTTTGACATCCTTCATTACGGTCATGTACGGTGCCTGGCGGAGGCGAAGGCCCTCGGCGACATTCTCATCGTCGCTGTGAACAGCGATGCCTCGGTGCGAAAGCTCAAGGGGAAAAACAGGCCGATCAATAGCGAAGAACACCGGGCCTATGTCGTCGCTTCGCTGTCTGCCGTCGATTATGTGACTATTTTTAACGAGGACACGCCGTACGAACTCATCAGATCCATCATGCCGCATGTGCTCGTAAAGGGCGGCGATTGGCCAAAAGAACAGGTTGTCGGCGGCAGTCTAGTCGAGGAAGCGGGCGGTGCGGTGGTGATCATTCCCGAGGAAAAGGGCTTCTCAACAACCAGAACGATCGAGAAAATCCGGTCGGACCCGTCGAAACCATAATTTTTTTATTTACAAAATCGGCATCATTGTATATAGGGTGTCATCCTGAATGATATAAGCGCGACTAGGTGAGAAGTTTACGGCAATGAAGCAAGACGATTTAAATTACTTCCGAAATCTCCTCCTGCAGAAGATCGATCAGCTCACGGCTGATGCAGCGAAGACAGTGTCGGAAATGACCGATGAAAACGAGAACTTCCCGGACCTTAGCGATCGGGCGTCTCTCGAGTCGGACCGGAATTTCGAACTCAGGATACGTGACCGGGAGAGAAAACTTATTGCAAAGATGCGGGAGGCCCTTCAACGCATAGAGGATGGGACCTTCGGCATTTGTGAAATCTGCGGCAAGGATGTATCGACAAAACGCCTCATGGCCCGTCCCGTTACGACCTTCTGTATCGAGTGTAAAACTGACCAGGAAAAGATCGAGCGGCAGCGCGGCGAATAATTAATCCTCAACTATCGGTAAAAATTGATAGGTTGGCCCTATCCAGAGAAATTTGTGGTTTTGTCTCATTGCTTCAATCCTCGTCCGCACCTTGTCAACATTCCTTCCTTCTGATAGGCTTCCTGCTGATTTCGACGGATCGCCGTTGATACTTCAGTGTTTTCATATCAGAGAATCCGGGTAGAACATGTTCATCACAGTCGCTGTCGCCGTACCTTCAGTGGAACCTCTGACGTACGCCGTACCCGTCGATATGGAGGATGCCGTTGAGCTTGGGAAAAGAGTCGAAGTTCCGCTGGGCCGCAAGCGGGTCACCGGCTATGTCATCGAACTTCTGAACGGAAGCGATCTCAAGAATGTAAGAGACATCATCGATGTAGTCGACAACGAGCCTCTTTTCGACGAAAAAGCGCTGCACTTCTACAGTTGGGTCGCCGCCTATTATCTCTATCCTCTTGGAATTACGCTTAAGCATATTCTGCCCGGAGGCATCGATCGAAAAAACCTTTCCTGGATTGCAATTACGCCGGAAGGCCTTGCCTGCCCGCCAGATCGATTTGCCGGTCGCAGAAAGCTGATCCTGGAAGAGGCAAGAAAACGCCCTGAGGGCCTGTCCCTGAAGGAACTGGCCTCGCTCTTTTCGGACACTGCGATAGCAGTCCAGGTCCGGTTCCTTGAACGGGCAGGCATGGTCGCCATCTCGGAAAAACCCGGAAGAGCCGCCGTATCCCGGAAGATGGAAACCTTCATTGTCGGACGCCCTGAAATCCCCCCCCTTTCAACCCTCACGGAACGGGAACGTCTGCTTTTCGATGCAATAACCGCAGGATCGCCACCGACAGTAGTTCTTTCGGATCTCAAAACTCGATTCCCGCGGGCTCACACGATGCTCAAGTCGCTGGAACGGAAAGAATTCATATCTCTCAGAAAGAGAGAAATCTACCGCCGGCGGCCCCGAACGCTTGACATCGGGCCGACAAACCGTCTTCTGGAATTGAATGAGGACCAAAGGGAAGCTCTGACGCGGATCCAGGAATCCCTTGCCGCCCGTCGCTTTGCACCGATACTTCTCCACGGTGTGACAGGAAGCGGCAAAACAGAAGTATATCTAAGGGCCATCGAAACCGTTCTGGCAGACGGCGGAGGCGCTATGTGCCTCGTCCCCGAAATCGCTCTGACTCCTCAATTAATAACCAGAATGGGCGACTTTTTTGATGACCGATCCATCGCCGTTCTTCACAGCGGTCTTTCGCCGTCCGTTAAGTTTGATGAATGGCGCCGCATAAGACGAGGGGAACCGCACATCGTCATCGGGGCGCGTTCGGCTGTCTTTGCCCCACTGAAGGACATCCGCCTTATCATCGTCGATGAAGAGTACGACGGCTCCTATAAACAGGAAAACCGGCTCCCCTATAACGCACGCGACCTGGCGATTGTCAGGGCTCATCACGAATCGGCCACTGTCATCCTTGGGGCGGCAACACCTGATATTCAAAGTTTTTTCAATACGCAGGAACGAAATTACCTCTACCTTTCGCTCCCGAAGCGGGTGGAGGACAGACCGCTCCCAAAAGTCTCCGTTATCGACATGAAAAAGGAAAAGGAACTCCGCGGGACCTTGCCTGTCCTGTCCATCCCCCTTGAAAGAGCCATGGAGGAAACCCTCTCTGCAGGCAAGCAGACGATTCTCTTTCTAAATCGCCGCGGATTCACCACCTTTCTTCTTTGTCGCATCTGTGGCTACGTTTTCCGGTGCCGCAATTGTTCCGTAGCGATGAAACATCATCTCTCATCGCAGAGCCTGCGCTGTCACTACTGCGGCTACTCCATCAAAGCCCTCCCTCTTTGCCCGGGCTGCGGAAGTTCATCGATTCGCAGCTACGGCGTCGGCACGGAAAAGGTTGCCGAGGAGATCGAATCGAGATTTCCGACGGCGCGAGTCGCCCGTCTGGATCGAGACGCCATCTCGTCACAGGCTTCCCATGAAAAGATTCTTGCGTCATTCGACGGCGGCAAAATCGACATTCTGATCGGAACCCAGATGGTGGCCAAAGGGCACGACTTCCCCAACGTGGTTCTTGTGGGCGTCATCTCCGCCGACACTTCCCTGGCCATGCCTGACTTCAGAGCATCGGAACGAACTTTTCAACTTCTGACCCAGGTGGCCGGACGGGGAGGAAGGGGAGAACATCCCGGCGCCGTTATAATCCAGACATTCAATCCCGATCACTATGCCGTAATCCACGCCAGGAGCCACGACTACCTGGGGTTTTTTAATGAAGAACTGGCTCTCCGCCGCACCATGGGATATCCCCCTTTCAGTCGCCTTGTGAACATCAGAATTTCCGGGTCGGACCGCGAGGCAGTGATGGCTCTGGCCGCCCGCCTCGGTCTCCTGGCACGGCGATTGGCTGCAGAACCCGGCAGTGGCGTCGTCGTCCTGGGACCGGCCGAAGCGCCGGTTGCCTTGATGCAGGGACGTCACAGGTGGCAGATTCTCCTCAAGGGACCGTCGGGGGACAGGCTGAGAAGCATCGCCAAGACCATGGAAAACTCTGTTGCCGGGACGAAAGCAAGCATTTTCATAGACGTAGATCCGCTGACTTTTCTGTGATGCCGCGGCGCCGGAGCGATCGAATTGTTTGCGAAGGCGCTCTTTTTCATGTAAACTTCTATTGTTTAATAATGTTTCCGTTCCGATAGCTCTGCCGTTAATCGGACGGCAGGAACGGGAGAAGAATGACCCGGTCCGCCGGATCAAACAAAGAACCGAAAGGGTTCGCCGCACTGCGGACGAGAAGCCGTTGAACGATGAATCTTCATTCGGTCCGCTTTATCGAAGAGGAGGATGTGCAATGACCAAGAAACGGTTGGACTCCCTTATCGATGTCGCCATTGAACGAGAAGAAGAGGCCTTGACCTTTTACCGGGAACTGATGGGAAAAGTGGCTGACAAAGGAGTTAAGGATACGCTGGAATTCCTTGCCGCCGAGGAAAAAAAACATAAGGAATTCCTTGAAAATTACAAGAAAGGCGCGTTCGGCGCCGAAGGACTCTCAATGACCTCGGCAGTCGATTACAAAATAGCCGAGCACCTGGAAAAACCCGATCCGGCTCACATGAAGGAAGATAAAGACGCCTATCTGATAGCTGCGAATCGGGAACTTCAATCATACAATTTCTATACGGCCCTGGCCAATATTCACCCTGACGGAGCGGCAAAGGAAATGCTCCTTAAGATGGCAAATCAGGAGATGAAACACAAAGAAAAGGTTGAGTACCTTTACACCAACGCCGCATTCCCCCAGACGGCGGGAGGATAACCGTCCAAAATATAGATTGTCATGAGGAATCCTGTGGATGCTCACCCTGGGCTGTTATTATGCCGGATACTTCGTCGAAATGGCGCCGTGAAGGGAACTTTGCCAGAGATGCAACCCCGATTATGATTTTTCACCGCCTGGCCGCGGGGACGGTGCATCTCTTAAGAATACAAGGAGGGGGGAGGGGAGACAATAACAATAATCCCTCCCGCCTGTCATTCTCTTCTCACCGGCATGTTCCGTTCCTGTCAATAACCCATTCCTCCGTGAGTTCCCTGAAATTGTCCATCTCCTCGACGAATCGCGACGGCTTCGAAAAACCGAGCGACGAAGCCCCCGATCCATATGACCGGGAATATTCGATTTCCGGAGAGAGAAGATAGAGGCTCCTGGCGGCACGGGTGCATGCCACGTAGAAAAGACGGCGCTCTTCCTCCAAGTCTTCCTCTCGGACGCAGGCATAGCTTGAAGGAAGACATCCGTCCACAAGGTTTATCAGAAAGACCGTATTCCATTCGAGACCCTTTGCGGAGTGTATCGTCGATAGGACAAGGTGATCCTGCTCCCCCTCGCCTCCGAGGTTTTGGGGATCCGATTCAGGAGGTTCAAGAGTAAGGTCGTTCAGCAGATCCTCAAGATTTTCATATCCTTCGGCAATTCGGGTCAATGTTTCCAGATCGTTCCATCGACGGTGATAATCATCGTACGTCGCTTCCAGAAGAGGGCGATAGTAAGACAAAATCATTCTCAGAATCTGTGCCGGCGACCCCTCGAGTCCAGAAAGAAGATCGTAAAGCCTGAGGAGCGCCTGTGCATTCTTCCTTGAGGGAACTCTCTCGTCGATTAGGCCTGCGTAGCCTTTCTTCCCGGTTACGATGGACGCTATAAAAGACTGAGCCCCTCTGGAACCTATGCCCTCATGAAGCGTAAGGCATCGGAACCAGGCAATAGTGTCCGAAGGATTGCAGCTCACCCGAAGAAAGGCCATAAGATCTTTCACGTGGGCGGCCTCGGTGAATCTCAGTCCTCCGAATTTCGCATAGGGAATGAACCGATTGACCAGTTCAACTTCCAGGGCATTGGAGTGCCAACCGGAACGAAAAAGAACGGCCATCTGCGACAAAGGAAGGCCGGAATCCCGAAGTTCCATAACACGCTGGCATATGAATCGGGCCTGCTCACGCTCGTTCGATGTTCTGAGATATACCGGCTTCCCGTCGCCGGCGATGCCGGAAAAAAGGTGTTTTGAGTATTTCTTCTGAGCCTGCTCAATAATTGCGTTAGTCAGCGACAGTATGGGCTGAGCGCTCCTGTAATTCTGTTCGAGGGTAATGACTGCGCAGCCGGGAAAAAGTCGCGGGAAATCCAGTATATTTTCAAACCGGGCGCCCCGGAAGGCGTAGATGCTCTGGGAATCGTCGCCGACAACCATGATGCTGTGATGCTCGGCGACAATAAGACGGGCGATTTCAGCCTGAAGCCAATTCGTGTCTTGATATTCGTCAACCATGACATAGCGATACCTCTCCGACAGGGCGATCCGTACATCCTCGTTGTCTCGGAGAAGCCGCAGACACTCGACGAGAAGATCGTCGTAATCCATAAGAAAGCCCTCTGCCTTGAAAGACTCGTAGGCGCCGGCTACCCGCTCTATGATCTCCTCGGCCTCAGAAAAATGGGGGTACTCATCGTTCAGGATGTCTCCACGGGAGGTCCCCCTGTTAACTGCCCTTGAAACAATGTCGAGGATGGTCTTGGCCTGGGGAATCCGCCGCCGTTCCTCTTTGAGACCGAGACGGCCCAGCAGGAGTTTTATGATGTCCTGGGCGTCGCTCCGGTCAATAATTGTGAAGGAACCATCATGGCTCCGGCGATGAGAATGCCGCCGAAGCAGAAACGCCGCAAATGAATGAAAGGTCCCGCCGGACACCTTCATGCAACGTTCGTCAACCATGGTTGCCGCCCGTCGCATCATCTCCCGTGAGGCCTTTCTCGTGAAGGTAAGAAGAAGGATGGATTTCGGATCGATGCCCGATTCGACGAGATATGCCACGCGATACACCAGCGCTCTGGTCTTCCCGCTTCCGGCGCCGGCAACGACCAGAAGAGGGCCATCTCGGTGGATAACCGCCCGAAACTGCTGATCGTTCAGTTCACTGCGATAGTCTATGCGATGACCGGACAGCAGACTGGGTCCGCGCTCCCTTGAATGAACCATTGCATCACTGTCCATCAGGAGATCCTCTCCCTGCCAACCCGGGAAACAGGCGCCGCCGCGCCAAGCAATACTGCCATTGAGAACGCCTTTCGAAACGTAGTGCCTTCCTTTCTCCTCATACTTGTCATACTGGCGGCAATCGATGTCCCTTTCTGGATCGATCAGCACAATGGGATGTAAGCCACGGGCCTCTCTCCCTCGACCGGCCCGGATCAGTTCTTAGGGCAGGTTGCTTATTTCAGCGCAACCAAGACGGCCGCGATTCCGAAGGAATCGCATGAAATTTTAAAACGGAGAGATCGTTTGTCTGCTGCTCAACCGCTGAACCGCATCAAGGCAACCGGTTTACGAAGAACCTTTTTCTGAAGGACCATCTTCTCCTAAAAACGCCGCCGGTTTCCGGTTTGTGCGGCAAGATATCGAATCATTTCCCGTTTAAACTTTTCGTCGATCTGTTTTCTCCACATCGAAAGTCCTCACAGACATCATGCCGAGGTCTTGCTTTTTTCCTTGATGATAATGCCTTGAAGATCCTCGCATACAGCCCTTAAACGCTCGATGTCGTCATCGGCAAAATCTTTCCCGTCATCGGCCAGCACGTGTTTTATTCTGCCAAGCTCTCGTTCCAGAGCGGCAACGGCCTCAATGCCGGCGCGTTTTTTGTCTTCTGGAATGACTTCCGCCGGCACGCCTGAAGAGATCACCTGACGGGGCGTCAAAGAGAGCGTTTCCTTCCATCGCGGGATGGTAACATCAAGTCCGTAGAGTTCTTGTATTTTCTTCCTCAGAGCAGAACTCGCCGTGTCCTCGCCATGGACCACGAAGACATGGGGACGCCGCGCCTCGCCGACAAAGTTTCCGACCCATTCGAGGAGCCCCTTCTGGTCTGCGTGAGCTGAAAACCCGCCGATTGTAAAAACCTTTGCCTTTACAGCAACATCCTCTCCGAAGATTCTGACCGTATCGGCGCCGTCGACAATCCGTCTCCCCGTCGTGCCTTCCGCCTGAAAACCCACTATCACGATGCTGGCGCCGGGTCGCCAGAGATTATGTTTCAAGTGATGCTTAATCCTCCCCGCCGTGCACATGCCATTTGCCGCTATAATGATTGCCGGGCCCTCTTTCCTGTTGATAGCTATTGATTCCTCGGTAGAGAGGGTAAACTTAAGAGTCGGCATGTCGAAGGGATCGAATCCTTCGGCAACAATCGCCCGGGCGCCCTCATCATAATAATCTTTATGCTTCCTGAATATCTCCGTCGCCTTGATGGCAAGCGGACTGTCGAGATAGACGGGGACCTCTCGAAGCTGTCCGCTACGATGGAATTGACCCAGAAGATAGAGAATCTCCTGGGTTCTCTCTAGGGCAAAGGCCGGAATGATAACTTTTTCATTATTGCCAATGGCGTAGGCGATGGCCTCTAGCAATTCTTCTCTGCTGTCCTCAAAGGAACGATGGAGTCTGTTGCCGTAGGTTGATTCGACGAAGAGGTAGTCCGTCCGGGCAATTTCCTGGGGATCCTCCACAATGAGCTGGTTCCTCCGTCCTATATCGCCGGAAAAGACTGCCTTGACCTCCTCGTCGCCGTTGCTGAACCAGAGTTCTATAATAGAGGCGCCGAGAATGTGACCGGCAGTTCTCAGACGGACCTTCATTCCCGGCTCAACGGCAATAATCTTGTCCTCTTCAAGGGGCGTCAGATAGGCGAGGCTTGCCTCCGCATCTGCCATGGTGTAGAGTGGACCTACTTCCCTCTTTCCCTTCCGCCGGTTTTTTTTCGTTTGCCATTCTGCGTCCATTTCCTGAACATGAGCAGCATCTCGAAGCATGATCTCGCAGAGATCGGCTGTCGCGTGAGAAGTCAGTATTTCGCCCTGGAAGCCGTCCCGCACAAGTTTTGGAATCCTTCCACTGTGATCGATATGGGCATGTGTCAGAAAAAGCTTTGTGACGTCCCGGGGCGAGAAACCCCAATCTTCCCAATTACGACGTTCCATTTCTTTTCCGCCCTGGAAAAGTCCGCAATCTACGATCACCTTATTCCCCTGCGCTGTTTCAATATAATAGTTAGATCCCGTGACGGAGCCTGCGGCGCCAAAACATGTAACTCGTATCATTTCTATACTATCCTTCCTGAAGTTTTTTATTTTGAGTCGTGCTGCGAGCCCTTATTTTCAATAGTGCATCAGTATCGATACCATGTTTCATCTTCAGGAACAAAAATCCACAAAAGAACGTAGGGGAGAATGCCGAAACCAAAACCGAGAACGAGACCGGTAAAGAGCAGCCGCCATACCCATGATGGAAGGGATGTCGCCTCGCCAAGTCCACCGCAGACGCCTCCTATCCATCGGTCCCGTCGGGATCGTCTCAATTTCTGCAACCAGTTCCCCTGATCCATGGATTCTCCTGTCTTATGCCTTTTCAGCGAGCATCAGTTGCGCCGCAGACAGCGTAATTGAATTCGTAACTGAGAAAACCGCTCCATTTCTCGTCGAATATTCCCCTGTACCTCGTGCCGTCGACCGGCCCGACGGGTTTGCCGTAGGTGAAGAACCAATTGATCACGGGATTGCCGGCATAACCGAGACCTATCCAGTAACGGCCCGGAGAAAGCGTCAGGCCTTCTCCTTCGAAAGTAAAATCAGCCCAGCGGTAACCCGGCTTGGAAGCAAGGTCGCCTGCTTCAACTATGCGGCTTGCGGCACGTGGCGCGCCCGGAATTCCTTCCATATCGTCATAGAGATCAACCCAAACCTGACCGTCGCCGCCGAAACAGTGGAGGGCCAAGCTGACGGTCTTCAACTTCAACGGTTTTACAACGACAAACGCCTGAGCGTATTGAATTCCCTTCGTCGTCACGTATTCCGCCGTTTCCACGTAAAAATCCCTGTGTGATTCGAATTCTTCTTTGCCTATGGCCACTTCCGCAGTTGGAGGAAAAGCGAAGTCTATATTTTCAGGGAAGAGCAGGTTGCCGAATCGCACCGGCACATCGAAAACCAACTTCTCGGGCAACTCGGGCGCCGGCGGCGGTTTGTAAGCGCTTTTTACAAAGGCGGCCGCCACGGCCGGAGTCATGAGCACATTCTTCGGCCCGTAAGACTCCCGGCGACCCTGCATCCTTACTTCGTCGCTGGGAAATTCCGCATTGATCCTTTCCCATGAGGACAATTGATTCTTGACATCCGGCTGCTGGCGCCAGCGGAGCCGTCCGTCTTGCACTGTTTGAGCATTGTCCACGCCGACCTCTATTCGAATGAAGCGGTTGGCAACGAAGAGCGCCGTCTGCTGAGGATCAAGCGGAACCCATTTCAGATCCGGGAACCATACTTCGATCCATGAGTGGCGACCCTGTCCCATTTTGACAGTATAGACGCCGCCGTCATGTTTGATATGCAGAGGTTCCTTGAGCGTTATGCCGTTGACAATTCTTGCCGGTATCCCCAGAGCTCTCATCAGCGCAGCCGCCAGATGAGAAAAATTCTGACAATTGCCCCTGGAAGATTCCAGCGTGAACAACGCATCATAGCGATCAGGAGGCGTTACATAGCGCACGTGATCGACAATCCACGTGAGAATCCGCTGTACGGCGTCGTACTCGGTAACGGCATTGCCGACGATCTCCCGAGCCTTCTCTTGTATGTTCCGATTATCGCTCTGCACTTGCTCCGTGGCTGCCAGATAGATCCGTTCCGTTTCGGGAACTGAAGAAAGGGGAAAGGGCGCCGTCGTTTCCAGGGTGTGCAGGATAGTTTTTGTCGTCGCCCGAAACCCGAATTTAGCCGTAACAGACTCAGGCACGGTCGTCCAGGTTGCAACTATTATCTCATTTCCTCGATCATCGGACTGACGTTCCTTTTCCTGGGGAGGGGGGATGAACGACAGGTCCAGATCATCAACGGACTGGGTATACGTAGGAGACGAGAATGCCGGAGGAACGACAAAACTCATTACCATCTTTTTGATGCCCGGAACCGACCTGACCGATTTCTCGATCTGGAAATCAATCGTCGAAGACATGGTTCCCGTAAGCGTGAGGTTCTCAGCCGCAGCGGACCTCGCAGCGAACGCAAATACCGGAACCGCCGCACAGACCAACAATAATCTCTTCATAACCGCTACCTCGCTGATACTGTCCTCCTTCAGCATGGCGGAGTTCATTACGACGCTACCACTATAAATGACTGGGGATCGTTTGAAAAGCATCTTCGTGATAAAGTATGAAAAATCCGTCATTATCAACTCCCAAAAGCCCGTAATATCAAAGCAGCGTTCGCAGAAATCAAATTTGACAAAGCACTCTTTTTCTGCAAAATTGATGTCCTGTTTTAATATGCCAAATCAACAGTTAGAGAACTATGTCTCAATCAAACCACGCTCAGGAAGAAATACTGCGGCAATTCGGCGAACTGATATGCCGCATCTCCACGGGAGAAACGCTTACCCGGGAGGAAACAAGCGAGGCCTACCGTCAGGTCATCCTTAACGAACAGCCGGAGCTCCAGCAAGGCGCCTTTCTCATGTCTCATTTCACCAGAGTTCCCACAACGGAGGAACTCATGGGCGTATGGGACGCTCTGGATCGCTTTGATGCCGTTAAAATCAGAGTTGACGTGAGCGGGCCAGTCTGCGATATCGCCGGCACAGGTTCGAGCGCCCTCAAAACCGTGAACTGTTTCCTGCCCGCGGCTTTTATTGCCGCAGCCTGCGGCCTTACGATAGCAAAAAAAGGCTCCCGCCATGTAACGGGTATCGCCGGGGAATCAGATATCATGGAATACTTCGGTCTCGATCTCTCCTGCGACATCAAAGGCATCGAGGAAAGTCTGACCCGATTCAAGATCTGCTATATTCCAAGCGAACGCTTCCTTCCATCCTCCTGGGCCCGCCTGGTCAAATCAATCCGGTTTACCTCGGCCTTCAATATTGTCGGACCAACGACCCGCCTCTGTCGAAACACCGATACAATGGTGATCGGCGGGTACGCTCCGCACATATGCAACCAGTTGATCTCGGTGCTCCGCGAAACCGGCATGACCGCCGCCCTTGCTTCGTACGGTCTAGTCAAGGGAATCGGAATGAACAAAGGAATGGACGAATTCTCGCCGGCAGGACAGACAAGAGTGGTGGAGCTTCGAGGAACAAATATAAAAACTTATAATGTGGCGCCCGAAGATTTTGGAATCAAGCTCTGTTCTTTTGGAGACATTGCCTGCCGGGGAACCATCGAAGAAAACGCAGAAGAGATCATAAAGGTTCTCAAGGGCGCTTGCGATACGCCTCTGGCTGACTTTTTTTGCATGAATGCCGCCGCCGCACTCTACATCAGCAACAAATCGGCGAGCTACCGCGAGGGCGTGGAACTTGCCCGGCAGGCGCTTATCTCAGGCAAGGCTTACGAAAAGCTGGAACAAGTTCTAGCGACGCAGGGAAGAAGACGCTGCGACAGAAGCCCTGATGATTGTGTACCCGCCTGCCCTCCGCAGAATGTCTCATGATTGCCCCGCAGGCGAAAATCGCAACGATGCCTCATATTATAAGAGAGCTTGGCTGCGTTTCCTTCCTCAGGCCTGCTCTATCCGCCCTGCCATTTTCCACTGGTAGTATTTCTGGTACTGCTGCACCTTTTTGATGTAGGCCCGCGTTGACTGAAAGGGAGGAACGCCTTTGTACATGAGAACCTTCTGGAGACCGGCGTTATATGCAGCGAGAGCTAGTTCTGCGTTTCCTTCGAAACGCTCGATGAGCTGCTTGAGATATTTCACGCCGCCGAAAATATTATGGGCAGGATTGAAGGAGTCTTCTACCCCCAGGTCCTTGGCCGTTCCAGGCATGAGTTGCATGAGTCCTTGAGCCCCCCGATGGGAGACGGCACGATGATCGAACGTCGACTCCGCCATGATAACAGCCTTAATAAGAGAGGGCTGGACATCATAATTCTGCGCCGCATCGATTACAATCGGCTCATAGAGACGTTCAGCTCGGGCTGTCCTCGCCAAGGTAAAAGCATCGACCATATCGAGATCAACGTCCCGCTGATTTGAAAGGGATCCCGTTATTTTGAACAGGGCTATCTGATCTTTAATCAAGAAAGCAAGGGTTTCAGGTTTCTGAAAGTACGCCAGGAGAATGAACAACAGGCATACAGCGCCAAAGGATAGACAGACGCCGAAGAAGAACCCCCCTCGCTTGGCAATTGAAGGAGCGCTTCCTCCTACGACAAACAATTCCACTCTTCACCTCCCATTCCAAGGTGGCGATAAATAGCCACTTCGAGGACCTATGTCAAGAACAAATATCGGGGCGCCGTACTATATCGATAGATACCGACAGTTCATTAACTTTTTTAAAACTATATTAAAACCAATAATCAACGAGTTATCCCGCATTTCGATCGATCCTTTCGAAAATGCCCCTGCCTTTCCGGAAGTTTCGGACTTTGCCCGTATCTGATGTCGATGAACAAGCAATTATCATACCGCCTTACCCCCTTAAGTTGCGATTAAATTCTGTCGAAAGAATCATGAGACGGGGGGACATGGAAACACCATGATGGATGCGTCAATGAAACAGACTCTTCGGCGCCGGTCGAGTATGTTGTTTGTGCTTTTTACCGATGTGGCCGGATCGACGATCTATTTCAAGACTTTCGGAAATGAGGCGGGACGGCGCATGCTTCGGGAGCACGAATCGATCGTCTCCGAATGCATCGGCAGTAACAATGGTCATGTCATTAAAAAAATCGGCGATTCCGTCATGGCCTCTTTCGCCAATCCCTTGGAAGTAATTCAAGCCTCAGCAGAGATTCAGAGGAGCTTCCGTTCACGGAACCTCGGCAGGTCTAAACTCCAGGAAATTCATGTGAGGATAGGCGTACATTACGGCGAAGTGATTCTCGAGGAAGACGACATATACGGTGATGTCGTTAACGTCTCGTCAAAATTGACAAACCTTGCCGGCGCCGATGAAATCTATATCTCGCACGATGTCTTCATGCGCATCAAGAATGAAAATCAATGGCGCTTCGAGTCCGTCGATTTTTCCCGGCAGCAGGATATCGTGCATGCTATGGCAATCTATAAGCTCCTCTGGGATGACTCATCGCCGGAGAAGGCAGGCAGCAACAAAGCCATCCTCACGATCATACCGCACTGGTCTCTCGATACAGGCTCATTCCGTACAAGCTGGAATCATTTTATCGTTAAGAAAGCCTCCCTCATTGGACAGAGGACAGCTAAAGAACAAATATTCGACGACGGAGCGCGAGCGATCTCTTTTGAAGAAGTCTCCCAGGCTCTCAATGCGGCCGAGACTGTGATGACCTTCATGAAAGACCATCTTGGCCCGCAACCGGGACCGCAGCTCATACCGGTCAGCATTGCAATCGATTATAAATTGCTCTGTTCCATCGAAAAATCTGATGTTGTCGACCGGACCAACCTGACACCCGGCAAAATCCAACTCACCCAATCGGCCCGGGAGGCGCTGGCCGCGGAAGAATCAAAACGGGGATCTGCTGTTGATTCACCGGAACAGCGGTCTCTGTCGAACGACGAACAGCCCTTGGAGCCGACGGACTCGCTGTTTCCTTATCGTCATTGCGTCGCTCACGGCGCGGAACAGCCCTGTCTATACTGCGGCAGCAGAAAACATCTGCCGGCTCGCTGTCCTTCGAAACAATACCTTCAGATCACCGCAGAATTGACAAAATTAGGATATCGCTCCTTCGATGAGATCGGGCGCATATTCTTCACGTATCTATCCGGAACCGAGGCATCGCATGAAACAGACGATCTTGCCTCGCCGTCATTGCTGGCTGAACGATCTTTCTATGAACTGAAGGAAAGTTTCCAGCTTCGTCACCTGACAGCCGTCTGGAACCAGGATTATCTTTCCAACGTCTCCGTTCCGGGGAAAAACGGCAACCTCTGGCTTGCCTTTGATTGCCTCAGGGTCTCCCAGACGGAACAGGCGGAGCGCCTTCTGAACCACTTCGTCAAAGGTGCTGCCGCCGCTGATCCGGCAGCTCTGTGCCTTCTCGGACTCCTCAACGCAGAGAAGCGGCGATTCAATCTTGCCGACTATTACCTGAATAAGGCCCTCTCCTCAGTCAAGACCGTCCGGGAGGAGACTCTCTTGAGGTTTCTCCTCGCCCGAATATACGATCTCGAGGGGTCCTCTTCGGAAGCGCGTCAGATGTTCAGAGCAATTCAACGGATCAACCAGAATTCAATGGAAGCCCGCTATAACGAGATCATCCTCGATCTCAAGGAAACGACCGATCCGTCCCATTTGAAAAAGCTTGTATCCCTCATAGAGTATCACCGCGAATACTTCATCAAGGCGCTGATCGATCCAGACCTCTCTCCACTCAACATGGCCGTGGAGAAAGAATTGCAACATCTCTATAATCAGGCGCAGGAGCAGGCGTCTCTCCAGGGAAATATGGCTGAGCAGGAGTATGCCCGGCTCCAGAAGATAGTAACGTCTAATAATGCGTCGATCGGTGAAATCTCGGCACTGATGGAGAAGACCCGCGAGTTGTCACGAACCGACAGTTACTTCGCTTTTCTCGATCGGAGTCATCTGAGCGAAACGATCCGGGGCCTCTGCCGAAGGATTATCGTCCGGGAAAAAAAAGACCTGCTCGAAAAACTGGCAACACTGGAAAATCGACTTGACAGAGCAACTCATTCTCTTGCCGCCTTCGGTGCGTCCAGTTCTTTCGCATCGTTGCCTGAGGCCGTTGACGATCTGAAGAAACGCTTCCGGAAATTGAGGAAAGAGATAGAGGGAGAAAAGGCGGATTTTCACAGAAGTTCTCAGGAAGAACTGAAGGCTCTCCAACGGAAATGCGACGCCGTCGATACAGAAATCGTCCGTTTTGAATCAACGGCAAAGCTGAAGGCCTCTATCCTGCGGTTTGTGAAAGACTCCTTTTTCTATCTCTTCATCCTTGTTGCGGCAACAATGTTCGCTCTGCCTATTATATTATCATTGCTCGGAAGCACTGCCGAATACCTTTGGCCCAACCTCTGCGCCAATACATGGGTATACCAGAAGGGCATTCTCCTGTACGGAGGGACCGCGGCGCTCCTGATTGCCACATACAGAGCCTACAAAACAATCCTGGCTCAGTAGACAGGCTATCCTACGTTTCCATAAAAACGTTCCGGAAAAAACGTTTTACGGCACAACAGTCTCCTGGCGTGGGCGAATTGTCCGCCGCAACATGCGCTGTTATTTTCTGTCCTGAAAATGTTTTCGAATAACAGTATTTTCAAGACATTCCTGAGAGAGGCCGGCGCACATTTCAAGAACGGTGATTCGACTTCTCAGTTTTTGCATCTTTGTTTCGTACTGGGGAATGGCATCTTTGAGCTTCTTCCGTACGGGCAGCTGCAGGAAGGGTTTATCCTCGAGGGTGCGGATCATTTTTTCCTTTGTGAGAGCAAGTTCATGGAGTTCCTTTTTAAGTCGGACGATTTCGGCAGGATCAACAGATGATACATTCAACTTTTTGTTATCTTCCATCGGATAGAAACACCTTCCCGGGATTAATTACAACCTTGTCGCCCTTTGCATTTCTGCAAGGAGAACCTTGCTTCCCTCATTGTCTTATATCGGAAAGCTCCGAAAATACTTTAGCCTTCCGAACCACCGAGGAGAGTCTCATTCCTTGCGGCCGTTGCCATGCATATTGTTTGCGGCGCGAATTCCAATGGAGCGAACAGCCCGTTCAATGACAATTACTGCCTCTTCCCGGAAAAATGGCGACGGGAGCTGCTGGTTTCCGAATATTTTTCTCGACGCATGGAAGCTCCGTGAAATGGATATATTGCCTTTGACGGCGCGCCGCTTTGCAAGGAATCTCTCGCGAATCGGAACGATCCGACAGTCACGGTCTGAACGTATGCCGTGTATTTTCTTTTCGTCGCCTGCATGGTAAAGAGTAGCTTCTCTGATGAAAGGAGTCGCGTAAAGGATCATGAAAATAAATCTT
Organism: Deltaproteobacteria bacterium; assembly: GCA_016930775.1. GTDB lineage: Bacteria > Desulfobacterota > Syntrophia > Syntrophales > UBA2210 > JAFGGB01. The sequence continues at coordinate 23,473 of JAFGGB010000047.1, forward strand.
CCGCAGCAGCAAACAAAGATCGTCTGCACTATCGGCCCAGCCTCGCGATCCGAAAAGACCATGACAGATATGGTGCGGCAAGGCATGAGCATCGCCAGGCTTAATTTCTCTCACGGCACCCTGGAAGACCACAAGAAGGATGTGGCCGCGTTGCGGTCCGTCGGCGAAAAGCTGGCCTGTCAACTGCCTATTTTTGTTGATCTTCCCGGCCCCAAGATACGGGTCGGCCACCTTGGCGAGGAACCGGTGCGCCTGCAAAAAGGAAACAGGCTGATTCTTGCCTCTAGAGATTCCGGACAAAGCGAACCATTGATCATCCCGGTCACCTATGATCGGCTCGCGGAAAGCGTAAAGCCGGGACGAACAATCTATATGAACGACGGATTCATCGAGCTTACGGTGAAAGGCGTTGACTCGCAGGGCGTTCACTGCATAGTCGCCGTGGGAGGAACGCTTACCTCGGGAAAGGGAATCAATCTGCCGGGACTGAAGGTATTCGTGGACAACCCGACGGACCGGGATCTTGAAATGATGGAGTCGGCCCTTCTCCTGGGAATCAGAATTTTCGGCGTTTCCTTCGTAGACTCGGCGGAAACGATCGAACGGACACGGGACTTCGCACGACGCAGAGGAACAAAAATCTTTATCATCGCAAAGATCGAAAGAGCCCAGGCGGTGGAACATCTTGATGAAATCCTTGAAGCCGCCGATGCGGTCATGATTGCCCGGGGCGATCTTGGCGTCGAGATTCCTCTGGAAGAATTGCCGACGCTCCAGAAGGAGATCATCCTGAAAGCGAACATCCGTTGCCGTCCGGTGATTACAGCTACACAGATGCTGGAATCCATGGTCGAAAACAGGCGTCCGACCCGGGCCGAGGCTACCGATGTGGCCAATGCCATACTGGACGGAACGGATGCCGTGATGCTCTCGGCGGAAACAGCCATAGGAGACTATCCCGTGGAAGCGGTCTCTACGATGGCCCGCATAGCCATTCACGTGGAAGGCAAGCGCCGGTCCGTCCGATCCTCAAAATTCCTGCAAAACATCCTCCGCGAAGATCTGAAGAAGGGAGACATTTCGGTCCCCGACATGATATCCTTATCGGTTTCTGAAACTGTCGAAGCTCTGGATGTTCCCATTGTTTTGACACCGACATCTCAGGGCGCCACCGCCCGCCGAATAGCCAGACTGAAACCAGAATGTTGGATTCTGGCCGTCAGTCCCGACAGGCACGTTCGCCAATTTCTAAATTTTTCCTATGGCGTCAAGCCTCTTTCCGTCGATACAGCGGCTGTTTTCTGGTACGAGCCGGTAATCAAAGGCCTATTGGATTCGGGACGCATTCACGGCGGCGACCGCCTCATCATTACAGGCGGACAATTCAAGGACGTTCCGGTCGGGACCGATTCTCTGGGGATAATAACGATCCCCGAAAGCAGGCCATCGCCGGCGTAAATCCGGCACAAAGAACGTTCAAAAAAAAATAGAAGCGCCCGGCCGACGAGGGACGCTCTTTATCGGAAAAGCCTGACAGACGTTTTCTCAGAGCAATTCGTTGCGGATAAATTCTACGGCGTTTCTGAAGAGAGAAAGGCCCATGCCTTCTTCCGGCAGATTCTCCCTCGTCCAGCGGGGATGGTTCGTTGCGTGAAGGTAGGCCTCGGGGTGCGGCATGAGACCGAAAAGACGCCCTGTTCTATCGCAAATACCCGCGATCGCATCGACAGAACCGTTCGGATTAAGAGGATAGTCCATTGTGGGGGAAGAATAGTCCGGCGTGCTGTACCGGAGAACGGCCTGGCGACCCTCATGGAGCCTCTTGAGCAGCCCCTCATGAGCGGCAACGACTTTCCCTTCCCCATGCCGTACGGGAAGATAGAGCCCTCCCAATCCTCTGGTAAAAACACAGGGACTTTCGGGATCGGCAATCATATGAACCCATCGATCCTCAAATCTTCCCGAATCATTGAATGTAAGAGTGAGCGTTTGTCGTCCGTAGTCGCCGTCAACGGCGGGAAGCAATCCCAGCTTAACCATAAGCTGGAAACCATTGCACACTCCAAGGATCAATTTCCCCTGCTCGACAAAATGTATGACCTGTTCGAAGAGGGGCCGGCCCGTTCCACGAATCCTGGCATGGAGGAACCTGTTAGCCCCCGCTTTTGCAGATCCAAGGTCGTCTCCGTCGAGAAAGCCCCCGGGAAGGTTGAGGAAGTGATAATCCTCAAGGCGTTTCTCACCCCAGAGAATATCGCTGATGTGCACGATATCGACGACATCACTGCCGGCAAGCCGGCAGGCATGGGCCATCTCCATTTCGCAATTCGTTCCATTGCCGGTAATTACAATCGATCGGACTTCCTTCGCCATGGGCGCATCACCTTTGCTCTATCTTGCAGAATCAAAAATTCAGGGGGCGTTGCCAGGACGCCTTCAGTCCCTCCAGGGGTTCGGAAATGATCAATTGTCCTTCGATCCCCCGGACGGAAAATATTCCTGTATCGTTAACGATTCCGATTTCGGCACAGCACTGTCCCTCAAATATTTTTTCGAAGGATTCCTGTAAGTCGCGATGAACCGTCACGATCAAGCGACTCTGGGATTCCGAGAAGAACATGTAATCATTGCGCCGCTGCCCCTCGTAAGGAACCTTGGCGAGATCCATATCGATGCCCAATCCGCCGGCAAAGGCCGTCTCGGCAATGGCTATCCCTAGACCGCCGTCCGAGCAGTCGTGACAGGAAGCCACAAGCCCCTGATCGATCGCCCGGCCTATCGCCTGGTATCGTTTCTTTGCACGGCCAGCGTTGACCCGGGGAACGGAATGGCCGATGAACCCATGATGAGCATACCATTCCGAAGCGCCCAATTCCTCGTATGTTTCCCCCAGGATATACACAATATCGCCGGGCCGCTTGGCATCCATCGTCACAGCCTTCCGTACATCTGCAATTCTTCCTATTGCAGAGAAGAGCAGTGTCGGTGGAATCGAAATCTTCGTGTCGCCTATTATGTAATCGTTTTTCATGCTGTCCTTGCCGGATATGCAGGGGACGCCATAGGCGATGGTATAATCGTATAGAGCTTTATTTGCGCGGACAAGCTGGGCAAGCTTGTAGGCGCCGTCCGGCGTCTTCTTCGATTCAACGGGATCACACCAGCAGAAATTGTCCAGTCCCGCCAGGTGGTCAAGGGAGGCGCCGACAGCCACAGCGTTTCGAATCGCCTCGTCAATGGCGCAGGCTGCCATATGGTATGTGTCGATATCGCTGTAGCGGGGACAGATGCCATTGGCCACGACGACCCCTTCGAAGGAATCGAGAATCGGCCGAACAACGGCTGCATCGCTCGGTCCGTCGTTCATGCTGCCGACGAGGGGTTTCACGACGCTCCCGCCCTGCACCTCGTGATCATATTGGCGGACAACACTTTCCTTGCTGCAGATATTGAGCCTTCCCAATATCTCGTGCAAGGCCTTTCCATAGTCTGCCGGTTCGGCAATCCGAGGCGTTTCGCGGCAGGTCGGCAGCCATCGGGCCGTGAGTCGCAATTGGGGAACGCCGTTGTGAAGGAAATCCATATCAAGATACGCTGCCGTTTGTTCGCCATATCGTATGTGAAACTTGCCCGTATCGGTGAAGGTTCCCAGAACTGTCGCCTCCACAGCCATCTTTTCCGCAAGCAACTTGAATTCCTCGATGTTTTCCGGCGGCACAGCCAAAGTCATCCTCTCCTGCGCCTCTGAAACGAGTATTTCCCACGGTTGAAGCCCTGCATATTTCAATGGGGCCTTTTGTAAATCGATTTCACACCCGCCGCAGAGCGAAGCCATCTCTCCCACTGATGAGGAAAGTCCGCCAGCGCCGTTGTCCGTAATCGCCCTGTAAAGTCCAAGATCCCGAGCTCTCAGGAGGAAGTCCGTCATTTTTTTCTGGGTTATTGGATCGCCTATCTGAACTGCCGTGACGGGCGATCCTTCATGCAGTTCTTCCGACGAGAAGGTGGCGCCGTGGATGCCGTCTTTGCCGATTCGCCCACCCGTCATGACGACGGCGTCGCCCGGACGGATTTCTTTCCGGTGCGATGGTTTTCCCATCGATCGAGCAGGAGCCATGCCTCCGGTCCCGCAATATACAAGAGGCTTGCCCAGATACCGCTCGTCGAAAACGATGCAGCCGTTTACCGTAGGAATGCCGCTTTTGTTGCCGCCGTGCTCAACGCCTTCCCTGACGCCGTCGTAAATCCTGCGGGGATGGAGGATCCTTTTAGGCAGAGGCTTATCGAAAAACGGCGATGCGAAGCAAAAAACATCCGTATTAAAAATGAGCTTAGCTCCCGTGCCTGTTCCGAAAGGGTCGCGGTTCACCCCCACAATGCCCGTGAGGGCGCCCCCGTAAGGATCCAGGGCGGAAGGCGAGTTGTGAGTTTCCACCTTGAAGATGAGGTTATAATCATCGTTGAACTTAATGACGCCGGCATTGTCTACGAAAACGGAACGACACCAGTCTTTGTCGCCCCGGCTCTCGCGGACAATTCGGGTTGACTCCTTGATATAGCTCGTAAAGAGGGAATCGATGACGATTCCGTTGCCCTCTTCATCACAATATTCTATAAAGGCATTGAAGATCTTGTGTTTACAGTGTTCCGACCATGTCTGGGCCAGCGACTCCAGTTCCACATCGGTAATTTTGGCGCCCAGACCTACAGACCTTCGCTGGTCCAGAACATTTCCATCCTGAAAATGCGCCTGAATAGCTTTCATCTCATCGAGATTGAGGGCAAGAACTCCTTTTTCACTGATCAGAAGGAGCTCCTCGTCAGCCACCGCAAGATCTATCTCCTGCACCACAGGCCGATCTTCGCCGGTCACTCTCGGAACAAAGGGAGGCATCCCTCTCTCGGCATCCCATTCGTCCTTCCCCATTATCGCGTATCGCTCGATGAGATCATTGGCAAGAAGCTTCGAGGCGATTGCATCGACATTTTTCCTGTCGATATCGGCCATAATGAGGTACTGCCGCGATGTGTACACCGCTACGCGGCCCCCCGCTCCCCGCTCCGCATAGAGCAGCTCCAGAGCCTCCCGGGCCGTTTTTCCTACGTTGTCCGTCACGCCGGGCCGGAAACCCACCTCGATGAGCCAATCGAAATTCCGGGCCAGGGGCCGGTCCACCGAATAGACCTGAATGACGGGGTCCGAAAAGGGACCCGCCGCAGCCACTTCAAGTTCCTCGCGGGAAAAAGAACCCTCAACGGTAAAAACCTCGATGGTTCTCACTTCCCGGACATCGATGCCCAGATTGGCGACGATTCGCTTGCAGGTTCTCTCGCCGAGAACATCCCGTACGCTTTGCTTGAAACCGACCTCTATCCTGTGAATCATGTTCCTCTCTTCGCACTGAATAAATAAATTCGACGACCGTGTTGATTGCCCGGTGCAGGAAACCTAACGCCGAGACTTTTCCCGAAGACCATACTTGATCATTTTCAACTGGAGGCCTTTGCGGCTCAATCCCAGTTCCGAGGCTGCCTTGCTAACATTGCCGCCACATTCATCGAGAACCCTCCCGATGATATCCTTCTCGATATCCCCCGTCATGTCTTTAACGATTTCTTTGAAGGGCCTCCCAGATTTTACCGTCTCCGAGCCGGCGGCATGATCGGCAATCTCCCTCATCTCCGGTGGAATGTCACTCAGTTTCAGAGAATTGCCTTCCGTAAGAAGGACGAGCCGCTCCATGAGGTTTTCCAGTTCCCGTATATTTCCCGGCCAGTTATACAAAAGCAATGCGGACGTTGCTTCGGGGTCAACCTCGACGACCTTTCGATTCAATTTCCTGTTAAATTTCTGCAGGAAATAATCTACGAGGAGCGGCACGTCCTCTTTCCTGTCCCTCAACGGCGGGAGGTGAATAGGCATTACGTTCAACCGGTAGTAGAGGTCCTCCCTGAATGCGCCGTTTTTTACTTCTTCCTTCAGATCACGGTTCGTCGCAGCGATTAGTCGAACATCGACCTTAATGGTCTTGAGGCCGCCCACGCGCTCGAATTCCTGGTCCTGGATGACGCGGAGTATCTTGGCCTGCATGTCCTTCGGAAGCTCTCCGATCTCGTCGAGGAAGAGCGTGCCTCTGTGGGCCAGTTCAAATCGACCCGGTTTACGGTGTACGGCGCCCGTGAAAGCGCCCTTTTCAAAACCGAAAAGTTCGCTCTCGAGAAGATTCTCCGCTATGGCGGCGCAGTTTATCTTAATAAACGGATTATCCCGCTGCTGGCTGGCCCTGTGAATGGCCTGGGCTATGAGTTCCTTCCCCGTGCCCGTCTCTCCGGTCACGAGAATGGTCGTCGTCGTGGGCGCCACTTTTTTTACCAGTTCGTAGACCCTCATCATGTCTCTGCTCGAACCGACTATGTCAAATCGATCGATTTCGCCGGCTGCGGGGATCAGTTCGTTCTCATTGAAGGCCCGGGTCTTAAGAGCCTTGGCGATGACGTTTTTCAGATCATCCTGATCGAATGGTTTGGTAATGTAATCGAAGGCGCCTCTTTTCAGAGCCTCCACGGCCGTCGAAACAGTGCCATGAGCTGTTATAATTATGACCGGAACGGCAGGGTGCTCATCGGCAACACGAGCGAGCAGGCCGAGCCCGTCAAGACGCGGCATACGGAGATCCGTTACAATAACATCGACGGCGCCGCTCTTTAGAATTTCAAGAGCCTCGACTCCATCGCCGGCCGTGAGCACATCGAGTCTTTCTTTTTTCAACATGGCCTCGAGAACCAGGAGCATGTTGAATTCGTCATCAACCAAAAGGACTGTACTCATTTGAAACCACTAACTTTCTGTCGATTCATCAGCACATTCGGCGACCTTCCCGTTCACAGAGCACTAATATGGTCAACCGTTCTTGTCAAGGGAATTCACCGCAATGGTCACAACCGTATCGTGATGATCGTTCCTTCACCTTCCGTCGAGTGCACTTCCATTGATCCCCCGTGATTCCTGATGATCTTTCGGCAGATTGAAAGGCCCAGGCCCGTTCCTTTCTTTTTCGTCGTATAAAAAGGTTTGAAAATATGCGGCAAGACCTCGCGACTGATGCCGATCCCTTTATCGGCGATGACAATCTTGATAGATTTGTCGCCTCCCTCGGGAATTCTTTCCGTAGCAAACCGCAGAGCCCCCCCTTCGGGCATGGCATCGATGCCGTTCAGGGCAACATTAAGGATCACCTGGAGAAGTTGCTCGCCGTCGATCTTCAGCTTTGGCAACTTAGGATCCAACTCTTTTTCGATGAAAATGTTCTGAGGCAGATCGGTTGTTCTAACAAGCGTTATCACCTTTTCAACAATATGATTGATACTCTGATATTCGAGATTCATCATGTGAGGCCGAGCGTAGTTGAGAAACTGTGAAACGGCATTATTAAGACGGTCTGTTTCATCAATGATGACATCGAGCAGCTTTCTGTGACGATCTGCGGGGACCTCCGTCTTGAGGAATTGCGCCGCCCCCTTCATAGAACCCAAGGGATTTCTTATCTCGTGGGCAAATCCCGTGGCCATTTCTTCAAGAAAGACCGTTGTTTCACGCTCGACTCTTTCATCGAGAGGATAAAGGTTCACCGAGAATTCACGCTTGTCAAAAAAGAAATGGCTGAAAAGCTTCTCGAGAAGGGCCTTCACTGGATCGATAAAGATGACGATGATGAAAGAAGCCATGAGAATGCTCGTAAAGGGCAACGACAGAGGCTTTCCGAAAATGCCAAGTATCACATAGAAGACCGTCGTGGCGAAAACTATCAGACAGAATACGAAGAGTCCCTTCAGCATGATTTCATAGAGCTCGGGAAGCTCAGGGTGCGTGATTATCATGAGAACGAAATAGAGCAGAACGGCTGCAGCAATGTCCGAAAGAAGGGGCGATCGGAATCCCCAATAGTGGAACGCATCGGAAACGCTTAAGAATATCGTCGTAAGACTGGCTATAGCCACATAAAGGATTCTCTCTCGTTCAATTCCCCGGGGCTGCACGAGGAGATATTGAATGAGCGCACTGAATCCCAGGAGAAAAAAGATGCCGCAATAATAATAGACGATCAGGTGAAGCCGCTCCCACTGTTGCGGCGGCATAATGATGGCAAAAGAGATTATCGCGAGACTGGCGATGGTCGAAAAAATTGCCGCACGAATCGACAGAAAGGTTTTTCTGTTGAGGAGATAGCTGCCGAAAAGCATTAAAAGCGGCGGAATGCAAAGGCTTCCGATCAAGCTAACAATTCTCCAGAGGGAAACGCTGAAGAGGATGTCGAAAAAGGCGCCTATCTTGGCAACAAAGACGGCAAAGCACAGCAGCGCAAAGGAGACATAGAGGCTCGTCCGACGCCTCTTAATCAAAAGCGCAAGGGCAATGCTGAGACTAACGGCGGCAAGGGAAAAGGTTTCCATTCTCACAAGAGCTGGCGACGGCCGTACTGCCGGATCATGGTCGCCGATCTGGCTTTCGTTAGAGCTCCCCTACTGGCTGGAATCAAGAGAATTCTTGCCAGTCTTTGGTTCCGTGCATGATACTCCCAGACAGTCATGGATGACTCGGGCAATTTCCTCGCAGAACCGTTCCGTTTCATTCAACGAGGGGGCCTCCACCATAACACGACAGAGGTTTTGAGTGCCTGAATACCGCACGAGCACCCTTCCCCGGTCGCCAAGTCTTCTCTCAACCCGGGAAATGACGTTGCTGATCTCGGGTATTGTTGAAAGATCTGGCGTTGAGGCAACTTCGATATTCATGAGTTTTTGGGGATAATTCTTCATGAACTTGGCAAGTTCGGAGAGGGGTTTCTCCTCTCGCTTCATCGATTTCAGAAGTTGCAGGGCCGAAAGAATGCCGTCGCCGGTGGTATGATGATCAAGAAACAGCATATGACCGGATTGTTCGCCGCCGAGAGAAGCCCCCACATGGAGCATCGTCTCCAGAACGTACCTGTCGCCCACCTTCGTGTTCACCTGCTCTATCCCGAGGTTCTTCAGGGCTGAGGCAAATCCCACGTTGCTCATTACCGTGGCAACAACAGTATTGTTCCTGAGAGCGCCTTCTTCTTTCATGGTTTTGGCGCATATTACCATGATCTGATCACCCGTGAGAGTGTTCCCCTTCTCGTCCACGGCGATTACCCGGTCTCCATCGCCATCGAAGGCGAAACCTATATCGGCTTTTCCCCTTAACACCGCTTCGGCCAGGATGCCAGTATGCTGAGAGCCGCAGTTGTCATTAATATTAATTCCGTTGGGCTTATCAAAGAGAGTGGTGATGTTGGCGCCCAACTCAAAAAACATCTCCGGGGCGGCGCGATAGGCGGCGCCGTTTGCACAATCGATGACGATCTTCATTCCCTCGACGGAAAGGTCCTTAGGAAAGGATCTTTTCAGAAAAACGATATATCTGCCGAGGGCGCCCTCGAGGCGATAGGCCTTTCCGAAGTCCATAGGCGAGGGATACAGGCGGCTGAAGGAATTCTTGAGAACCATATCCTCAATCGCCTCTTCCGTCTCGTCGGGAAGCTTGTATCCTTCCCGGGAAAAGATTTTGATGCCGTTGTCCTGGTAGGGATTGTGGGATGCCGATATAACAATGCCCGCGTCGGCCCTCATGTTGTTCGTAAGAAAGGAAATCCCGGGCGTAGGCATAACGCCCACCATGAGAGCATCGACACCCATGGAACAGATGCCTGCAACGAGAGCGCTTTCAAAGATGTATCCTGAAATTCTTGTATCCTTGCCTACAATAATCCTGGGACGATGACCGGTTCGCTTAAAATAGCTGGCCGTAGCCATGCCGATCCGCAAGGCCATCTCTGCCGTCATGGGGTAGGTATTCGCCACCCCGCGTATGCCGTCAGTCCCAAAAAGTCTGCCCATGGAATCACCGTGCATCAATATCGGAAGGTCAAACAGCCGTCTCCTTCTATGGGAGGATACCGTCTGCTTGCGCGAAACTATTAGCTGATTTACCGGGGGATTGCAACCTTAAAAAACAGGAACGCAGGCGTCGAGGATTGCCCTCTCTCCATGCCCGTTGCTGCGAACCACGCTACCCGATGCGAAAGGCATTACGCACCAACAGAGCCATTTACTGACCATTCGGCTAACCGTCAACAAGAATCTTTTCTTATATTATACGGTCACTTATATGACATTTACTGTCTCAATCAATCTATTGGCACAGATCATGCCTATGAATAGTTGGAATACGGAAACACTCTCGACGAAGGGGCGATCGAACCATGGAAGATAAGATGATTACCGTTGTATTCCCGGGGCAGGGATCGCAGCGACCGGGCATGGGAAGAGACTTCCATGACATGATGAAGTCCTCCAGGAACGCCTACATCGAGGCGTCCGATGCCCTCGGATGGGATGTGGCCGCCCTGTGCTTCAGCGAAGATACCAAACTAAATCTCACGGAATATGTCCAACCCTGCATCCTGACAACGGAAATTGCCATGTTGCGGGGACTTGAGGAACGCTACGGGATAAAGCCTCGATATTTCGGCGGACACAGTCTCGGCGAGTATACCGCCATGGTTGCCGCCGGCGTCATCTCTCTCGCCGAAGCGGTCAAGGTAACTCAATGCAGAGGAAACCTCATGCAAAAGGCCGTGCCCGTCGGCATAGGAGGCATGGCGGCGGTAATTTCTGAAAAAATTGACATTCCGACCCTGAAGGAATACCTCAGCGACCTTCCCATAGACATCGCCAATATCAACTCAACAAACCAAATCGTCATCAGCGGCAAGAGGGAAGCAATACCGCTGGCGGAGAGACGACTCAAGGCTGCGATGACTGAGAACAACGGTTTCCGCTTCGTGCCTCTGAACGTGAGCGCCCCCTTCCACAGCCGCTTCATGGGTTCAATCAAGGAATCTTTCAAGAACGCCCTGGAGACCATCTCGGCGAAAGTCAACCCCGAGAAGGCCGGGAATGTGACATCGAATTACACGGGAATCTTTCATTCAGGAAATCTTGACGACATTATCGACAGAATGGTCGCACAGCTCAGCGGAACCGTCCAATGGGTTAAAAACATGCACACCCTTGCCGCCCGGGCGGACGAGATCATTGAAATCGGACCGGCACGACCGCTCAGGGAATTCTTCAAGACCATCGGCGTTGCCTGTTCTTCGATAACCACACTGTCGGCGGCGCGCCGTGTTTTTGAGCCGGCAACTGCATCGGATTAAAATGCACTATACCGCGATGAAGGATCTCCGACCTCTCTCCAGCATCGGTTAATATTACTATTACAGCAAAGGAGCTTCAGTATGAATTTCGTCCTCACGGAGGAACAGCGAATGTATGGGGACCTCGTGAAGAAATTCGTGAGAAACGAGGTCCTTCCATCTATCCTCAAACGCGAGGCAAAGCATGCCTTCCCGGAAGATCTGATCGCCAAGCTCTGGGAAATGGGCTTCATAAATCTATCAATACCGGAATCCATCAAGGGATTTGAAGTCGACGCAATAACCTCGTCCTTGATCATCCAGGAGCTTTCATACGGCGACACGGGCATTTCCACCTCGGCCATGTGCAACGACCTGGCAAATGTCGTAATTGCGCAGCATGGAACGAACTCCCAGCAGGAGGATTTTCTCAGGCCCTTTGTTGATGAGCCTCTCCTGGCCTCCTTTTGTCTTACCGAACCGGGCGCCGGTTCCGACAACTCGGCCATGAAAACCTATATAAGAAAGGCCGACAACGGTACCTACCTCCTGAACGGCGAAAAATGCTTCATCACCAACGCATCTTACGCTTCACAGTTCACAGTTTTCTGCAAGACGGGAAAACCGTCGGCGCAAATGATGGCCTGTGTAATCATTCCCGCAGCAGAGATCAAAAAAGCGGAAATTTCTATGCAGTCAACAGGCGGCCGCGAGATGCGACTCTCGTCTGGCGGAACGATTATCACGGGTAAACCGGAGGATAAGCTGGGCCAGCGCCTTTCCAATACGGCTGCCGTAAAGTTCGAGGACGTGGTCGTGGACGAGCAGCACGTACTGGGGGACAGACGACTTGGTTTTAAATACGTCGTGGACGTCCTCGACTATGCAAGGCCGATGGTGGCGGCTATTGGCGTGGGACTCGCCCGACGGGCCTTCGATGTTACTCTTGCCTATGCGAAGGAACGTAAGCAGTTCGGCCAGCGGCTGTGCGATTTACCTGTGGCGAGAGACACTCTTGTGAAAATGTGGAAAAAGGTTGAACTCGCTGATATGGCCCTTATGAAGGCCGCCTGGAAGGTTCAAGAACATGCCGAAGACCGGGGCGTCTATGCTTCTCTGGCAAAAAACACGGCCGCCGACGCGGCCCTCTTTTGCGCCAATGAGGGGCTTCATCTGCATGGAGGATACGGCTTCATGACGGAATACGAAATTTCGAAGCTTGCCAGGGATGCCCACGTAATCGATATATACGAGGGAGTCAGAGAAGTGCAGGACATGATTATCGGACGAGAGCTAGTGTAGGCGATGTTGTATCTTCACGGGCTAGGCCATTTCCACCCCGAAAACATAATAACCAACAGGTTCATTGAGGATCTCGATATCGGAAGCACCGAGGCGTGGATACTGGAACGTGTCGGCATCAGAACCAGACGGACGACACTGTCGCTTGACTATATAAAGGAAACTAAAAACAGGGATCCCCGTGCAGCCCGTGAAGCGAGCCTTTATACAGATGCACAGACGGCGGCCGCTGCGGCACGAATGGCTTTGAATCGCGCCGGTTTGAAAACAGGGGATATCGGTCTTGTCATATCGGGCAGCTCGGCGCCGGAGCATGTGACTCCTGCGGAAGCAAGCGTTGTGGCTGCCGAACTGGGAATCAATGCACCCTGTTTTGACCTTAACTCCGCCTGCAGCACTTTTGGCCTTCAGATGCAGATGCTTCTCAACATGCGCCCTGAAACACTGCCTGCTTACATACTGGTGGTAACGCCGGAAAACGTGACCCATGCCGTCGACTATTCAGACAGGCGTTTCGCACCGCTCTTCGGCGACGGAACAAGCGCGGCCGTCCTATCGGCATCTATTCCTTCTACCCGAGTCTTCATTGAAGGTCTTTTCAATACGAACCCCCTGGGATGGGATAAAGTTTGCGTCCCTCGAACGGGCCATGTGGAAATGGACGGCAACGCCGTGCAAGGATTCGCCATTCGCCAGACAACCGCCTCGCTTCGAGAACTCCAGAATAAATATACCGTGACCGAGAATCTTTTAAAATTCGTCGGACATCAGGCCAACCTGGGGATGCTCAAAACGGTCTGCGAGCGTTGCACCATCGCCGAGGAGAATCACTGGTTCAATGTCGATGAGTTCGGCAACACCGGGGGAGCGGGAGCGCCATGCGTGCTCAGCCAGCACTGGGACGAATTTCAGGGAGGCCTGCATATCGCTTTAGTTGTGGTCGGCGGCGGTCTGAGTTGGGTCCAGCTGATGCTCAGGCTTGAATAAGACTATTTAACGTTTGAGGTTTCAGGTTCCATGCTCTTTGGCTTCGGTACATTTATATTAAATTAAACCTGAAACGGCAGATTTACGACAATACTTTTTGAGGACTGTAATGATCTATTCAAATTTTGTCGAGAAAAAATCTTTCAACCAAGTCGATTTGATCGCTTTCGCTTATGGCGCGCTCGTGGACAACCCGCCGGACGGATTCGATGCTCGGCTCCCGGCGCCCCCCTTCTTGATGATCGACCGGATCCTCTCCATTTCAACTTCGGGCCGCGGCGGATCCATTGTGGCTGAACAGGATGTCCGCCTCGACGCCTGGTTCTTTCAATGTCACATGCCCGGCGATCCCGTTCAGCCAGGATGCCTCTGCCTGGACGCCATTTGGCAGCTTCTCGGCTTTTATTGCGTATGGCGAGGCGCCTTGGGGGCAGGCCGAGCTCTTGGCTGTGAAGAAGTCTCTTTTAACGGCCAAGTCAGGCCTTACAACAGGCTCGTCCGTTACGAAGTGAACATCCGCCGCTATGCCGAGCTTAAGGACGCTGGCGCGAGCATCGTAGTCGGCGACGGCCGCATTTTTGTGGACGGCGATCTCATTATGTCGGTTACAAAAGCGAAAACGGGTGTTTTCAAGGGTCTAACGTACAGCGATTATCCCCACCAGTCGCCCAACGCACGGGGCGGCATTATCAAGCGGGCGCACTGACCAGACCGAAAGGAAACGCCATGGGAAGAGACCCTTTCTCCGGAACTCATCGAAAATCCACGACGGAAGGACCCGTAGCCGTTGTAACCGGCGGCGCCGGAGGAATCGGTGCGGCCTGCTGCCGAGCTCTCGACAGGGAGGGTTTCCGGGTGGGAATCCACTACCGATCAAGCGAGGATGCGGCCCGGCAGCTTCAATCCACCCTTCGTGACGGATTCCTCCTTAAGGCCGATCTCTCCGATACCGAACAGATAGAAACATTGATTGCCAGCGTGAAGAACAGAACCGGGCGGATTGATGTTCTCGTCAACAACGCAGGTCATTCTATCAACAGCGACATCATGTCCATGAAAATCGAGGAATTCGACAATCAGCGCTCCGTTCTCCGCGGAACCTGGTACCTGACCAAACGGGCGCTCAGGCAATTCATGGTGCGACAGAACAGCGGCAGAATTATTAACATATCGAGCGTTGTCGGTCACACGGGCAATGCCGGCCAGCTTCCTTATTCCATGGAAAAGGCAGCTCTCGACGCCTTCACTAAATCCCTCTCAAAAGAGCTCGCGGGAAGAGAGATCCTTGTCAACTCCGTGGCGCCGGGATTCATCGCGACGAATATGACGCAGGACCTTCCCGCGCAGATACGGGAGTCCATCATTGGCAACATCACCCTCGGCAGGATGGGTCTGCCGGAGGAAGTGGCAGACGTCGTTGCCTTCCTCGCCACGAGGGGCAGCTATATCACGGGAACAGTTGTTCACGTAAACGGAGGCCTCTATGGCGGCTGATCGAGAAACCCGTGATCTCATCCTATCTCTGATACCTCAGCAACACCCGTTCAGATTCATTGACGAAATCATGGAACTTGATGAGGATCATATAGTCGGCGCCTACCGGTTTCGACGGGACGAATTTTTCTACCCTGGACACTTCCCCAGAATGCCCGTTACACCCGGCGTCATTCTCGTGGAAGCGATGGCCCAGACCGGCGTCGTAGCCCTTGGACTCTACTTGCTCTTACAGAAGGGCCTGACCATTGAGGAAATTAAGAATTGCATAACGCTCTTCGCTCTCATTGACAACGTCGAATTTCAAGTCAGGGTGAATCCCGGCGATCTGATCACCGTGAAAGGCACGAAAATTTATTTCAGGAAAGGAACTCTCAAAACAAGCGTCAGCATGGAACTGGCAAGCGGTGAACCCGTGTGTTCGGGTCAGCTGACGGGCAGGGGAGTTGAACAGTATGGATAAACGGGTTGTTATCACGGGTATGGGCGTTGTGTCGCCCAACGGACATGGTTTGAAGGCCTTCGAGGAGGCGCTTCGAGAAGGACGATCGGGAATCCGGCATATACCGAAACTTGCGGAATTGAATTTCGCATGTCAGATAGCCGGCGTTCCGGAAGGTTTCGAAGAAACGCGAAAACGCTATTTCGATCACGAAAAGCAACTCTCTATCAATAACAATATCGGCTACGCCGCAATCGCCGCAATCGACGCCTGGCGAGACGGAGGATTGGAAGTGCCCGAGGACAACGGCGTCGTCGACTGGGACAGTGGCGCAATACTTGGATGCGGCATCGGAGGAATGGACACTATTGCCGATTCGGTGGTGCCCATGGTGAACCAAGGCAAAGTGCGCCGCATGGGAAGCAGGATCGTAGAGCAAGTAATGAACAGCGGGACCAGCGCTCGTGTGGGCGGCTTGTTGGCATTGGGCAATCAGGTCACCTCGAACTCTTCTGCATGCAGCACCGGTACGGAAGCGATTGCTGAATCTGTCTGGAAAATAAGAATGGGGCGTGCGAAAAGGATGCTTGCCGGGGGTTCTGAAGGCGCATCGCCATACATATGGGCCGGTTTCGATGCCATGAGAGTCATCGCCCGAAAATTCAACGAGAACCCCGAAAAGGGATCCCGTCCCCTGAGCGCCACGGCCAACGGATTCGTTCCCGGCGCCGGCGGCGCCGTCCTTCTTCTTGAAGAACTTGAAACGGCCCTCAAACGAGGCGCCAGGATCTATGCCGAGATTGTCGGCGTGTCTGTCAACTGTGGAGGCCAGCGAAACGGTGGTTCCATGACTGCGCCGAACCCTGAAGGCGTTCAAAGGTGCATCAAGGAAACCATCGCCGACGCAGGCATCTCGCCAGAAGAGATCGAAGCCATCAACGGCCATCTCACGGCAACATTCGCCGACCCTTATGAAATAGAAAATTGGCGATGCGCACTGGGACGTGAGCCATCGAAATTTCCCTATATAATTGCCACAAAATCGATGATCGGTCACTGTCTCGGCGCCGCCGGCGCCATCGAGAGCGTGGCAACGGTTCTTCAGCTCTATAAAGGGTTCCTCCATCCCTCGATCAATTGCGAAGATATTCACCCCCACATGGAAGCTTATGCAGAAAGGATACCCCAAAAAGCGATGGAACTGCCTTCCCTGAAGATCATTGCAAAGGCGTCCTTCGGTTTCGGCGACGTGAACAGTTGCTTGATTTTTAAAGCATTGGAAAAATGAAAATGCGACATGCATATTAGCGTAACAACGTCACGAGAAAACAAAAAGCGATATTCGCACTAACAATGAAAAGGAGCAAATGCAATGGATGAAAAAAAGATTTTCGAGGATATGATAAATATTCTAAGGCCCTACGTGAAAGATCCGGCTCTCTTGGATAATGTTTCCATGGAAACTCATATCCTCGATGATCTGAAGGTCAACTCGGCGAGGCTCGTTGATGTAATCATCAAATGCGAGGACGTCTTCGGCATCGAAATCGACGATGACGATGCAGACGAGATCAGAACCGTCGGAGATGCCGTCAGAGTGATCAAGGAGAAACTTTCTTAACCGATGTGCGGTTGCAAAGAAATGAATAAGAGTCGTCGGGAATGACTGTGAGTAACTTCCTATGAATCAACGGCAAAAAGCATTGCTTCATCTCCAGTACATTCTGGGACGCCTCTTTGTCTTCGTAACGGTGCCGCTGATGTATGCCGCGCTGAAAACGCTGCGTTACAGCATCAGGGACCTTCGGTCCACTCGGAGGACCGTTAAATATCATCTGTCGCAACACCGGGGACCTTGGCTTGTCTGCGCCAACCACCTGACGATGATCGATTCTGTTATTCTGGCCTACGCCATGGCCCCGTTGTGGCGATATGCAATCCGGTTCAACGAGGCGCCCTGGAATCTCCCGGAGCGCGCAAATTTCCAGCGGAATATAGTGCTCACAATCCTCTGCTATCTCACAAAATGCATTCCCGTCAGCCGCGGCGGCGACCGAGAGGAAATGAAAAAGACCCTCGATAGTTGCCTGTACCAGCTCAATCATGGTCAGCCATTGCTTATCTTCCCCGAGGGAGGCAGATCGCGTACAGGTTTCGTCAACACCGAAATCTTCTCGTACGGCGCCGGACGGCTTGCTCTGACAGCTGAATCGTGTCGCGTTTTATGTCTCTATCTTCGCGGGGACGGCCAGAGCAGCTACAGCAACATCCCTCGCTACAAAGAACGGTTCACTGTGCTCGTCGATTCCATAAAGCCTCACAGCAACCACTCGGGCCTCAAAGGACATCGCGATTGCGCCCGACAAATAATAGAAAAACTCGCCGCTATGGAGAAGATCTACCTTGACACCCATTGGCAACGATATCGTGGACCTCGGGGAACGGCACACCAGGACGAAGAGCAGGGATGCACGATTCCTGGCGCGCGTCTTCACTCCGCATGAACGGGCTGCAATAGAAAAGAGCGCGGACCCCGACACGATCCTCTGGGCGCTCTGGGCGGGAAAAGAAGCCTCGTACAAGGCGGCCAGCAAACTGCAACCTCAGCAGCGCCTCTCGTCAGCCCCTGCAAGATACGAAGTGGACATCTCCGATGTCGCCGGCTTTCTAATGACGGGCATGGTCATGAGCCCGCTGGGACAATTTTCACTGAATATCACTGTAACTGCAATGTACGTTCATGCCGTAGCATCTAGAACATCGCCTCCATCTGCTGCGGTTATCAAATCAGCCGTTTCGACAATGCTGCCTGACGGCGGCTGCGACGAATCGGCCCAGGTCCGCAAGGATCTCTGTCGAGATTTGGGCGCATTTCTCTCAGTTAATCCGCAGGAACTGGAATTCATCCGTCCCGGTCCGCCAAACAGGCTGGGACCGCCGGAAGTGCAATGGCTTGGACATCCACTCGATATCGATATCACCATGAGTCATCATGGACGTTTCATTGCCTATGCCTTTGCCCCTATGAGGAAAAGGAGGCAAATCAGTCTCGCAAAATCTCATTCCATATACGACTGTCTCGCCGAAAACAGATCAATATGACGTCGAATTCCCTTGATCCAAGGGGGATATTTTTATTTGATTTCTGTTCCAGATATGATAAGAGTCCGGTTTAATTCTGACTCAGCCGCAACTGGGCAGAACTATTAAAAACAGAATAACACGTTTTTCGGGGGGTTTTTTATGGGAGCGCAGGAATGGACCTGGGGACAGGCTATAAATGTATTTTTTGTCGGATTTGGGGGGGTTTTTCTTGGCTTGGTGATCCTTATGATTGCCACCAATCTTTATTCGAGGGCGGCTCGCCAACTGGTCAAGATGACTGAAAAGCCGAAACAAGAAGAACAGAAAGCTTAAAAAGAGGTGAACATGGAACTGCTAACTTTATTATTTCAAAGTACGGGTTTTATGAACCTGACCTTCGGCAATATTATAATGTGGATCATAGGACTGACATTCATAACCCTTGCCATCACCAAGGGTTATGAACCTCTGCTCCTCGTGCCGATCGGGTTTGGCATCCTTCTCACGAATCTTCCGTTGGCGAATCTCATGGAAGAAAACCACTTTCTCTGGGTTTTCTACCATTTCTCCATCGACAAGTGGGATCTTATCCCGCCGATTATCTTCATGGGCATCGGTGCGATGACGGACTTTGCTCCTGTCATCTCAAACCCGAAGACGCTGCTTCTCGGCGCCGCCGCTCAGTTCGGCGTTTATGTTGCTTTCTTCGGCGCTCTCCTGCTGGGATTCACCATGCAGGAAGCGGCTTCCATAGGAATCATCGGGGGCGCGGATGGACCGACGACGATCTTTCTGACGTCGAAACTGGCGCCGCATCTTCTGGGAGCAAACGCCGTAGCTGCCTATTCTTACATGGCTCTCGTACCCATCATCCAGCCTCCCATCATGAGGCTGATGACGACCGAAGCCGAACGAAAAATCAAAATGAAAAACCTTAGGACGCCGAGCAAACTGGAGAAGGTTGGCTTTCCGATACTTTCCGTTATGATTATCATTCTCCTCGTCCCCGATTGTGCGCCCTTGATGGGCATGCTCATGGTCGGCAACCTCTTCAAGGAGTGCGGAGTCGTGGAGCGTCTGTCCGAGGTGTCCCAGAACGCACTGATCAACATCGTGACGATCTTCTTAGGTCTCTGCGTCGGCGCCACCATGCCTGCCCATGTCTTTCTTAAGAAAGAATCTCTCTTTATTTTCGCCATGGGCTGCGTCGCCTTCATGTTCAGCACCGTAGGAGGGTTAGGCTTGGCGAAAATCATGAATTTGTTCCTTCCTGCCGACAGGAAAATCAATCCTCTCATCGGCTCAGCCGGCGTCTCGGCTGTCCCGATGGCCGCCCGCGTCTCCCAGACGGTGGCGCGACAGGCCGACAAAAGGAACTTCATCCTCATGCATGCCATGGGTCCCAACGTGGCTGGCACAATCGGCACGGCAACCGCAGCAGGAATGTTCTTGACATTGCTTTTAAAGTGACATTCCAAGACAATTAAATGACAACAAAAAAGACCCTCGGAGATTTCCGAGGGTCTTTTTTATGTGCTGTTTAACTCGATCAATCCTACCCGAGCAGCAGCGATTACCCTCTGATTAATTGACGAATCAACTACCGCTTGCTCAGGAGGTCTCTGATCTCCGTCAGAAGAGTCACTTCGGGCGGCGGAGCGACCGGGGCGGCGATTTCTTCTTTTCTTTTCATAGAGTTGATGGCCTTCACAAAAAGAAATATCGCGAAAGCGATGATGATAAAATCGACCAGAGACTGAATAAAACGCCCGTAATTCAATGTAACCGCCGCAGCTCCGTCTGAAGCTTCCTTTAAGGTCAAAGATAGATCAACGAAATTGACTCCGCTTAACAAAAGACCGAGAGGGGGCATGATTACGTCTCCAACAACAGAAGAGACGATCTTTCCAAAGGCCCCTCCGATAATGATGCCCACGGCCATGTCAACAACATTGCCCCGCATGGCAAACGCTTTGAATTCCCGTATCATGCTCACGATTCATTCCTCCCTTGTCGGCGATGCCTGGCAACGCCCATTATTAAAAGACTAACCTGTGTCATTCTTCAACATTCCACAACTCTCGTGCCGTTCGTGAATCCGGCGCCTCGGCGAAACGCTGCCGGCTGACTGGCGCATCTCATCATGACAGTTGCTTTCCTGTTCTGACATCTGGACTTCAGATCAACCCTCCAGTTTGATCTATTCCCCCCTTCTAAAAGACACGCTTTCTTCAATCGCACTGTTATCAGACCCGTACATAATTATAGCGGAAAACCTGATGGAAGTAGCGAAATAATACCACAAGCACCTGATAAAGTTTACAATAAATTTGCCTCTGGAATCATCTGCGATTACTCGATAACCTGGCTTTGACAGGAGAGGACTCCCCTGTTAAAATAAAAAATATTAATAGAATAATATTGATTAGGCGCCGTGCAGCAATTCGGAGAAAGAAACATGCGGTTGGTCGAACTGCATGCGCACAAGAGGGGTTCAAAAACAAGGAAAGGGGTAGAATTATGCCGGACAGCGTATACAAAGTCATTGAACTGGTCGGAACAAGCACGGAATCCTGGGAAAAGGCTGCCGCTTCAGCAGTTGAAGCCGCTACAAAATCCTTACGGGATCTCCGCATCGCGGAAATAGCGGAACTTGACATGCAGATCGAGGATGGAAAGGTCAGGGCTTACCGGGCGCGAGTCAAGGTTTCCTTCAAGTACGAAAACCGATAGACCGAATCCATGGCCCATAGAATTGGGAGCGAATGATCAGAAAAGTGGTATTGCATGTATTCGAGGTCTTCAATTGCCAGCAGGTTCAATCGGACGGCACAGCCTTGAATACAAGAGCGGCGCGGCGCCTAACCGATCCCTGATCATTCTTTTCGCTCCTCGCAGTTCAAAGGCTTTCATTGTCTTGAATCACCGGCGAGGAATCCCGGAGAGGGGATGAGGTAGTTGTTTGATTTTTTTCTGATTGCAAATCGGAATAGACGCAACCCTTTAAAAATACTCATCTGAATTAGTGGGTCGAATTCCAATCATTGAGGGTATCTTGACTAAAATAGAAGATGATCGTTACGTCACTTCATCCGTTGCAATGCCTCCAGAAGCAAGGAACCGATATCGGCAAGTTTCTTCTCCGAGAGGATCATATGCATCTTCATGTCTTCAAGGGAATCAGCGTTAATCTTGGCGAGGGCGATCAGTTCCTCGTTGGTGGCAATCATGAACCGTGCCTTGTTCGTTCTTTTCGCATGATCGAATCGCCATCTCCAAAGGATCTCCAAACGCATTAATTGCTCTTTTTCGAGGTTTTCGGCCTCACTGATCGAGAGACGACAGGAATCATACTGCTTCGGCCGCCAGCGGGCTTGAGAAATATCCCGAAAGGCTTCCCGTGCTTTTTTCATAAGGCCCTGTTGCTCAAGATCTCTATTAAGACGCCGGTAAAGCTCTATGAGATAGAACGTGTCACGAGCTGCATATTCGATCTGTTCGGCGCTAAGGGGACGGCGATCCCACCGGGAACGCTGCATTTTCTTCGATTTCGAGAGAGAAAAGCCCAGAGAGGTCTCAATAACCGCTGCAAGGGAAAGGCGCGATATTCCCAACAGGCCGGCGGCGCGATGGGTATCGAAAACGTTTGTGAAAGTGAACTGAAAATCGCGATTCAACAGCCGCACGTCATTATCGCCTGCATGGAGGATCTTACAGATCGAATGATTTTGACAAAGGCTCCCCAGGAAAGAAAAATCAACAGATCCAAGAGGATCGAAGATATACGTCCGCTCTTCCGAGGCTACCTGTATCAGGCAGAGCTTTTCCCGGAAGTATCGGAGGGAATCGTATTCCGTATCGATTGCAATGAACGGAACGCCCTCGAGATTTTGCCGGGCTTCCTTTAATTTTTCTTCGGAATCGACCAGAATCCACTGGAGAGGAGTATTGTAGTTCACTGTTCTTTTTTAATCTCCTCTATGTTGTAGCTCTTGATCTTGCGATGAAGATTGGTTCGCTCCAATCCAATGGCATCGGCAGTTTTCGATATGTTCCAGTCGTTCTCCGCCAACTTTTCGACAAGGAATTCCTTTTCGAACTGCTTTTTGGCAATACGATAAGATTCGCCGGAAGCAATGGTCTGCGCTTCACGCCGGACGGGATTCCCTTTCATAAGAGGCGGGATGTCGGCGGCAATGATAATATTGCCGGTTGTCATTATAAGCAGTCTCTCTATTATGTTCTTTAATTCCCTCACATTGCCGGGCCAGTCGTGCTCCATGAGCAGATCTATGGCATCAGGGGCGATTTCTTTCTCTTGGTCGCCTTCCTTGAGAGAGTATTCCTTAACGAACTTCTCCGTCAGAACGGCGATGTCTTCCTTTCTCTCTCTCAGCGGCGGCACCACCAAGGGTATTACGTTCAGCCGATAATACAAATCTTGCCTGAATAACCCTTTTCCCATCTCTTCTTCAAGATCCTTATTCGTTGCCGCCAGCACCCGGACATCCGTTTCGATGTACTTCGTTCCTCCCACTCGTTCGAATTTCTTTTCCTGAAGTATTCTGAGGATTTTCGCCTGAGCCTTCAGACTCATATCAGCCACCTCGTCAAGAAAGAGGGTGCCCTGGTTCGCAAGATCGAACTTGCCGCGCTTCTTTGCTGTTGCACCGGTGAAGGCGCCTTTCTCGTGACCGAAGAGTTCGCTCTCGATCAGTTCCTCCGGTATAGCCGCGCAGTTTACCTCGACAAAGGAGCGGTTCGCTCGCCTGCTCTGCCGGTGGATGGACCTCGCCACCACTTCCTTGCCGGTGCCATTCTCTCCCATAATGAGTATCCACGCATTCGTCGGAGCAATGATTGATATCATTTCTCTCAGTTCTGCAATAGCCTTGCTGTTACCGGTAATTTCATGTTCATGCTTGAATTTAGTCCTGAGAAACCTGTTTTCCTCCTCGAGTCTCATCACTTCGAGGGCGTTGGCAATGGTCAGAATGACCTTTTCGAGAGAGAGCGGTTTTTCAATGAAGTCGAAGGCGCCCAGTTTCGTTGCTTTCACGGCTGATTCTACGGTGCCGTGGCCGGAAATCATGACGACCTGAATGTTTGGATACTGGGATTTTATTGCCGTTAGTGTCTCGATTCCATCAATTCCGGGCAGCCATATGTCCAGGAGAACAAGATCGGGAGCTTCCTCTTCCAGAAGGGACAATCCTTCTTCGCCACTTCCGGCGGTCATTACATCATATCCCTCATCGGAAAGAACTCCGCTCAAGGACTGGCGGATGCTTTCTTCATCATCGATAATCATTATAGTTCGTTTCATTCAGTCATCCTATAGGATCGGCAGTTCAAAGGATATAACCGTACCAGTTGGTTCATTATCCCTTACACTGAGTGACCCGTTATGGTCGGATATTATGGAGTCTACGATGGCAAGACCGAGACCCGTTCCAGTCTTTTTAGTCGAAAAATATGGTTCAAAGATCTTCATCTTGTCCTTCGGAGCAATGCCCGGGCCGTTGTCCTTTACCTCCACACGGGCTCTGTGCGAAAGCTGATCAAAGGCAGTGACGATTTCGATGATCCCCTCCCGGTCAACGGCAGCGAGGGCAGAAACAGCGTTGTCTATGAGATTGATCATGACTCTTTTCATCTGCTCGGCATCGAAATTAACAAGAGGAAGAGTGGTGTCCTTCCTGATTTTAAAGGTTAGACCCCTCGAAGTATCCTGATAGAGCATTACTGATTCTTCAATTTCCTTATTGAGGTCGTTCAATGAGGGATTTGAAACGGGCATGCGGGCGAAACGCGAGAATTCGTTCACAAGATTTTTTAATACTTCAACTTGGTTGGTGATGGTCTTGGTGCATTCTCTGAAAACGGATTCGTCGCTTCCAGTGAGCTTATCGCCAAACTTTCTTTGAAGACGCTCCGCATTAAGCTTTACTGGCGTCAGGGGATTTTTGATTTCATGGGCAATCTTTTTCGCTACTTCTCGCCATGCGGCAACACGCTCTGCCTTCTGAAGTTGTGAGAGATCCTCGAAGACAACAACGGCGCCCATATATTTTTTTTCTTCATCGCGCACCATAGTTGCCGCCACAAGGATAGTCAACACCCTGTCCTTCATGACGATCTGGACCTGTTTCTCAAGAAAATCCGTCCCGCTTTCTTTGAGTTCCTGGATAAATCCCTGTACTAATTCCCTGTGAGCGGGATTGACGACATCGTCGTATCGCCTGTTGATAACTTCATCGGAGGTTGTATCAAGTATCAACTCGGCCGCCCTGTTGATTGTTGTGATAATGCCGTTTCTATCGATGGAAACTACGCCTGCCGAAACATTGCGCAGTACCGTTTCCATATAATGTCGTCTCTGGTCCAGATCTTCGTTCACCTGCCGCAAGGACTGACTGCTCCGCTTGAGGTCCTCAGTCATCCGGTTAAAAGATTCGACGAGCACTCCTATTTCGTCCTCGGCATAGAGATCGATTCTGTAATCGAGATTGCCGCTGGAAATAGCATGGGTCGCCTCAGCAAGATCCTGAATGGGGCCCGTTATGCCCTTGGCGAGAAAGAGACCGAACCAGATGGCCGAAAAGGTAATAAGTAACGTCACAATTGAAAGCATGATAATGTAGCTTAGCTTGATCGGAGTCTTCAGGAGCCTGAGTTGTTTATACTCTTCCGAAGTGTTTGAAATAAGAGCCATCTTGTCAACGAGAGCCTTCTCCACAAAATAGCTGACAAAAACTATCCCGATGACTTCCTTGGGACTCACATGCGCATAGAGTGGCGCCACGCCGCTGATGACATCGCCCATGCTCGTGGATTGAACAAGCGATTGATCCTTGCCCATGAAAAGGTCTTCCCTCACCTTTGGTGAAAGTTTCGGCGGCAGCAAGTCTGGATTGTTAGGACTTGTGATGAATATTTGCGCGTTGATGCTATCGAAGAGGACGCCGAGGGCAATAATATTGTAATCCTTCTGGCGCTGCATGAGAAGAGACTTGCAATCGGCGGATTTCTCTTTTTCAAAGAGGCCGCGCTCCGTAATCTCATCTGAAATCTTCACGGCATAAAACTGCCCTGTGTCAGCCAGCGATTGGTAGTAATCCTGGGCAACCTCAAGAGAATAGTTCAGAGCGCTCCCTATCCTCAGAGAAAACCAGTTGTCGATGTTGTAGGAAAGGAACTTTACCGTCACCAGGAAGAGTACTACCGTGGGAATCAGGGTAAGTCCCATGAAAGCAGCCACGAGTTTGGTACGAAGCCGCGAACCGAGGATTCCCCGTCGCCGCTCAAAGATCAGTTTGACAAGATTTCGAATTATAAGGAAGAGAAGGAGAATAATGAGAACGACATTGATATTAATCAGACCGAAAATGAGCACGTCTCCGGAGAGGGGCAGAAAGGTCTGCAGTCCCTGCATATGCCCTTCCACGAAGGTCAGCAATACCACGACCGCAATAGTGATCAGTATGATGATCAGCTCGCGTCTACGTTTTCGCTCTTCCCTGTTGTCAGTGTTTCCAGTGCTCATCACTTCAAATTTTCAGTCCGCCCCTAAATAAGGGGCTCTTCATTCATTGATAATAACTTCGTCGCGAAATATTTTCTCTTCAATAGACAAAATCCTGTCGGATCCAGGGCGTTTCGAAATCCCAAAGCTTTACAAAAAAGAATATGTTCTCCAGATGCATGGGAAGCCTCACCTTGTCAAGGCTCACCTTTGCCCGCAGGTAGTAGCGCCTGTCTCTCTGGAGACTTGCCAGAGGGATGACGGCGATGCCGCTGAGATCTGACATGGCCGATTTTGCCTTGCCGAAATCCTTGAATTGCTCGGCTTCTTTTCCTTCCTCGGAGAAAGAGACGAAAAAGACTTTCTTCACGCTGTCGTACTTCACAGTGTGCTTCACTTCCACAAAAGAGATTTTTTTGTCGACCCAGGCGACTCGCTCCTGATAGACCTCCAGAGTAAAGGCAAAGGTCGCCGGAATGCCCGCAAGAATCGCCTCTTCCATCTCCTTGGTAAAACAATCTACTGCTCTGAGATACACGACAACCCTGTCGGTTGTGTTTGTAATCAATAGATCCTTGATCGAAGGCTGGGCGGCCGCATGGACCGACGCCTCCATGCCGGGGTTAAAGACAAGTGTCAAGCACGCCAAGAGAAACATTGCACGATAACAGCTGCACCGGTGGCTAATGTATCTCTTCTTAAAGGGACAGGGAATGGTAATCACGGATACTGCTCTTTGCGCCACCTTCCACCTGCCTCACGCACTCTACGGTCGGTCACTCCGGCACGGCAGGCGGGGAGGAATTATTCTGTTGGCTAAAGTTGGTATAGTACGGAGAAAGACAGTGAAAAATCAAGGCTTTTTTTGGTTGGACGGCGGCGGCTAGTACTGGAAGACCCTCTCCTCGTAGCGGACTGCTTTGCTCAACCTGTCCATTTCTCCTCGAAGACCTTCAAGTTCGTCGATATGATCGATTACCTGATAACGGCTTTCATCCATGAGGAGACTGCGGAGGAGAAGATTATTCAGGCGATGACCCGACTTATAGGCCACAAAGTGTCCTATGATAGGCATTCCGAGGAGGGAGAGATCGCCCACGGCGTCGAGTATTTTGTGTTTCACAAACTCATCAGAACAGCGCAGACCTTCCTTATTGATAACCTTTTCGTCGTCAAGAACAATGGCATTCTTAAGTGAGCCTCCGAGGGCAAGGCCTTTTGCCTGCAGTACTTCTACCTCTTTGAGAAAACCGAATGTCCTTGCCTGTGAGATCTCAGCGGCATATCTTTCACGGCCAAAAACCATATGATAAGACTGCCTCCCAATTACAGGATGTGGAAAATCGATCGTATAGGTAATTTCGAATCGGGAGGATGGAAGAAGCATTGCTTCCCCGTCGCCGTCAGAAACGGAAATGGGTCTCGTTATGACTAGGCAGTTCTTAGGCCTGTCCTGTGCTTCAATGCCCGCACACTCGATAAGTTCCATGAAGGGTAGAGCGCTGCCATCCATGATTGGAATCTCGAAGGAATCGATTTCAATATGGGCGTTGCAGATGCCGAGCCCGAAAAAAGCAGAAAGAAGGTGTTCCACCGTGGCAACTCTCGTACCGTTCGTTCCCAGGGTTGTCGCAAGGGTCGTATCCGACACATTCAGGGAAGTTGCCTTGATTTCCGAACCATTCGGCAGATCCACCCTGCGAAAAGTAATTCCTGAGCTTGTTTCGGCAGGCCTCATAGTCATACAGATCTTTCTGCCGGAATGGAGGCCCGTTCCGTGGCATATTATTTCATTTTTAAGCGTTTTTTGTATGAACATTTCCAAAGCCTTGACAACTCTTCATTTCATTTTTATGGGAGCAAAAAGCATGCGAGAGAACATTTGTTTTTCAAGTTTACCATCTCGCTGATATAATTACATATCTTTAAATATGCATTTACGGAGCGGCGGCAATGGAGCTAATCGTGTGGCAATTATGCAACATTGATTGGCCGGGATGACGTTCAGTCCGTTCGTTCGGCCGCTCGAACGCCTTCAAAGCGTTCTCGCTCGCTGAAAATGCAGCCGCAATAATTCTGCCGGTAAAGACCCAGCTCCCTGGACTGTTTTATTCCTTCCCGCCAGCCAAGGCGATAATCCTCGTACCGGAAGGCGATTCCCGCCGCCTTCCCCGTAACGGCCCCTATCTCGGCTATAAGATCGTGTTTTTGATATTTGCTGTAGAGAAGCGTTGATGTGTAAGCGTCGTATTTTCCACGCTTGGCAATACCGGCAGTCTTCTCGAATCGCTGGCAATAACACTGAATACAGCGATTCTTCTCTCTGAAGACAACGGACCGGAGAAATTTCTCCAAACCGTATTCTGCGATAGCAATGAGTTTGAAATTATGCGTCTTTGCAAAGACTTCAACTGTTTCGAGTCGCTTCCTGAACTCTTGGTAAGGATGGATATTCGGATTGAAGAAGAGTCCCGTTACATCGTGTCCTTCGTCGAGCAGCCTGCGGAGGGGATAAACGGCACAGGGAGCGCAACAGATGTGGAGAAGTATTTTCATGTTATAAAGATCTCGATATCGTATTTTTCAATCTCTTGCATGTCGCTTTCCGACAGGGTGATTCAAGACCGCACCAACAGAACAAGATTCTCCCGCTCAGAATAGTTCTTCCTGCTCACGTTTCAATGGGTTAATGCCAAAATGCCGATAAGCGGTTTCTGTTGCAACCCTCCCACGGTTCGTCCGGTGAAGATAGCCTTCCTGGATGAGGTAGGGTTCGTAGACGTCCTCGATAGTCGTTTTTTCTTCGCCAATGGCCGATGACAAACTGTCAATCCCCACAGGTCCTCCTCCGAATTTCTCTATGATAGTGAGCATGATTTTTCTGTCCATCAGATCGAAGCCCTTACGGTCAACTTCCAGCATTTCCAGTGCGGCTGAGGCAAGCGGCCCGGTAATTACTCCTTTTCCTTTCACCTGAACATAGTCCCTGACTCTCCTGAGAAGCCGGTTTGCTATTCGAGGGGTGCCGCGGGATCGCCTTGCTATCTCAAGGGCGCCGTCGTCTTCCACGGAAACTGAAAGGATTCGAGACGATCTCCGGACGATTGTCGTCAGCTCATCATGATTGTAGAACTCGAGCCTGAAAGACATTCCGAACCGGTCGCGGAGTGGCGACGTCAGAAGGCCTGCCCTTGTCGTGGCGCCGATCAGGGTAAATCTGGGAATGTCCAGTTTCATGGAACGGGCCGATGGGCCCTGACCTATGAGAATGTCGATGTAGAAATCTTCCATGGCCGGGTAGAGTATTTCTTCTACGACGTGGGGAAGTCTATGAATCTCATCGATGAAGAGCACCTGGTGTTCTGCAAGATTCGTCAGAATTGCCGCTAGGTCGCCCGGTCGGTCGATAACAGGGCCGGATGTAACTTTTATGTCTACGTTCATTTCCCGGGCCATTATATGGGCAAGGGTAGTTTTACCGAGGCCGGGAGGACCATACAGCAGGGCATGATCCAGGGCCTCGCCCCGCCTCGTCGCCGCTTCAATAAAAATTGACAGATTTCGCTTGATTTGTTCCTGCCCTACGTACTCGATAAAGTTTGTCGGGCGCAGAGAGCCTTCCATGGAATCATCATCGGAAATCTGAGCATTATTCACGGTGGATTCGACCATGATTGAATCTTTGTTCATACTTCCCCTATCACAAATCTCATGTATCAGGGCGACAGGATTTTCAACGCATCCATTAACACCTTTTCAAGGGTAAGTGCATCTTGTTCCATGGAGATAACGGTCGAGATGGCCTTTTTCGCCGTCGCCGCTTTATATCCCAAGTTTATAAGGGCCGACAGGGCGTCTTCCTCGAGAGGAGAGATCTTTGCGAGCGCTGGATCAACCTCCGCGAGGACGCGATTAACTTTATCCTTGAGCTCAAGAATCATACGCTCGGCCGTCTTCCTGCCCACGCCGGGCACGGCAACGAGATGGCGTAAATCACCGGTCGAAAGGGCCTCCTCCAAGCGATCCGTCGATATGCCTGAGAGAACGTTCATTGCGAGCCGCGGCCCGATGCCTGAAACTGTAATCATCAGCTCAAACATTCGTTTTTCGCGCTCGTTGAGAAATCCGAAGAGATTAATCGAATCTTCCTTCAGATGCGTATGGATAACGAGACTGACCTTCTCGCCCGCCTCAGGAAGTTCGTAAAAAGTCGAAAGAGGCACCTGAATGCCGTAACCGACGCCGTTCACATCAATAATAATAAAGTTCGTAGATTTATATGAAAGTATGCCTCTGAGACGTGCGATCATCTAGCTCGGCACCGATTTTAAAAAGTTTGCATGGCAGATAGAGATGGCAAGGGCATCGGCAGCATCTGTGGGCGGCAAAGACGGCAGGCCGAGTAGAACTTTTACCATATGCTGAACTTGTTGTTTTTCCGCCCTGCCGTAACCGACGGTGGCCTTTTTGACCTCAAGCGGCGTGTACTCGAAGAGGGGGATGCCCGTATGGGAGGACACCAGCATTATAGCTCCCCGCGCATGGCCTTGTTTTATGAGGCTTTTCACATTCCTTCCATAGAATATATCCTCCAAGGCCAGTGCTTGCGGTTTAACTTTCTGCACAAGTGACAGAATCCTGTCGTAAAGTATTCCCAAGCAATGGGTCAAAGGCTCGCCTCTTCCTATTTTAATTTCACCGTAATCAAGGCAGGAAAGACGTTCTCGTTCCTTCAGAATAACGCCATATCCCGTTATATGTGTACCAGGATCGATTCCAAAGACAATCAATGATTATCGCCCGGGTTC
The DNA here is from genome assembly GCA_016930775.1 of Deltaproteobacteria bacterium. Classification (GTDB taxonomy): domain Bacteria; phylum Desulfobacterota; class Syntrophia; order Syntrophales; family UBA2210; genus JAFGGB01. Next base: position 54,337 of record JAFGGB010000047.1, read on the forward strand.
CCTTCGATGTTCTCTTATAGCATCCTGCATCATGCGCTTAATTTTTCCATTATCTTTTCAGCGATATCAAAATTCGCATAGACATGCTGGACGTCGTCGTTGTCTTCCATTTTGTCCATGAGTTTCAGCATCTGAGTCGCCTTATGCTCGTCAAGACTGATTGTTGTCTGGGGAATCATGCTGATTTCCGCATAGAGGTAAACGAGTTGCGCTGCATCGAAGACTTTTTTTACTGCTTCATAATTAGCGAGGTTCGTTCGAACTTCGAATTCCGATTCCTGCTCAATAACATCTTCGGCGCCGGCCTCCAAGGCTATTTCCATGAGCCTGTCTTCATCGATGCTGCTCTTGTCGAAGACAATGTTGCCTTTCTTGTCAAACATCCATGAGACGCATCCGTTTTCTCCCAGATTGCCGCCGTGTTTAGAGAATATATGCCGTATATCCGATACTGTACGGTTTTTGTTATCTGTCATTACCTCTACAAGAACTGCGACTCCTCCGGGTCCATAGCCTTCATAGGTTATTTCCTCGTAATTTGATCCACCATCCAGATCGCCTGTTCCCTTTTTAATTGCCTTCTCAATATTATCTTTAGGCATATTTTCGGATCTGGCAACTAGAATAGCCTGTCGCAACCTGGAATTTCCGTCGGGATCGCCTCCTCCCAATTTAGCCGCCAGCGTTATTTCTTTCGCAAGTTTAGTAAATATTTTGCCCCGCTTTGCATCGGCAGCGCCTTTTTTATGCCGAATAGTGCTCCATTTAGAGTGGCCGGACATATATTATCTCCTCGTAAGCTGTTGTAATCTCAGGAAAGACTATAACATAGCGAAGATACTCATGCAAAACAAAAAAAACCCCTCCTAGTGGAGGGGTTTTAAATAATATTTCGGCGGCGTCCTACTCTCCCACCCGCAAGCAGGCAGTACCATCGGCGCTGGAGAGCTTAACTTCCGTGTTCGGAATGGGAACGGGTGTTGCCCCTCCGCTATAGCCACCGAAAAACCGTTTCTATATTATTCTGACAACAGCATATCGCAGGGTTATCCGGCTGAGACGTTTACAATGAAATCAAATATGGTCAAGCCTCACGACCGATTAGTACCGGTCAGCTAAATGCGTTGCCGCACTTACACTCCCGGCCTATCAACCTCATAGTCTCTAAGGGGTCTTTAGTCCCGATGTCTCCATCGGGAGGGATATCTTATCTTGAGGTGGGCTTCCCACTTAGATGCTTTCAGCGGTTATCC
>JAFGGB010000048.1 GCA_016930775.1 Deltaproteobacteria bacterium
GCGGCGGCATCTAAAAACAGTGCGTCAGCTTTTTCGAGGATTTCACGGCCCTCGTCCCACCGTCCGAGGAGGAGCAGGAGCGTAGCGCTGTCTTCGCGCTCCAGCGATTCTATCATGCTTTTCGCCGCCGTAATGCTCCGGTAATTCTCATCGAGGAACTGCTCTACCGTCGAACCGACGGACCGGACCTCGTAGATGGTCCAAACACCCGCCAGGACAAGCATGATCGTCATGATGAAAAAGGCCGACAGGATTTTTGTTCGTATGCCCATAGGAGTTCTCCTCGCGACATTCAATTAGAATAAGAGCTTTTCTTATCCCATTACATGGTGAAAATCAAATTGACAAACAGATCTATATGCTTTTCTTGGCGATACGGGGCAAGGCCAGCACGAGAGATAGTCGAGGGCTGCTATTCATCGTAATTACAATGGTGAATTGACTTGCCTAGTCATTCTGGCCTATGATTTTCTATGAAAAGCGTTCCTTAGTTGAAGTTCCTGTTCTTTAACGGGGAACGGTTCGGGTGGTATTTTTAAATTCATCAAACCTTTTTAAACGATGGGAGGTCTTTCGCCCATGAACAAAAAGTCCACCTATCAAGACCTGAAACAGCGAATCGAAACCCTTGAAAAAGAAGCCGATGAAGCCCGACGGTTGAAAGCGGCGCTTGAAGAGAGCGCGGCAAAGTACCGGCAGCTCTTTGATCACTCGCCTGCCGGAATATATCGGCTCGATTTCAGGACCGGCAGATTTGTAGAAGCGAATGATGTATTCTGCAAGTATCTCGGCTACAGCCGCGAAGAATTAGTCTCTCTGAGTCCCTTCGACATACTGACCGAAGAAAGCAAGAAACTGTTTGCGGAGCGTTTGCAAAAAGTGGCAGCGGGCGAAGACGTGCCGGAGATGGTGGAGTATGAAATAGTCGATAAAAAGGGCAAGCGGCTATTCGTTCGGATCAACGTTAGAAATATATGCGACGCTGACGGCCGCACGGTTGGCGCCGACGTCGTTGCCCATGAAATTACGAATCTTAAACAAGCGGAGGAGGCCCTTCTCCTGACTCAGTTCGCCATGGATCATGCGCCAGACGGTGTTCTGATGATTAACGATGAGGGCATTGTGAAATACGCAAATAAAACTGCCTGCGACTCAATGGGATACAGCCGGGAAGAACTCGTGGGCATGAAGATTTTCGACATCGATCCGGATTTCCCCATCGAGGGCTGGGAGCAGCATAAGAACGAGCTGAAAAGTTGCGGTAAAATGACGTTCGAGGGACGCCACCGCACGAAGGATGGGCGGCTCTTTCCCGTCGAAGTGAACACCAACTATGTAGAATATAAAGGCCGGTTTTTGGCCGTCGCCTTCGACCGGGACGTCGCCGAGCGCAAGAAGGCCGAGGAAACGCTGCGGGCGAGCGAAGCGAAGTATCGAAGCATCTTTGATAACGCCATAGAAGGCATTCATCAGAGTACTCCGGAGGGCCGTTTTATCAGCGTCAACCCGGCCATGGCGCGCATGTGCGGATACGAATCACCGGAAGATATGATCGCAAACGTAACCGACATATCGACTCAGTATTATGCAAACCCCCTGGATCGTGAGCGCTTTAAAAAGCATGTTCATGAGAGGGGAAGCATTGACGCCATTGAATACCAGGCGCGGCGCAAAGACGGGAGCGTCTTCTGGGTATCGACGAACTCCAGGATGGTGCGCGACGATCAGAGTCAGACGCTCTATTATGAAGGAAGGAGCTATGACATTACCGATCGCAAGAAGACGGAGGAAGCGCTGCGGGCGAGCGAAGAGCGATTCAAATCCATTGTCTCAACAAGCCAGGAGTGGATTTGGGCCATAGATGCCGCCGGCAGCCACACATTCAGCAATCCTGCCGTTGAGAATATCCTGGGTTATCGTCCTGATGAAATCATTGAGTTCAGTGCCTCCACACAACTCATTTTCGAAGAAGACATTCCAAAGATGCGTGAACTGATGGCTCGATCCATTGAGCAGAAGACAGGATGGTCGAACGTTATTATACGCTGGAAACACAGAGATGGAACCTACCGATGGCTGGAAAGCAATGCTGTGCCGATTTTGGACGATACGGGTGTTCTGAAAGGCTTTCAAGGATCCGACCGAGACATTACGGACAGGAAGCGGGACCAAGAAGCGCTTCGGGAGAGCACGGAGCTGTATACAAGGCTGGTCAACACCCTGCCCGACGTCATTATACGGGCCGACCTCGAGGGCAAGATCAGCTTTATTAACGATCAGGCCCTTCGGATCAGCGGCTACAGCCGGGATGAAATCGAGGGTCGGAACGTGTTCATGTTCGTGTCTCCCGAAGACCGGGACCGGATGATTCAAAATGCATTGCTTATGATGAAGCGAAGGCTGGGTCCGCAGGAATATCAACTAATCATGAAAGACGGAAGAAAGATTCCCTTCGAGGTGAACGGCGATGTCTTGCGCACTGAAAGCGGCGCGCCTTTCGGCCTCGTATTCGCATGCAGGGATATAAGCGACCGCAAACAGGTGGAAGAGGCGCTGCGAAGCGCAAACGTCTTTTTGGACTCTATTGTCGAGCACGTGCCCAACATGATTTTCATTAAGGATGCCAAAGACCTTAAGTTTGTCAGAATTAACCTGGCGGGAGAGGAGCTGTTGGGATATTCAAGGAGTGAGCTTTTGGGGAAAAGCGATTACGATTTTTTCCCCAAGGATCAGGCGGACTGCTTCAGGGAAAAGGATCAAGAAGTTCTTGCCGGCAAGACGCTTGAGGACATACCTGAGGAACCCGTTCTAACCCGCGGTAAGGGAGAGCTTATCCTGCATACCCAAAAAGTGCCGATTCTTGACGCGTCGGGCGAGTCAAAATATTTGCTGGGAATCAGCGAGGACATAACCGAACGCAAACGCTCGGAAGAGACGCTCCGGGAAAGTGAAATACGCTATCAAAGCATCTTTGAAAACACTGGAACCGCAATGCTGATAATTGAAGAGGACATGACTATATCTTTCGCAAACGTCGAATGCGAGAAGTTGACGGGCTACGCGCAGCAGGAGATCGAGGGAAAGAGGAAATGGACGGAATTCGTCGAGCAATCGGATTTAGAACGGATGATCGCCCGGCACAAACTTCGACGCACCAATAAGGACTTGGCCAAAAGGAGTTACGAATTTCGGCTCGTGCATAGAGACGGTCATATCAAAGACATTTTGCTAATCGTCGACCTCATCCCCGGAACGAAGAAAAGCGTGGCTTCTCTGATCGACATCACCGACCGCAATCGGGCCGAGGAAGCTCTACGAGAAACACAGAGGAGACTGACGGATATTATCGAATTTCTGCCCGACGCCACGCTTGTTGTTGACAAGGAAGGTAAGATCGTCGCCTGGAACCGCGCTATGGAAGTTATGACCGGCGTCAGGAAGGAAGACATGCTGGGCAAGGGCGACTATGAATACGCCGTGCCGCTTTACGGCGAGCGAAGACCCATTCTCATCGATTTTGCTCTGCATCCGGAAAGAGCTACAGAAGGACATTACATTGTCGTGCGGAGGAGCGGCAACATTATTTACGGAGAATCCCATGCGCCAATCATTGCACCTGGCGCCCTTAATCTCTCCGGCGTGGCGTCGGTCCTTCGCGATTCCAAGGGCGAGATCATCGCCGCTATCGAGTGCATCCGCGACGATACGGAACGAAAGAGAATGGAGGAGCGTCTGAATCGTGCTGAAAAGATGGAAGCGCTGGGCACGTTGGCCGGCGGGGTGGCCCACGATCTCAACAACGTCCTTGGGGTATTGGTCGGATACTCGGAACTTCTTGCGGAACAATTGCCGGAAGGCAGTTCCATGAAGCGCTATGCGGACAATATATTCCAGTCCGGAATAAGAGGCGCGGCGATCATTCAGGATCTTTTAACGCTGGCAAGAAGAGGCGCAGCCGTTTCGGAAGTGGTTAATCTCAACAAATTGATCTCGGAATATTTAAAGACGCCTGACTTCGAGAATATGCAATATCGACATCCGCAGGTCAAGATTCTTTCCGAACTTGAAGAGGGGCTTTTAAACGTCAAAGGATCATCCATCCATTTAAGCAAGACAATAATGAATCTCGTATTGAATGCAATGGAAGCAATTTCCGGCCGCGGGGAGGTGACGATTGCAACGCGGAACTGCTATTTGGACAATTTCCTCCCTGGATACGACAACGTGCAGGAAGGGGATTATGTTGTCCTGACGGTTTCCGACACGGGCGGAGGCATCTCGACGGAAGACCTGGGCAAGATCTTCGAACCTTTCTACACAAAAAAGATTATGGGAAGAAGTGGAACAGGTTTGGGATTGGCGGTTGTCTGGGGAACCGTGAAAGACCATCATGGGTACATCGACGTGCAGACCGAGAAGGGCAAAGGAAGCGCATTTTCTCTCTATCTGCCTGTGACCAGAGAACAACATCTGGCACAAGGTGAAAAAACTGCGAGTCTCCTTGCATATACTGGCAAGGGTGAATCCATCCTGGTGGTGGACGATGTAAAGGAACAGCGGAAGCTGGCCGCCAGCATGCTGGAGCGGCTCGGCTATCGGGTCGAGGCTGTCGCTGGCGGGGAAGATGCAGTTGAGTATCTCAAAGACAAGAAAGCGGACCTGGTGATCTTAGATATGATCATGGACCCCGGGATTGACGGTTTGGAAACCTATCGAAGAATTCATGAAATGAATCCCCGTCAGAAAGCTATCATCGTTAGCGGCTATTCGGAAACGGACCGCGTCAGGGCAGCCCAGCAACTGGGCGCGGGAACTTTCGTCCGCAAACCCTATGTTCTTGAAAAAATAGGTCTCGCCATCAGAAACGAACTGGATCGAAAAGAGGAAAAAAATGATTGAACGAGCGTTCATGAGTCTAAACGCCATTGATGCAGCGATAGATATGCAATATTTAAGATTGCCTCCATCAAATAGACTTGAGGCGTTGAAAGGCAGCCGAAAGGGATGCTGGAGCATTCGAATTAATGATCAATGGCGGATCTGTTTTAGCTGGACATGCGGAGCATGTTAAAATTGAGGACTGCCATTGAAGGAGATTTACGATGGGGAATAGATTTCATGAATTGGTCAGCATCAATTTTAAGCCCTCTGAGACCAACAAGACCGCAGATTTGAGAATAATTTGTTATCTTATTGTTTGATAAGAATTTCAATTCCCTTAGCGCATGCTTGGCATACATCAGTGTCAGCCTTTTCTTCGCCGGGCATTTTATCCCAGCCAAATTTTCGTACATAGTCGCTTGTATTGTTCATTCCGTAGGAGTCTAATTTCTCAAATTTTTTAAGGTTATCCGTATAGTTAGGGTCCTTAATAAATTGAGCTACGCAGATCGCCGCCTTGCTCGCCAAGACCGCCGCATCGCTCTTCTTCTGGGCAGTGCCGGAGGTTGACCAGCCACCCCAGCTGAAGCCAATAATCATGACGACAACGGCCCCAACAATAAAACCCACAGCTCCAAACATCATCTTTGCTTTCATGGTTGTATTCATCAGTCAAACCTTTCTCAGTGGCGGCAGTTTCCGTAATTCCTCTGCATTTCTCCTCTTTGGAAAATCCGAGAACTCATTGCATGAAGATTGCTTGCAATTCTTTTATGGTAGAATTGTTTTTACAATAACACTTATTTTCTCAACGGTCCATTAAATCTCCTCCACCTCCATCCTTGTGGAAACGGACAGGTAGGCGATCGTCTGTGACAACTCCACGCGCTTCTCGGAAAGGATCTTCATGCGTAAGATTAATAGGATCATAGAAAATAGCAACTGCAAAGGATTTGCCAAGAGTCTAATGAGAAGTAATATATTTTAATTATCCTATAATAACAGACTATTAGGTTAATGGGAGAGCACGGCGGAAAAATATGAAATGATGCGTTTAACCTCAATATTTGGTGGAACCTCAATATACGGAGGGATGCTTTGGAGGGAAGTCGACAGTTGCTTCGTTGATTTCGACAAGAAACCTACATAAATTGCATTGAGATCTCTGTATTTCTTTCAGGAAGAAACCTGCCTGTTCAGACTTATTAGAAATTCTGCAGAAAGGAAAGGGGGCAAAGGAAAACTAAAGGGTCAACCCTCTAAAAAATGTTAGTGAAATTTAACTCTTTCAAGTGTATCCGAAGATCCTCGTTTTGAACGGGCGACCCTTTTATAAAGCAACGTCATTGTCGTTATGACGCTATAGTCATATGGCTGCATCGGGAGGTGGCAACACGAGCCAAAAAAGCTATGATATATTTGAAACCCGATCTACATAAAGCACTTCGACTAAAGGCAGTTGAGACATCTCGGTCTGTATCGGAACTAATCAGCGAAGCGATCAGCGCATCTGTCGAGAAGGGCGCCGAGGATTTTGCAGCGCTTGAAGAGAGGACTGGAGAGCCTTACACTGCGCCACTCTGGTCAACGTCTTGTTAAGCCTATGAAACAGATAGAAACCCATCTGCCTCCTTTTTGCCGCTGGCCCACGCCCTTTGGCTCCGTGGCGGTAATTTGGTCCGTCTGCAAGCAAGAGCCAACGATCAGCCGCATCCTGTTATCGAAGCCGGGAACCTCGGTTACGGAAGCACTGAGAAGGTTTTGCCCCAATTCCCGAGTTTCTTCCTGTAAAGAGATCGACGTTCTTGTCAATCATATCAAGGCGTTCCTGAACGGCGAAGACATTCGGTTCTCTCTCGATGCGGTTCGCCTGGACCGTTGCTCTGCCTTTCAACAGAAAGTCCTGCGTGCCGAGCATGCCATTCCCCGTGGCAGAGTCAGTGCGTACAAGCTCATTGCTAAGCACGTGGACAATCCGAATGGCGCCCGCTAGCGTAACTCTTTCATGTTTAAAAACGCCGCACCTCAACACGCGGTATATCACCGAATTAAAAAAGCATTTACTTGTGGAACAGACCGAGAAAAATTCTCCGGCAGATCGTCGGGAGGCTCTTTGCCAACCTGGCGATATGCGCCGTAATCATCTTTGGCGGTTTGGTTGACGGATTTCACCATAGAGATTTATCGGAAAGGGCCGGAATCGAGCCGAGATCCTTTCTGGCGTCCCGCTGTGCGTAAGCTTTCCATATACCATCTCGGGAGTCTTCTTCGCGTCCATGCGGCAAAACGCGATTTTTCACCAACGTAGAAATTGCGGTATGCCTGAACCGGATTTCCCGGGACCTTGTATGTGTTGGGCATTACTTGTTCAAATTCCGTCAGTCCGATGGCGGCAATGGGAGGAAGCGGCAGGAGTTTCGCAACAAGGGCCGATCGATGGTCTTCGACACCGTTGAAACGGTACCGAAACTCCAGGTTCAAGGCGAGAGTTAGATCGCGAAGCCATAGCCAATTCGCAAGAGAGCGGCCTGCCCAGAGCGTGCAAGGGTGTTTCGTGTGAGTGGGTTTATAAGGAGCGTCGATGCCGTGCCGATGCAAAACGGTGCACAGCATCTGGGTTCCCTCGAGGATCATCTTAACGACGTGCTGGTCGGCATGGTACCGGGCGCACGTTGCGATGTTCCGGTCAAGTACAAAAATATTCACCTGCTGTTGTCCAATTTCCCGGTCGATAAATTCGGCACAAGGCGCGATTGCCACGCCAAACGGCGCCGCGTCCGATCGAGCGAGGTCGTTCATTCATTTCAGAAGCCATTGATGGAAAAATGCAGCAGCCAGCCAGGCTCCAAAGCTTGAGCACAGAACAATCGGCAGAGAAAACTGCCGTTTGCAACAGTAGAGGGCGACGACAAAGAAGAGAATGCTCGGCAGAATCCCCCAGAGCGCGGCCGTTGTAAAGGCCTGCATAATCTCCGGCTTGTCCTTGTTTTCCAGATGCATCCAGATCAGAACCAGGGCGCCCGTCAGCGGCATGACGGCGATGAGTCCTGCTGTCGAAGGGAACTTCTTCCCGATCGCCGTGGCGAGAAGGATGATGACAAGGCTGATAATTGTCTTAACGAAGATTTGCATGACGCTGTTTCAATATCCATAAAAAACTACAGGACGAAAGAGGGACGCGACCCGGACGGTTCTTTCGGTGCAGTTCGCCGATCAGCGCCGAGGTCGATGAAGCCGGATAAACGGCGCGAATATGCCGAGTCGGTCGTACCCTGTCAGGTACGATGCCAGACATTATATTTCAAAATGGCGTAGATCGCCCGGACGCCGTCACGCCAGCCGATCTTTTTTCCTTCTGCATAGGTCCTGCCGTAATAGGAAATGCCCACCTCGTAAATCCTGCAGTTCCTGCGGGCTATCTTTGCGGTAATCTCCGGTTCGAAGCCGAAGCGGTCCTCCTCGATCGCGATCGACTGAATTACCTCCCGGCGAAACATCTTGTAACAGGTTTCCATATCCGTCAGGTTGATGTTGGTGAACATGTTGGATATCAGGGTGAGGAAGCGGTTTCCGACCATGTGCCAGAAATAGACCACGCGGTGCGGCTTTCCTCCGGCAAAACGCGAGCCGTAGACGACATCGGCCCTGCCGTCGAGAATGGGCTGTAGAAGTTTCGGTATTTCTTGGGGATCGTACTCCAGGTCCGCGTCCTGGACGATGACCACGCCGCCCGTCGCGGCGCCGAAGCCCGATCGGAGCGCCGCTCCTTTTCCCCTGTTGTGATCGTGAAAAATGATCCTGTCGACAAGGGGAAAGATCCGTTCCCGGAGAATATCCCGGCTGCCGTCCGTCGAGCAATCGTCCACTACGATGATTTCGGCGTCAAGGTCGGGCACGGATCGTATCTTTTCTACGACTTCAGCGATGGTGTCCCGTTCGTTATAGCATGGCACGACAATGGAAAGCTTCACGGGTCAACCTCTCGGCGGATAGATAGGAGACTTTTAAAAGAATGCGAGAATTATGTGCCCCATTGTCCGCAAAAAGTCAACCGGTCTTAGGGCGAAGAGTGAATTGGCAGGAGGATATCTTCCTCCCGGCAGGCGGTTCTTCCTAAAGGTCGCACAGCAGTCGAAGGCAGAAAAACAATGTTTCCAGAGGGCGTCCAGCAGAGATATCAAACGACATTTCATTTGACATTGCCATGGATGCACGGCATTTTATAAACACTGGATGTCTTTCAAGAAGAGAGGCCTTTTTTCTTTTCACTGATCATCGTTTCTCGCAATACGGGGGTACACGATGAAATCTCCATCCAAGACAAAGCAGTCCATAACAGAAGAACTGGCGTTCCTGAGGCGGAGAGTTCAAAAACTGGAACAAGCGGGTTCAGTGCACGAGAAGACGGCGGAGGCGCTTGCACGGGCTGCGAAGGAGTGGCAAGAAACTTTCGACGCCACACGCGATGCCATCTGGATCTTGGATCAAGATCATCGACTGTTGCGGTCGAACAAGACTGCGGAGCATTTCTTCAATCTATCGTGCCGTGAGATGATCGGCAAGCGATGTTGGGAGATCGTTCACGGCACGACGCAGCCGATTCCCGAATGTCCCATGCTTCGAGCGCAAAAGAGCTTGTGCCGCGAGACAATGCAACTGCATGTCGGCGAAAGTTGGTTTGAAGTTATTGTGGATCCTATTCTGGATGGCGCCGGCCAGTTTGCCGGCGCTGTTCATATCGTCAGCGACATCACCGCCCGCAAGCGGGCGGAGGAAGCGTTGCGGGAGAGCGAAATCCGATATCAAAGCATCTTTGAAAACACCGGGACCGTTATGCTGATCGTTGAAGAGGATATGACCATATCCTTTGCGAATGCCGAATTCGAAAACTTGACCGGTTACACGCGACAGGAGATCGAGGGAAAGAAAAAGTGGACGGAATTTGTTGAGAAAGCCGATTTAGAAAGGATGATTCACCAGCATGGGTTGCGAAGAACGGATAAGAGCCGTGCGAAAAGGAGTTATGAGTTTCGGCTTGTGCATCGAGATGGCCACACCAAGGATATTTTGCTTCTCGTCGACATCATACCTGGAACGAAAAAAAGTGTGGCTTCTCTGATAGACATCACCGCCCGCAAGCAAGCGGAAGAGGAATTGCACGAATCCCGGAGGAGGATGGAAGACATTATTGAGTTTCTTCCCGACGCCACCCTGGTTGTCGATCGGGAGGGAAGGGTGATTGCCTGGAACC
>JAFGGB010000049.1 GCA_016930775.1 Deltaproteobacteria bacterium
CCGCGCGGGGGCGTGGATTGAAACTCATAGGGGTTATTTCCATTTTCCCACCTCATTGTCGCTCCCCGCGCGGGGGCGTGGATTGAAACCGAGGTTATTGGGTTCGACCCGCGAAATGTTGAGTCGCCCCCCGCAGGGGCGTGGATTGAAACCTAGACATGGCTATGTACAAATTGTACGTACCCTGTTGCCCCGCACACGCGGGGATGAACCGCGCAACGCTCAAGGCCGGTCTGATATTCCTAATATTAAGTATAATATAAGTATCTGTATTTATGTATTATAATGTAAAATATTCTTTTCGGTACTTCCGATAGCTATGAGCAATGCACCAAACAGCAGCATAAGCAAGGTTTCTTTATATCAACACCGGAACAGCGTCTTGCAGCACATCAAAAAACCTACAAAGCTTTAGATCGGGTTTCCTGATCAGCTTATTGAATGCGGGCAGCAACATGCAAAGGCGGGACAGCTAATTTTCGGTTCTCGCGCAATCCGGATGCCTCCCCGAAAGAGAGCATCCAATAATTTTGACGCGCATCCACCCTTTTGAATGACAATCAATTACACTTCTCCTTGATTTTTTTATGTTTAAGGATCATGGTAAGTCAACGTGCAAATAAGACATTGTCAATAGATTTGCTGTCAGAAGGTTGATCGTTGTTTACAATTTATCGGGGTAAAAACATCCAAGCAGTGTTTCCTCAGGACTATATCTTTGTGAAGCCGAACCGATTGCAGTAGTTGATAAAGCGTTTCAACTCAGTCTGAATGTCTTATTCATCATCCTAGGGAAAAAATTCGGAAACTGTCAATAACCTCTGTTTAACTGAAGGAACGTTTATTAAGGAGGTGCGCTATGTTCTTAAAGACTTTTTCAAGGGTATTGATTGCAGTTTTTTTGCTTGTCGTGGTCGCATCGGGATCATCTGCGTGGGCTGCAGCCCGAGCGGCTTACGTCTATGATGCCGACACAGCCAGCCGCGATGACTTTAACTCCTTTCTGACAAGCAGAAATTTTGTGGTTGATCTTGTGCCGCTAAGCGGCGCTGACACATTCGATTTTTCAGCCGACGAGGCAATCATTATCGGCAATGACACAAGCTGGGAGTCAAGCTCGGCAGCAGTCAGCAATGTCAATGGCGCCGGCAAACCGATTATGGCCATCGGTTATGGCGGTTATCACTTCCTGGGCGCAGTATCATTGGATATTGGCTATCCTCATGGGGAACACCCTGAGCCCGGTGAGGCCGGTGATGGAGAAGTCGATGTCGTCGACTCGGCCGATCCTCTGTGGAATTCGCCGCTCTTGATTCCAAATTATGGAAGCGGAAGTAATGTTACTCTTTATTCCTCTCCTGTCAACTCTGTGGATATTCTCTATAGTGCTGCTGTGGCGGGTGTCGCCGGCTTGGCGCGCTTTCCGGGAGAAACAGTCTACTATCGTTTAATAAGTCAGACATCTGGAAGTCATTGTTACACCCTTTGGGGGTTTTGCGGCTCGCCGGCGAGCATGAATTCAGTCGGGCGGGATATGTTTTTTAACGCTCTGGCCAGACCATGCGGCGGCTCAATATTGGACGGCTTAGTGACAACGACCTATATCCCCTATTACAAGGCCGATCCGGTTGATTTCTATTCAAGTCTTGCCCTGAGGAACAGCAGCACGACCAATGCGGCCGCGGTGACCGTGGAGGCCTACGAGAGCGACGGGACGCCGGTATCTTTAGACGCTTCATTTGTCGGCTTTGCCATCGGTCCCTGTGGACAGTGGGCTGCGGTCCTCCCGCGGACGGAGGTTGAAGGATGGATTCAGGTAAAATCGACTCAGCCCCTGAGAGGCCTAGCCTGGGTGGGGAGGATAGATGGCGGCTGGCCGCGTCTCATGGCCGATATCTCCCTGATCGACGAACTGCATGCCGCCCTCGTTGTGCCGCACGTTGCTCAAACGATCGATGGGTACGATCCGAACGGCGGGTGGTCCACCAAGGTGAATATCTGCAATCCTCATGCAACGGCGACGGATGTCACGATAACATACTATACGGCGGCTGGGGCAAGCCCCTATGCAACGGTTCCCCCTATACAGATCCCCGCCAACGGCAGCGTCAGCTACAACCTTGCCTCCCTCCTCCCGACGGATCAGTCCTTCGGGAACGGGAGCGTGCTGATCGCGGCGACTCAGCCGGTAGCGGCCTTCGCTCTCTACTACGACGGGGTCAAGGGCCCCGGGGGAGACGGAACCTGCTACGCCGGCATCAGCGCCGCGGCGCCGTAACTCAGGCCGAAACAACATGCCGGGGAAGCGCAGAGCTCAACACCCTGCGCTTCCCCGCCGCATCATCACTCCTTCTACTTTAGAATCATGTGCATGAATATAACCCATTGCTATCATGGCGCAAAAAAATCAACGGGGTCGTAAGGCCCTGCTCAGCGTTCCCCGCATACGCGAGGGCGTGGATTGAAACGCAGGCGATCTCTCGGCAGCTATTGCGCCGTAATCGTCGCACTTGAGTCCCTTGTTTTGTCAATATGAATATCCCATTATATGCATGCAATTACATGTTGATAGGATGTTTTGCCGGTTATTCATGCCACAAAGAGCATCAACAGGCGCCAGCTAATACCGGGAGTTTTTCCAACGGAACTGCATGGCAAGGCTGTCGCCCCAAGGCGGCGCTCTTTGCACAGTGAGGCGAACGGAACGGCCGTTTCCCTCCCGTATAAGCCGATCAGTCAGATTTCACTTGAAGACGGAAGAAACGGCCTCCTTTATTGAGGTGAGCAAACGATTGCTCTTCTGCAGGGACTTCTGGCAGGCTTCCAGTTCTCCTTTGTCCAGGTGAATAGCTCCGCATCCCTCGTTGATGCATATGTCGATTATCACGTCTCCGTGCCTGATTTCAGCGAGGCTTTTTGTTCCGCAGCGAAAACAATGCCCCTTGTGTTCCTCCCGGTATTTTTTGTCGGCCTCGAGGGCGGCCTTTTCCCTCAGAGCCTGAATTTGCCTCTTTTCATGTTCCTTGAAAAAGAGAGCCTCATGATCGGCGGTCTGTAACACGACCTTGACTTTATTGTTCACCGCTGTTGCCTCCTTTTGTGGTTGTCGTGCAGTCCTTCCTGCTTAAAAACGATGGGGATATTAACATAAAAGGAAATCGCGGTCACTCTGTAACGATGGGAACGGCCGCATCCGGAGAACAAATTTGGCAACTTTTAGGGCGGATTGACCCTGATTCCAGGGAGGCCGTCGAAACGGCCCGAATCTTGCGGCTCTTTACTGCTTGGGCGCTTGTTTGATTGCCGTTTGCCGTTCGCGGACGACGATGCTTACTTCCACGTCGGGCCACCGGCGCTCTGCCGGTTGGATGTGAGGCGGCGCAGTTATCTTGCAGAGAAGGGCGGTTGACTCGCTTATGTTTTCCAGGAAGATCGGCGTAGTCATGACGCTCAGGTCGTCGCGGCCCGCGGGACCGCCGGGCGTGAGGGCCATGACCTTCGAGGGACTGACGGTTACGGATTCGAGAATCACTCCCCGGGGGACTTTCCCGATGAACTGTGGCTTGACCGCAATTTCCCGTTCCACTAATTCCGAGAGTGCAAGTGACAACTGCGACGGTTGAGCGTCGAGAATCGTCACCTTTTTCGGCAGCTTGATGTTTTCGGCCGTTATTGTGAAGAGGTTCTTGCCCGGCTTGCCGTTTGTCAGGTCGACCGTGATGCCCGATCCCGAGGCCGCAAGGGATTCCAATTCCGTCTTTGGACCGAGAAGGTAGAGTCTTATTTCCATGGGTTTGTCGCCGGTGAGGACAAGATTTTTCGGCGTTTTGTACAGCACCTGGGCTACGTATGTGGTTTCTCTCATATCTTCCTGCAACAGGCCCACTCCCGCCCAGACGATGAACGCCAGGGCGAAACAGAGGAAGACCTGGCCCGTCATGTGCCACAGCGGCCCTTTCAGGAACGAGGGGATGAAGGACGCCGCCCTTTTCATGTGGCTTTGAAGAATTTCGACCACGTCGTCCCTCGAGGCAAGCGGCCGCATTGTTCCCTGAGAAAAAACACGAAGGGCGCCGCTCTCTTCCGAAACGACAAAGACGAGTGCGTCTGATTGTTCCGCCAGTCCCATAGCTGCATGGTGTCGCGTGCCCAGTTCGTCCGGCAGAGTTTCCTGCTGTGTCAACGGGAGCCGAACGCCGAAAGAGGTCAGCTTCCCTTTTTCCAGGATCACCGCTCCATCGTGTCCCGGCGAATTGGGATCGAAAATGCTCATGATAAGCTGGTAACTCGGTTCCGCGTTCAGGAGCGTTCCGCCGGAAAGCAGAGTGTCAAGGGCTTCCTTGCCGGGGACAACGACGATGGCCCCTCGACGTTGTTCGGCGAGCCTGAACAGGGATTCTGCGATTACGGCGCTGATCTCTGCCCCATTGTGAGTCTGACTTCGCCGGCGGACCGATGCGGCGCCTTCGAAAAGTCTTCTCAACTCTGGCTGGAATATTATTATGACGGCTATGAGGGCCACCTGACTGAGATTTGAATAGATCCAGGCAATAGCCGTCAGATCGAGAATATTTGAAACGATAAAGAGAACGGCAACGATTATCAGGCCCGTTACGAGTTTCCGCGCGCCGAAACGCTCCAATACACGGTAGAACAGGAAAAAACTTATGGTCAGGATTGCAATGTCCAGGGCCTCCCGCCACTGGAAAGCGCTATGCAATACGATGTTGAGCGAGTGCAGGAATTCTATCATCAATCCGTCATGGTGCAATGGATGTAATCGAACTATCCGGCAGCATCAAGAAACGTGCCAGGGGATTGGGGAAACGGCTGTTGGTTGCCGCGCAACGTGACCCGCCGCCAACCAATTGTCATTGCTCATGGAAGCGATGCATTTATCGGCAATAGATATCATGAGCCAGGCTCGCGCCCTGTGTTGTGGAGTAATGTTGCAGTATGCTGCAAGCCAGCAATGAGCAGGTATGACCAGCGCTGCCGGCAAGCGGAAACGATCGTTTTTTGCAGCAAATGAATTCTCTCCTGAGCCATTTCCGGTTCGAAGGACACAACGGCGAGTCGAGGCGATATTCCGGAAGGAGCGGTTTCCTCCCTGTTTCAAAGAACTTGAGTTCCGGCATAACAATCTTTTGAGCGATCTTTTCGGACCGGCAACAATCTGTCTTGGCGATCCATCAACGGAACGTTGCTAAGCTTTCTAGTATTCTTGTTGCTATAATGGTAAAGTTTTTTGGTTTCGTCGAAGCGTCAATTGCTGAAGGATTGTCCTGCAGTTTATGAGGTTTTTCTACCTCAAGAGGGTGTTTGCGCTGCCGAGCGTTAAATTCCACAAGTAATGTTTGTAAACGATCTATTGGAATCGTCCGACAGCAGGCAAAGCAAACTAGAAATCTATCGAGTATCCGGGAGTGCATGAAATGGGCATAGCTGGAGACATTGTCATTATCGTCGTCGCCGCCCTTCTCGGGGCTCTGCTTGCTCAGCGACTCAGGCTTCCGCTGCTTATCGGATACATTGTGGCCGGCATTATAATCGGTCCCCACCTGGGTGGATTAACTGTTTCCGGAATCCGCGAGATAGAGCTGTTGGCCGAAATCGGCGTAGCCCTGCTGCTCTTTGCATTGGGGTTGGAGTTTTCTTTCAAAAAGTTGAAGCCCGTGCGCACCATCGCCCTTATCGGCACTCCTCTCCAGATTGTCTGTACAGTCATCTTAGGAATCGGCATCGGCCAGTAATTCGGCTGGACCTGGACCGCATCGCTCTGGTTCGGCGCCTTAGTTTCGCTTTCCAGCACTATGGTGATTCTTAAGACTCTTATGAGCCAGGGGCGGCTTGGCACCTTGTCGAGCCGGGTGATGATCGGCATGCTGATCGTTCAGGATCTGGCGGTGATACCCATGATGATTATTCTGCCGCGAGTAAGCGATCCGGCATCAGGATTTTCCATGATCGCTATCGCCGTTTCCAAGGGCATTCTTTTTCTGGCAATGATGATTGTTCTCGGCGCCCGGCTTCTCCCCTGGATTATGCGACGCGTGGCTCTATGGAATTCTCAGGAACTGTTTCTTATCGCAGTGACTGCAACCGGTTTGGGGATTGGTTATGTTACATATCTTATCGGGCTCTCTTTCGCCTTCGGGGCTTTTGTGGCGGGCATGACGCTCGGCCAGTCCGATTACGGGCATAAAGCTCTCAGCGACATAACTCCTCTTAGGGATCTCTTTGGTCTTCTGTTTTTTGTTTCAGTGGGCATGCTTCTGGATCCCCGGTTTCTTCAGACTCACATTGATTCAATACTCCTTCTCGTGGCTGCCGTCGGCATCGGGAAGGGCTTGATTTTCGCCGCCGTCGCGCGGATCTTCGGGTACAGGAACATCATCCCTCTTGCTCTCGGGCTTGGTCTCTTCCAGATCGGTGAATTTTCCTTTGTGGTAGCGCATACAGGATTGGCGTCAGGGGCTGTCACCCCGGAAATTTATGCTCTCGTACTTTCTACGGCGATCTTTTCCATGATTTTGACGCCGCTCGTTTCAACTATGACGGCGCCGCTGTATTCTCTGCGGAAGAGATGGTTTAAAAAGGAACCGATAATGACAATGAATTTGCCCGAAGAGGATATGCAGGGCCATATAGTCATTGCCGGCGGCGGGAGGATGGGGTTATACGCGGCCAGGGTCCTCAAGAGTTTAGGTTTCGCTTTCATCGTCATTGAGCTCGATTATAACCGCATGGAGACAATCAAGGATGAAGACTTTGCCGTTATTTACGGGGATGCCGGTCAGCCCGAGGTGCTGGAAGCCGCCGGCATCCGCAAGGCGGCGCTCTTGTTGATTACAGTGCCCGCGGAAATCGTTACGAATTCGATAGTTGATTGCCTTCAGAGATTGTCTTTGTCGCTGAAAGTTGTTGTGCGTACGTCGGACATGGAGCAGATGAAGAATCTCAGCAAGCGCGGAATTTATGAAATTGTCCAGCCGGAATTCGAGGCAGGTCTTGAGATGACGCGCCAGGCGCTTCTTCATCTAAACGTTCCCGCTATGGATATCGACCGATTCACTGATGCAGTCCGGCAGGAACGGTACGCGTCCCTGTTTGACGCCAGCGCGGGGTATCGGACTATAGACAAGCTACGGCAGGCGAGACGCCTGCTCGATGTCCTGTGGTTTGAACTTGCCGGCGACAGTTCTCTTGCAGGGACAACGATCGAGGAGCATGCAATCCGCACCTCAACGGGAGTTTCTATCGTCGGCATCCTGCGGAAAGAGAGCTTTCATCCCAATCCTCATGCCGATTTTCTTTTCGCAGCAGTTGATTTTATTGCCGTTATCGGTGCGACGGGGCAAATTGAAAAATTCAAGGAAACATTCAACCTGAAATAATGACCAACAGACACAGCGAATGCTATATACGGACTGTCGCTGACTGCCTGTTTCTTTTTCGGCAGTCACTCTAAAAGCATTTCGCGTCCGGCTTGCCTCAAGCCGGCAATGATGAGGTACGACCGGCTTCTTCCCGCAACTCTATTCTATTTTGAATTTTCTAAGTTTGTATATATGATCGTTCCATTGAACCGAGATTGTGCCATTTTCAAAATCGGGGTAAAGCTCGACGCTATCAAGGCATTTTATACGAACCGGCAACGATGTTTCATCTGCCGACTTGTTGCGTGTCCATTCCTGCAGTTCCCCCCTGTAGCCGGTCATTCCGAAGGGCATTGCGAACGGTGCGGCGTGGACAACCCGCCATCGAGGCATCGTGTCTTCGTCATAATGAAACCACAGGACAGACATATGATCGGCATGGACGTCCAGGAAAAAGCCCATCCCTATATGGCGCGGATCGTACCACCAACTGTTGATGATGTTGATTGCTGCGGTGTGAAAGCGGCCGGGTATATCCGGCTTTGATTTACGCAAGGTCGATTCCCGGACATCGTCGTTGCAATTCGTCGTCGCGAGGACCTGAGAGTCGCTTGTGAATTTCAGAGAGACGTTTCCAATAACTTTCTTGCTTAAAGGGGCTGGCGCTTCTTCTTCGATCGGTGTTCCGGACCACTCCCATAGCGGTCCTTCATAAGAAGAATTCTCGTTCTCGATCGCCAGCGAGCTATGCCAGACCGGTTTTCCTGATTGATCATAGGTGCACCATGCCGCATACATTTTGTTCCCTTGAATTTCTATGCAGACGCCTGTTCCTGTTTCTTCAAGTGCATGCCAGAGGCCGGTCAATTGCGAGTTTTCGCAGTAGATTGGAGGCTTGTCATTGGCGTCTCGGGCATCTGATCTACGCTGCGTCGTCGCGGCGGCAATGGCGTTTTTAAATCCTGTTTTTATCTGCTTCAAGATCCGCCTCGAAGCACTTCGGTAGATGTTGATTTCTTCACTGTAGCGAGACCCGAAATAATCGTACTGGATCATATGCCTGATTCCATGTCGTTCGGCTTCACGGGAAAGAAAAGCGGCGCCTCGAAGCGTTTCATCGGAAACGGAATTATTTTGAACCTCGTTGACATCCGGTCCAATCGCAATAAAGGGGACGCTATGCTGTTTGCAGAGCTCAATGAAGCCCTTGAGATCTCCCATGCCGGAATTGTCCCGTCTCATCACATATTTAATTGAGATCTGTCCCCCGGTTTTTATGTATTTTGCCAGATTCTCCCAGACTTTGTGGAAATGATCGCGCCCTTTGACGGCCTTAAAAGTCTCCGCTGTTCCGCTGTCGACGCTCGTTGTCATGGTCATCTTCCCTTGCCGAAGGCCCCTTTCAATCTCTTCGGAAAAAAGAACGGCGTTGGTGAAGATCGTTTGCATGTACCCATGGTTTAGGAGAAGCTGCTGAATGTTCCGAAAATCGGGCAGGATGGTTGGCTCTCCGCCAGCCCACTCGATTATAGAATCTTTTGCCAGGCAGCCCTTGTCTATGAGTTCCTGAAGCGCCGGCTTCAGATCATAGGCATATTGTGGCAGCTTCAATTCTGGCCGAAGGACGGTGTAGCAATAGACGCACTTCAAATTGCACATGGTGAAATTATTGATTTCGATCTGGTTAAAAAGGGCCGCTCCTTCCAACGGTTTCCAGTTTTTCTTTTGCAAGAGAACACAACCTTGACATGGCGAGTAGGCGCCCTCCGTGTTGTTGAGGCGTCGCAAATTGTCTCGTTCCTTCAAGAGAGTTTCTATGGGGAAGGGGCCTCCGTCATAATCGCAGATGGGCACAAAACCGCCGCTGTCGCTGAAGGGCTTGCAACAGAATTTGAGTTGCCAGGGGTCCATGACCATTCGATATTCTATCCATTCACAGCTTATGTGTGACATCAATTCTCCTTTGAAAAATATTGCCGCTCATCGGACGCCCCGCGCCGGAGCCTCATATTTTCTTTATCCGTGAGGGCCGCAATTTGGAATTTGATGCAGGCGCTGTTTAAGCTGTTTTATTCTCCCGTAAACTGTTCGCTTAAAACGGCCTGGATTTTCTCCAGGATCGGATCTGTCTCCCGATCCCGGCATCGGATGATCTGAAACGAGACTTCGGACTATAGG
>JAFGGB010000050.1 GCA_016930775.1 Deltaproteobacteria bacterium
GCTCGAAGAACCGACCCCATTGCAGAAATAACAATATTTCAAAAGGATCACGATCTTTCGATGGCATCCTGCGGCTATCCCTACTACGTAGGAGGATACTTTGATGACAGGAACATGCTTATCTCGACTACCACGGGCGTTGTCCGCGATCCTACCTACTATCTCAACGCAAAGGATATATCGGCCCGCGTCGATACGGAAGTTCGTTCAATCAACCGCGACAAAAAAACGATATCCTTCCGCAACAATATAACGGGTGAAGACGGCGTTATGCTCTACGACAAACTGATCATCGCCACCGGCGCTGTTCCGAAGATTCCACCGATCCCTGGCGCCGATCTCAAAGGCATCACTACCCTTCAATCCATGCAAGATACTGACTTTCTTCGCAAAGTTAGGGATGAGGGCATCATAAAAAGGCCGTCGTAATCGGCGGGGGCCTTATCGGCATCGAAACATGCGAAGCTCTCCAGTTGGCCGGCATCGAAATAACCGTCGTGGAACTGCTGCCTCAACTCTTGACCTTCCTTGATTGGGAACTCGCCAAACTTGTAGAAGGCCATATTAAGGCTAAAGGGGCAAATGTCATAACCGACAATGGCATTGCCGCATTTCTTGGAAACAACGGCGTGCTGACGGGAATAAAGCTTCAGAACGGCACGGAACTTTCCTGCGAACTTGCCGTTGTGGCTGTGGGAGTAACACCTAACGTTAAACTTGCCCGAGAGACCGGGATAACCATCGGAGAAACCGGCGGCATCGTCGTCGATGAATACATGCAGACCTCCGATCCTAACATCTATGCCATCGGCGATTGCATTGAGTTGAAAAACCTCATTACCGGAAGAAAAGTCCTCGCCCCCTATGGAGATCTTGCGAACCTTGAAGGCAGAGTTGCCGGGGAAAACGCAGCCTCTTCAAATACAGCAACATTCCCAGGAACAATCCAGACAGGCATCTGCAAGGTTTTCGATTACGCGGCCGGTTCCACGGGATTGTCGGTATCCTCGGCGCGGCGCCTGGGATACAACGATATCGAGACCGTCATCAACGCAAGCCCCGATAAACCCGGCTTTATGAACGGTCTCCTTCTGGTGACAAAATTGACCGTCAACAAGAAAACAGGGAAAATCTTCGGCGCCCAGTGCGTCGGTCCGGGAAACGTTTCGAAACAAATCGCTCAATGGGCCATGGCGATCCAGGGAGGTCTCTCCGTCGAACAAATTATCAACTCCGATCTTCCTTACGCTCCCCCGTTTTCGCTGGCTATCGATCATTTTATCGCGACGGCTCACATAATGCAGAACAAGCTGAAGAAACGGATGTTCGGAATTTCGTCTGTCGAGGTAAAAACAAAATTGAACCGCGGCGAGAAACCCTTTCTCCTGGATATTCGGGGTCCCGATGAATACGAGTCCATGCGTCTAGGCATCGGCGAAACGCTACTGCCGCTGGGCGCCTTGAGAAAAAGATTGCATGAACTGCCCGAGGATAAGGACAGAGAAATAATCTGTTACTGCAAGATCTCTCTTCGAGGTTACGAGGCTTCCCTTGTCCTGAGAGCCAACGGCTGGAGAAACGTTAAGCTCATGGAGGGAGGCATCATGGCGTGGCCCTATTCAAGAGAAAAATAACTCAAAAAAGGCGAGCCGCCATCGAAACCTTAAGGCATGCCTACAATCAGCCTTTTTCGACTCGGCGGCTCGCAAGACACTGCAATCGCGATGCTCATCTCAAAAATATCGCGTTCTTTCTGAACATTTACAGGAACCTTCAACGTAATGGAACCTTCTGAAAGAAGCAACCGGCTTCACTTCCGCAGCATTTCGTTTCAGGGAATCAACGTATCGTAGGACGCTTCTTAAAGATTGCTCGATAGTTACTCGTGAGTTACCCCCGCTTGAAAGAACTATAAACCCCACTAGACTTGTTGTGATGATTTCGGCCGATTGGCAGTAATCGATATCTCCTGTCAGCCGTCCCTCTCCCTCAGCCTCGTCCAGACAATTATGTATGAAACTTTTAAGGAGCCATATGAAGGAAAACGCCTCACCGGATAGATCGAGCGTGGAATCCTTCCTGTCGATAATAACGCGCAACAGAAGCCAAGCCTGCGGATGCGCATCGTCTTTGATGCGAAACGTATCATGGAAATTAATTATCAGTCGTTTAAGTTTCTCTACGGGATTGTTTATGCCTCCCAACTCATCAAAACAGCGACCGTAAAAATAGTTGCGGGCTTCAATAAAGACTGCCTGGAAAAAATCGCCCTTTGACTTGAAATGATGATAAAAACAGCCCTTCGACACTCCCAGCGTTGAAAGTATAAAACTAATCGAAGCGCTCCCAAAGCTCTTCTCCGAGAAGATTCGAAATCCCGCCTGGATATAATCAGAACGATGTCTCATTGATCTGGTACTTCTTTCCTAATCGTTTTCTATCTTTAAACTAACCGTGCTGCCAGCATGTATTATGCTTATATATACATATATTACTTTTTTGTCAATTCGAATTGGCTCGCCTGTTAACTGGATATATGTCTGTGAACTACATTTTTGTCGCCTCATATATTAAATTGACTGAAGGGGGTATTTTGTTATCACGTTTTTTTGTACGAGAGAGAGTCTTTATCGGTCTGATTTGATCATAAAAAATGGCAACCAGCGGTTGATTGGACTGACCGCTATTCCCGCTGGTTACCATCTCTGAAAGCGGGATTGTGGTACTACACCTTTGAGTCGATCTAAAGGTTTTATTCGATAGAAGAAAGCGGTTCCGCTGTCCGGCTTGCAAGGTCCTCCATTTCTGTAGGCCTTTGGGATTTTTGAGAGGTTTCCGTTATTCTGCCGGCGTGACCCGTTCGAGTCTGTTGAAAAAGATTACGGAGAACGGTTGGGTCAAAGAGATTATGCGGCAAAACCAACAGTACTGACATCGCTGCTTCGGGACGTGGGCCTCTCGCCCGTGAAACATAAAGCTCCCTTCGTCGTTGATTGTTTCTCCTCCTTTTGCGACTTATCGCTTTAAAGACAAGCGCTGCAACAGTCATCCAATCATTACGGGTTGCACTCTCACATTGTTCCCATAATCAGCCAATCATTCTTTTCATGTTCATGAAATAGCTTGCGAGAAAGCCGCTTCGGATATTTTCATGTTCAGATGGTAGAAGCTTTTTTTTTACATAACTTTTGTAATGGATCAATGTTATTCTTTGAATATGGATCGAAATATTGGTAAACTTCATTCGTAAAAAATTCCTGTCTGCCCTAAACGATGTGAAGGTAACAACCCATGATGAGAGATTTCAGTGATAAGGATAGGCGCAAGAAGAAAACGCGAATCCAACTGCCGGAAAATCCAGCCAATCTTCCGAAAGAGACTCTGCTGCAATTGAAAACGGCTGTAAAAGCATCTCTCAGAGACGGCTACTTGTCCTGTCCGATCGCCTGGAAGATAGCGAAAGACTTCGGTGTCCCTCGTATTGCCGTCGGAGCAGTTATGGACAAACTGGGCGTGCGCATCACGGACTGCCAAATCGGGTTTTTCAAGGTGGACAAAACCCCGTACTCGGGCGCCGCGCCACAGGAACCTTTACCGGAACTGACCGCCGGGCTGTGTGAACTGGATGCCGCCGGCAACCTGAACTGTCCGACGATTTTTGAGCTTGCCCGCCGTTTCAAGACAACCCCGCTGAAAGCGTCGGAAGCGGCCAATATCCTAGGGATGAAAATACGGGGCTGCCAACTCGGCTGCTTTTAGCGACATTCTCGAACCGCTTTTCTGTGGGGAAGGCAGAGCGGCCTTCTCCTATCCAGATGTTGGTATCACATGTAAGCCTTATCTATCTCCCCCCATCATTGCCGCAATTTCAACCTGCACAGTTCCGATGGGCTTGATTGCGAATTTTTTCACTAGGACTTTGGCCACAGCGGGAAACAGTAAGGCCGGCAGGGAATATTCTGGGAGATAACGGCTTGAAAATTTCCCTGTTCCTTAATGGTTTTTTCAACTTTTCATCCAGGGTGCCATCGGGAAGCACATAATCCGGAGATACGTAGCCTTCGATTTCAAATCGTCGTTTACGAACACACTTTTTTCCGCTGTGAGGTTCCGCACTTTTTTTTGATGCGAGTAAAGGAAACCGAGTGTCTTTTAAAAGTCGGCTGCTTTGGGACAAGGCTCTTGCGGTATTTAGGCCGGATGGAAAGTAACCAACAACTGATTGGCATGTTAAAAAACACTTCAATTTGCGGCAGGTATCGTATAAAGCTCCTCATGAGGCAAGTAGATAATCGGCAATAGCACGGTACAGCGTGCTGACTGCCAAGATTGCACAATGGCGTCCTTCCGCAGGCCGGCACTCACCTGAGCGAATCAACTCGCCCGCGCTGATCGAGAGCGCATCGGTCACGCTCCGCCCCAACGCCCGCCGGGCGATGGCATGACCGCAGGAGCGTGTGTTGTTGCACCCGTCTGTGTGGTACTTCACATCTTCAATTACGTCGCCCCTAACCACAAGGTAAACCTCCATGGTATCGCCACAGGGCCCCGTAATCGTTGCAGCAGCGGTCGGGTCATTCATTCGCCCGAAAAAGGAATCTTCGACCTCTGCAATCGCGTTTCTGCTTGTTTCATTCATCTGCTTCTCCTCCTCACGGAACACGCCATTTTTGTCTGTTTCTGAAAAAACTTTCGGATCGGAGCGTAGGATAAGGTGGCCTTGAATGTCAATGGAAAATTGACCGCAAAATATCGGATTTTACGAGCAGGGAGCAAAAGGGGTTTTACCCCTGTCATCGCTAGGGGAAAGATAACGAAAGAAATCCTGGAGCAGTGTCGTGAACTGGGAGGAACGCTGGCCGGAGGATGCGAGATGGGAATATACTGACTCGTCGCGTCTTCAAGCAGTGCCTCTTGTGAAGTTGAGGTGAGCGTCACAGATTTCTGTTCGAAACATTCAATGTCGTTTCCCGGGCCGCAAAGGACCTCTGATCGGATGAATAGTTCAGGGGAAACCGGTATCGTCCTCAGGTCGTTTCCATGCACGCTTGTCCCAGCCCCAGATCTTTGAGGTGCGTTCGGTGATAAAATCCAGCGGCAGGTCAGCAAAGTGGCCATAGTGCTCGACGTATTCGATGTAAGGTCCGCCGTCCAAGGACTGTGCCGGCAGCATGGCGTCGTTCCGTCCGTTGAATTCCACTATCGGTACCTTGAGCCGGTTGCAGAGGGCCGCATTGAAAGTAGCAGCCGCCGAGATCCAGTGTCCGTCCAACAAAAACTGGTTGTAGCCGTGACCGGGGAACTCGTTCAGGCCTAAGCGGTCCTGAAGGCCGGGTGGCATGCGATGATTACGGATCCGCGCCAAGGCTAAGCGTGAAGGAATCCCAACGGACCGAGCCAATGAGCAGAGCAAAACTGCTTTTTGCACGCAGTAACCTTTTCCCGCCTCTAGCACGAAGGTGGCCCGAAAGTCATCGGGATGCATCGAGATCATAAACAAGTTGTATGGAATTTGGTCACGTACGAAGGAAAATAGGCGCAGCAACTTGTCTCGCTGTATTGTTTCCTCTCCGACAAGTTTATGGGCCTTGGCACGGATCAGCGGGTGATCGCTCTCGATGGTCTCGGTAGCCTTAAGGTATTCTTCCATGTAGCGTTCCTATTGGTAGTTGGTCATTGACGCAAAATCTTTATTTTGATTTTTTTATCTCATCTTCGACTTCTTCGGCTCCTTTTGTATAGAACTTCTCTTCATCTGGGGCCAGCTCGCGGAGTAGCCGGAGGAACTCTCCAGCATGAACACGTTCTTCATCAGCAATGTCCTTGAGAACCTCAATGGCCAACTTGTTGTCCGTCGATTCGGCAAGCTGCATATACAGTTGAATCGCTTCGTACTCCGCAGCGACCATGAATCGGATAGCACGGATAAGTTCCTCATTCGTGAGCTTCCGATTATTTGCCAATCCTGAGAATGGAGACCCGAATTCCGGCATGTTAATTCTCCTTTCTTACCTGTTTTTTTTAGTTCCACACCTACATCATGCATCCGCGGTGAAAGGCACTGATCATCGGTTGGATGCGCAGGTTATCCCGTTCTGTGGAATGCTATTCTATTTCTTTTTCCAAGCAGGGCTTCGTTTCTCCAAGAACGCGCTTATGCCCTCCTTGGCATCTTCCGTGGCGCACAGATCAGCAAAAGCCTTGTTCATATGTTCGAAGGCTTTGTAATAATCCAGATCAGCCGCCGCATAGAATGCCTTCTTGGCAACCTGTAGAGCCTGAGGACTTTTTTGAGCCAGGATCGCAGCCCATTTATGTGTTTCCTTGTCTAAATCGACTTCGGGTATAACTCGGTTGATAAGCCCCATATTTAATGCTTCTTTGGCCGTGATCAAATCACCAAAAAATAACAATTCGATGGCCCTCTTTCTCCCCACGGATCGGGTAACTGGAATCACCGGCCCAATACAGTTGAGACCCACATTGATGGCGGTCAGACCTAACCGTGCGTTCTCACCGGCAGTTGCAAGGTCGGCAGCTGCTACAAGACCGGCCCCGTTTGCCGCCGCAACTCCATGTACTTGGGCTATAACAGGCTTGTTTATACGGCTAATCGTAACCAGTGGTTTTTCCATACACTCGATCCAATCCCGATACTCCATTATACTTTTGTTCTGAAAATTGCTTATATCAATACCGGCGCAAAATGCTTTGCCTGCTCCTTTCAAGATAATGACTCGCACTTGCTTTTCTTCGTCAAGCTCCTGAATAGCCTGATTGAGTTCCTTTGCAAGAGGAATATTGAACGTATTCAGGCTGCTCGGACGGTTAAGCGTTATTTCAGCGACGAAATCATCTCCCTTTTCAACGATAATGTTCACGTAATTCATGAAATGCATGCTCCTGTTTTAATAGCAACATCTTGCGATAACTATATAATGATCCAGCTTCCCCTTCAATGTATTTTTGATGATCGCAAGGTTCGCAGGACTACAAGATTGGGGACGCTGCCTGCCAGGGACAGGGTGGAATAGCGCCCTGGGGTACGGCGAAATCCATATAGGCTTCATCCGCAACCGATAGGCAATTCTCGGGAAGGCTGCAATGCAAATCGAGCACTTCTTCGACAGGAGGCGGGGAACCCCGAAGGATTGTCGGGTGTGGTCAAAAAAAAACATTGCCGTAACGTCATTCGCTGCCTCCAGAAGCTCTAGCAGGGGAAAGGTGAAATCTCCCGTAAGGCAATCTGGCGGAAGGCCACATCACAGAGTTTTGATTGAAATTGATAGATGTTTAAACGGGGCAGAAACGCAACGACACGATCCCGTCCCGACTCAACCGCCACCTGGATGATCAGGTCGATGATTTCATCCGAACCTTTGCCAGCCACGATCTGAGCCTTGGGAATCCCATGATGCGAGGCCAGGGCCTGACGAAGCCGTGGGCTACCCGCTTGAGGGTAACGGCGAACCCCCTTCAACTGCTTTTATATTATTTGGAGCGCCTTTGGCGATATCTCAAGGGGGTTTTCGTCGGTGGTCAGCTTGATCACGGATGAAAGACCGTAGCACTCTTTCACCTCATCCACAGACAACCCTGGATTGAAGGGATCAAAAGTTAGCAAATGTCGTCGGATCAGGGACCGACTCATAATCATCATAATTAGTGTTCGGGCCTAAAAATAGTAACCGATCCGCAGTTCAATTTTGAAATCAAAAGGTTTTTCACCATATTCGCTCTCCTTTGGCCCGGTGATAAAGCTCACTCTGAAACGCAGATCCAGGTTCGTAATCCGCGTATAAACCATTTCCGGGGAGACCGAAAAGCTCCAGTCGTTCAGATTAAGAATGGTCGTTATCGCCGGGTTGAAGTAAAGGATGTCGAAAGGCTCCTTTTGGGCGATCCTCAAATAAAGGTAATCGCGCATGGGGTTGGCCCGTCCGTAATTTCCGTCGAAAAGCGTCGCGGCCTTTTGCAGGGCGAAGTCGTTGCTGGTTGCTGTATAAGTTCGATAGGCATCATCGATGAAACCGAAGAAATCTTTCATTTCCTGCTCGGAAAACCCCGTGCCGTTGCGGTAGTATTCGAGGATAAATGTGGTATCATAATCAGTTAGATATCGTGCCCCCAGCAGGAGACTCGTCGCGTCATATTCCACTGTCGAAACCTTTCCGGATGGTTCAATCAGGTTCACCCGGAAATCCTTGATGAGGGCAGCTTCTCCGTGGATCTCCCATTTCGTCGTTATGTTCCTGGAAAAATCGACTCCGTATCGGGTCGTTCGGCTGCCGCCTGTCAGGAAGATGAAATCGATGTCGGTGTCGAAGAATAGCATGTAGAGCTTGCAAGCTAGATTCATATAGTTTTTTTTACCGAACTCGGCGTTAACGTTGTCATAGACGGGTTGAAGGACCGGGGCAAAAGAAATGGTCTTAAGCGGCCCGTCGAAGCTCTTCGTATAATCGGTTGATACCGCGAAAATCCCTTCCATGCCAATCTCGGGATCGTCGGGGTCCTTAGGACGGTCGATAAAAGCCACGGGGTTCCAGGCGTACCCCTTCCCCCATTTGAAGGTCTTTTTACCCGCATCGATCTTCCAGGCGGAGGTCGGACTCAGGGAGATAAAACCCTCGTAAATGTCCGTCTTCTCGCGATCCTGCAGGCGGGAGATTTTATAGTCTGTATTTGTCTTGAAATAAAGGCGTGCGATTCCCTTTTCATAGCTGCCCTCAAGTTGGAGCTTAAGATTGATTTCTTCCAGTGACTTTCCGAGGTCGCCGTTATGATACTTAAGACGGTAGAGGGAGGATTCCTGGCGGGTTTGGAAAATCGTCGGTTTCATCTCCACATACCCACCTAAGTGGTAAATCTTCTTCTCGATCTCAGACAGGTCGAACGTGTATGTTTCCTCGGCGCGAAGAGAAAAAGGCCAGAGGAGAAAGAAGTTCAAAAGGATTATGAGTATCGCACTCCAGAAGAAAAGCCGTCCCAGGGGTAGCATCTTACCGATCATGATTGATTTTGGGACCATTCGTTCCCCCAACAACAAGCCTGGCCATCGGGATCGCCGACAGTGAAAGTCCGCTACCGCCAAGAGGACAGCCGCCCTGTCTCTTCCGCAGAACTTTGGTGAATCTCACCACTACCTCAGCGATTCGATATTGGGCATGAAGGTCAGGGTGAAAACCTCGTCCTTGAAATCGCGTTTCTTGATCCCGGCGAAGATGATAACGGACTTGTAGCCCTTGTAAAGGGGGCTGTCCGTCTCGATCACCGCCGGCCGTGTGATCCCTCCGCCGAAATCCTTGACGTCCTTGAAATAGAGGGTCTTGATCAGCATACCGGCCTCGGTCAGGCACTCTATTCTCGTCGGCAGCATCCGCCTGGCGTCCGTCCAGATCTTGAGCCGATCGTAGGCCACCGCCTTGGTCTTTGCCTTCAGCTGGAGGAGGTATTCCGCTCCTTCTTCTTCGACCCTTTCCACATTGTACTCTGCGGTGTAATCCAACTGGAAAATATCCGAATTGTTGAACACACCGCCGACAACAGATTGAAGGCTCGTGATCCGGATGGGTTTTCCCACATTGGGAATCAGCAACCACATGTTGTCGCCTAAACGCAGTGTGCTCCGGCCCTTTTCGCTGGCAGGGGCGATAAAGAGGGAGGCCATCTTGTCCAGCCCTTTTTTGACCGTAAAGAGAGTGAACTCCTTCCGGGCGCCGGATGGTTCGATGTTGATCAATTTACGA
Organism: Deltaproteobacteria bacterium; assembly: GCA_016930775.1. Taxonomy (GTDB): domain Bacteria; phylum Desulfobacterota; class Syntrophia; order Syntrophales; family UBA2210; genus JAFGGB01. Next base: position 9,750 of record JAFGGB010000050.1, read on the forward strand.
TAGGACTCGTAGGAATTGGGTGTGAGATTCCGGTCTAGTTGCTTCAGCAGCGCCGTGCCATCGAGGGCCTGTGCCGGAAGCGCGACGGTGAGCGCGAGCGCCAAAGCCACTCCCACCTTTCCCAACGATCTTTTCATGATGCACCTCCTAAGTATGCCTGAGCGCCTTAATCGGCTCCATGCGCGACGCCTTGAAGGCAGGCTGAAAACTTGCAATGACCGAGACCACAATGACCGTAACCGAAACCACAACGACCTCGGTCGGCTCGACGGAAGCCTGAAGAATGAGCCCCTGCTGTTGACCGAAATTATAGCTGATCTCGAACCAATTCAGGACCTTGATCAAGGCGATCCCTACGAGGTTTCCGATCAGTGCTCCTCCAACGCCCATGCAAAACCCCTCAATTAAGAAGAGAGTCAGGATCTTGCCCGGGAACGTACCGATTGCCGCGATGGTTCCGATCTCCCGGATCCGTTCGTAGACCGCCATGATCATGACGTTCATAATGCTGATCAGCACGATGGCAATCAGCATGAGCTTTACGAAGAAGGTCATCAGATCGATCATCTGTGCGATATTGAAGAAAGGAGAAAGCTTCTCCCAGGTATGGAGTTCGAAGAGCGGTTTTCCATCCTTGTTGAGCTCCTTGGAGAGGAGGCCGTCCAGTTGTTCACCGAAGGTGGCGAGCTTTCCGAAGTCCTTCAGCCGGATGGCGTATTCGCTGACCTGCCGATCCTCCATCCGCAGCACCTCCATAGCGTCGGCCTGGTGGACATAGCCGTCCCTGCCGCCGGGTCCGGTAGCGCTCTCCAGTACGCCTGTCACAATTAATTGCTTACCGTTGACTGAACCGTCGGCATTGGTCGCCACGAGCACCACCAAGTCTCCCGACTTGACCTTCATTCCCCGGGCCAGCAATTCCGGAATCAGTATCCCGCCCTGTTTGAGATCCTTGCTTCCCTCCCTGACCCTTCCGGGCAGCAGAGGAACGGTCCGGAACTCCTTCTCCGGTTCAATCGCCGTAACCCGAATACTCGACGTTTCCGTGAAATTGCTGAATATGGCGCCGAATTTCACCCGCGGCGAGTAGGAAGCAATCTCTGGCTGCGCCGCGAGTATGACCTCCAGGCGGTCGATAGCGTCTTCCTTGAGATTGAGGTTCAGGGGCAGTGTCTCGATGGAGGCGACAAAGCCCTTCCGGTGCACCTGCAGGTGGCCGATCATTGAATCCGTGACTTGGCCTATCATCATGCTTTTGAAGGAACCGGAAACGGATACGAAAGCCATGACGAAGACCACCCCCAAGGTAATAAGCGAGGCCGTGAGCAGCGTCCGTCTCTTGTAGCGGAGCAAATTCCGTAACGCGATCTTAAAGAGATTGCCCATGGCTGTCGCCTCCCTTGGTCTTGGCATCGTCTATCCGCCCGTCTTCGAGGGTAAAGATGGTTTCCGCCTCGTTGACAATCTTGGGGTCATGGGTGGAGAAGATGAAGGTGGTCCTGAATTCATCCCGCATCTTTTTCATCAGGTCCAAAACACGGTAGGCCGTATCGTGATCCAGGTTGGCGGTGGGCTCGTCTGCCAGCACCAGTTTTGGATTGGTCACCAGCGCCCGCGCAATGGCCACCCGCTGCTTCTGCCCCCCGGAGAGCTGATCGGGATATTTGTCTTTCTGGTCCGTCATCCCCACGGCTGCCAGCAGAGCGGCCAACCTTTGCCGCCGATCCCCATGAGAAACATTCTGCACCATCAAGAGGGGGTATTCGACGTTCTCGTAGACCGTCAAGACCGGAAGCAGATTAAAATCCTGGAAGATGAAGCCGATAGTATCCCCCCGGAAAGCGGCCCCGGTCTTGCGATCCAGGGTGGCCACATCGGTACCGGCCACCATCAGGGTTCCGTCGGTCGGTTTGTCGAGACAACCGATCATGTTCAGGAGTGTCGTCTTGCCGCTCCCGGACGGGCCGACAAAAGCGACAAAGGAAGCAGCATCGATCTCAAAACTCACATCCTTGAGGGCCTGGACCGACACCTCTCCTGTCTGGTATTGTTTTTGGACATGCACCGCTGAAATCAAGGTCATGTTCTATCTCCCCTTTGGCAAGAACATCTTCCCACAATGGGCAAAACAACGATGTCCAAACTGGGCACTGTACGACCATATCATCTTTTCCGCCCCTGAGTAAAGTTCCATCGACACTTGAAACCGTGGCAGCGATCTGGGGATGCTTCTGGTTCACCCATTGACTCATATCTCTGTAGATCGGACCATCGGTGAGATATTAAATACTGCCCTTGGTCTGATGGGATTTTGTTCCTTCGTCAGGAACAGCGTTGAAATAGTAGTCTGCCACGACTATTCGTCCATCGTCAAAAAGCTTTGCGAAAGTTGCATAGATAATGGCATTATGAATCCCCTTTTCTTAGTTAGTCTCCATCCGGAAACCGGAAGTAGTTGAAAAACATTACAAATCATAGTTTTTAGAGTTGGATTTTTTGATGCAATCTGCTAAATAC
>JAFGGB010000051.1 GCA_016930775.1 Deltaproteobacteria bacterium
AAGATGCCAGAAAAGCGTCATGAAGCGTCTCCGCCTCGATAAAAGGTTTTTTTTCGCCGTTTCGACGGCCTTGCTGGTAATGGCAGGCGCCGTTGCCCTTCATGCAGGAGATAATGAAAACTGTCTCGAACAATTCAACTTCGCAGAGAATCTCTTTAAGGAAGGAGATTATTACAGGGCTATAACCGAATATAAGAGATTCATCTTTTCCTGCACTCAGGACGGAACGGAAGCCTCCCGGGAGAAAGCAGCCTTCATGATTGGAGTGAGCGCCCTCTGGGCGAGGCAATGGAACGACGCGACACAAGCTTTTAACGATTTCATTCAGAAGCATCCAGGGAGTTTCATGGCCTCTGATGCTCTCTTCCTTAAAGGAAAGAGCGAGCAGGAAGCTAGGCGATACAGCGCTTCTCTTGACACCTTCCATCGTCTTTATGCTTCTTCCACTGACGATGAAACTCGATCCAAGGCATCATATCATAGCGGTCTCGTCTATCTCGACCTTGAAGAGTGGCACAGAGCTAAGGACATGTTCGCCCTCGTTTCAGAATATTCTTCACTTTTTCCGGCTGCTCAGACATACTCCAGCGGACTTGAAGCCGTGGATAATCTGCCTCGTAAAAACCCTTCAACGGCCGGACTGCTGGCCGCTGTTGCGCCGGGAGCAGGTCATCTTTATACGGAAAGACCGCGGGATGCCCTTGTGGCATTTCTTCTCAATGCATCGTTTATTTGGGCGGCAGTTGAACTTTTCAATGATGAAAATTATGTCGCCGGGGGCGTTGTAACGTTTTTTGAACTGGGATGGTACGGAGGCAATATTTACAGCGCTGTCAGCAGCGCACATAAATACAACAAACGGGTAACAAAAGAATTCATCGAAAAGTTGAAAGACCGCAGTAAATTATCTTTGTATCACGATCCGGCAAGAGGGAACAATTACCTGCTGTATTCTCTCGCTTTTTAGAAAATCATGAAGAAGCATCTGTTAATAAAAGTTGTCGTTGGATTGCTGTTGTATGGTTTAGTCCTTACCGATTTATGCTCATACGCGGGAGATGTCGATCCTTGGATGTATAATCGCGGCATAAAGCCGATGCCCACGGAGGGAATCTCGTCGTCCTTAACTAACGATGCATCGTTTGCCGAATCTTTACTTGCCGGTGCGCTTCACATTTTTATTTCTACTATTTCCGAGGTGGACGGCGAACGATGTCCCATGTATCCTACGTGCTCATCCTACGCACTTCAGGCTGTGAGAAAACATGGCCCCGTGATCGGATTCTTCATGACCGCTGACCGTCTCATCCATGAAAGCGATGAAATGAATCAGGCGCCTCTCATTCGCAGTGGCGAAACGACGAGGTTTTTCGATCCCGTTGAAGCGAACGATTTCTGGTGGAACAGCAGAAAATAACTGAATTTTGATACTGCTGGCAGAAAGGACATTCCATAGACGAAGCCATGGCTGACGATTATTATACAATCCTTGGCATTGACCAACGGGCCTCTCAGGATGACATAAAGAAGGCCTATCGGAAGCTTGCCCTAAAATATCATCCTGATCGCAATCCCGGGAACAAACAGGCAGAAGAAACATTTAAAAAAATTAACGAGGCCTATGCGGTATTGTCCGATTTGGAAAAACGAAAGAAATTCGATACGTTCGGATCAAAGGCTTTCAGTCAGCAGTTCTCTCAGGAAGATATTTTCAGAAACTTCGATTTTAACGAAATTCTAAGGGAATTCGGTTTCCGAGATCAAAAAAGCAACGGTTTCTTCAAATCATTTGGCTCTCGGAGTCAGCAACAGTTTCAAAGAAGGGAAGGGGATTTCTTTACCTCATATTTTGGCGACGCAGGGCAGCAGCGGCCGAGGCGCCAGCCCCAAAAAGGACAGGATCTTGATTACAGCCTGACCATTACCCTTGAAGAGGCTTATGAAGGAATCGAAAAAAATATTTCACTCAGGAGGGGGCAGGCACAGGACACCCTAAAGGTAAAAATTCCCCGTGGAATCACCGAGGGCAAACGTCTTCGGCTTTCCGGAAAAGGGATGCCCGGAGTAAATGGCGGTCCCCCAGGCGATATTTTCATTACCATCTGCGTTGCTCCGCATGGACAGTTCACGAGGAACGGCGATGACATAATTATTCAAAAGACCATTACCTTTACAGAAGCCGCCCTCGGAACAAGCATCGAGGCGACTACGCTGGGTGGTGAACGTAAACGTCTTAAGGTGCCACAGGGAACTCAAAATAATACAAAACTTCGAATGAAAGGACTGGGCATGCCTCACATGGGACGTTCCGGCCGTGGTGACGCATATGTCCTGATTACCGTCGACATTCCACGAAATCTTACCGAACGCCAAAAAGAACTCATTTACGGCTTAGCGAAAGAGGGGCTCTAGATGTTTGCTTGATCGATAAAGAATACATTAACGATAATGTCTGATAAGATATGTTATGTAAACTTATTATTTGAAAAGCATCTGCTTTTGGTTTATTTTTTAAATTCCACCTCCCCCCAGGCGCCGAGACAGTCGTCGACTATTATCACGATCCCGCGAACACCTTCAATTTTAGCTCCATCCCTAAGTGATCGCTTTATAGAGGATTTGTCCTTTATGGCATTCCCTATGGCCGTAGCAGCTGCATCGGCCAAAGCAGCCTTTGTTGCGATGACGCAAACGGCATCGGCATGACCGTAACTTTTGGAATGCCCTACAGTGCCTGAAGATGTACAGATTCCCAAAGGCGTCTGCTCAGGCCTGATCTTGATATGCACCTTATTGCTCAGCGGTGAATCTCCGGCGAAGATGGATACAGTCAAAGGGTCAGCGGCGGCGAATTTCATAAAAATATCGCCTCCATTTTCCACAATCACATTGTCTGAATGAGCTAGCAGGTCTCTGCCAACACACTCCGCTACGGCGCCCGCAACGGCGGCCATCGGTCCTACTCCGGCCTGTCTCGATGCCCGGATCATGGAGCGGACCACTTCCGGCGCCATGGACTCAAAGGCTTTGCTAAAATCCAAAGGCGCCAATGATGAAAGGAAAGTTCCATTTTGTTTAATTATATCTGTAAGATATTGGCGGTTACGATAAACGGAATCATAGGCAGCCGCCGAGAGATCGCAATCGGCAAGAATCAGCAGGTCTGTCTCTTCAACGGAAACGATGAAAGAACATAGGTCCGAATGGTCGATTTGTTGGCGATAGGTACGTTCCCTAAATCGGATTGAATCCTTTTTGATATTCATTGCAAGAGACATCACACGAATTGGGTGGCGCCGCTGCCGAAAAGATCGTCCACTCGTTTTTTCAGCTCTTCCGATATATCAATCTTAAGCATTCCGAGACTGATGATTGTTTCCGTATCGTTATCTCCTAAGAGATGTATAAATGAAGGATAGTTGCCCCTGTGCCTATGAAGTATTTCTTTTAGAATTTCTATGTCCTCGGCCTTAGATGAAGCCGTATTGATCATAAAACGAACTGACGTAAAAGGCGTTTCCATAGCCTCATCGAGACAGAGAATTTCCGTGGAGATTATCTTTGACTCCTCGTCGCCGGCATCGACCTTTCCTCTGACCAAGAGCGGCTTTCCTCCCTGTATTGCAGCAAAGGAATTCCGGTAGAGTTCGGGGAAAACGATTACGGTAACGAGTCCTTTCATGTCGTCAATGGTCAGATAGGCCATCGTTTCTTTCCGTTTCGTGGCAATCTCTCGAATATTGCTTACAACTCCTCCCAGGGAGACCGTTTGTCCGTCCTTCTTTTCCCGTATATTGTCAGATGAAACGTTGACGATGAGAGGCAGGCTTTTTGAGAACTGCAAAAGCGGATGGCCTGTAACATAAAAGCCGAGCATCTCTTTCTCGTAAGCCAGGAGTTCCTGGTCTTTCCAAGGATCAACGGCTGGCAGGGCCGGTTCCATCGCTTCTCCGATATCGGACGTCTGGAAGAGGCTAAATTGACCATTGAGACGCTCCTGCTGCCGTCGTTGAGCCGTCTCCATAGCCACTTCCAGGCCTTCCATTATCATGGCTCGATTCTTTTCAAAAGAGTCAAGGGCGCCGCATTTGATGAGACTTTCCAACACTTTTTTATTGATTTTTCTCATGTCGACACGATGAAGAAAATCAAATAGCGAAGTAACAGCGCCTTCCTTCTCACGGTTTTCAATAATGGCATCTACGGCGCCTTCACCGACATTCTTCACAGCAGCCAGACCGAATCTGATGCTTTCGCCGGCGACGCTGAAATCACGCTGAGATTCGTTGATGTCGGGAGGAAGAACCTTTATGCCCATGTCACGGCATTCGGCTATGTATTTTACGATGTTATCGCGGTTGTTCTTTTCGCTCGTGAGAAGCGCGGCCATGAATTCAATGGGAAAATGTGCCTTGAGATAGGCGGTCTGAAAAGAAATCATGGCATAAGCGGTGCTGTGAGACTTATTAAAACCGTATTGGCCGAAGGTCTCCATGTTAACCCAGATCCGCTCCGCCTTCGCTTCGGGAATACGATTTTTCTTTGCCCCTTCAATAAACTTGGGCTTTTCCCGCTCCATTTCGCCGACTTTTTTCTTGCTCATGGCGCGGCGGAGATTGTCGGCTTCGGCCATAGTGTAATTAGCAATATTGCTTGCTATTTGCATGACCTGTTCCTGATAGAGAATGACGCCGTAGGTTTCTTTAAGGATATTTTCAAGGGCCGGCACTTCATAGGAGATCTTGATTTTCCCCTGTTTTCTACCAATGAACTCGGGAACCATGCTCATGGGACCCGGACGATAGAGGGCAATGAGGGCAATGATATCCTCGATGCAGTCCGGCTTGAGGGCAACGAGAATATCCTTCATGCCTGCGCTTTCGAGCTGGAAGACACCGTTCGTATGACCCTTGACAAGGAGCTGATAGGTCTTCGGATCACCGAGAGGGAGATTATCGACATCGATCGCCACCCCCCTTCCCTGCATAATAAATTTAAGCGTATGATTGATGACAGTCAGCGTCCGCAGACCAAGAAAATCGAATTTCGTCAAGCCCACGGCCTGAAGGTCGTTCATCGAAAACTGAGTGACTACATCATTATTAGGACTCTTGCAGAGGGGAACACGTTCCACGAGGGGTATATCCGATATGACGACACCGGCGGCATGTGTAGAGGAATGGCGATTCAATCCTTCTAGGGACTTTGACAAACGTAAAAGCTTTTCCACAGCTCCGTTTGACGATTCTTCCTGACGCAGACGCGGTTCCTGCTTAATCGCTTCTTCAAGTTTAATGTTAAGGATGTTGGGAATCATCTTGGCAATACGGTCAACTTCCGCGTAGGACATATTAAGGGCCCGGCCAACATCGCGGACAACCGCTTTAGCCTGCATTTTCCCGAAGGTGATAATCTGAGCGACTCTATCGGGGCCGTATTTTTCCGTTACATACCGAATGATTTCGTCCCTTCCTTCCATGCAAAAGTCCGTATCTATATCAGGCATACTTTTGCGGTCAGGGTTCAGAAAACGCTCGAAATAAAGGCGATAACGTATGGGGTCGATGTTTGTAATGCCAAGAGCGTAGGCCACGAGGCTTCCAGCAGCAGAACCGCGACCTGGCCCAACGGGTATTTTGCGTTCTTTGGCGTAGTTGATAAAGTCGGCAACAATAAGAAAATATCCGGGGAAACCCATGGAAGAAATAATATCAAGCTCAGAGGCGAGACGGTCCCGGTATATTTGTCTCGATTCATCACCATTGCTCCATTCCATCTGAGAAAGAATGTTATCCAGTCCCTCTTGAGCTACGCGCCTGAGATGAGCATCGGGACTGCTGCCGTCTTCGATATTGAATTTCGGCAGATAGATCTGATTAAGGTCAATCGCGACATTGCATCTTTCCGCTATTAACAAAGTATTTTTAATAGCATCGGAACAATAATTAAAGCTATCCTTCATCTCTTCGGGAGACTTAAAATAAAAATGGTCCGTAGGGAGTCGCATTCGATCGGCATCGTCAATTGTTTTTCCTGTTTGAATGCAGAGCAGAATCTCATGGGCTTCGGCGTCGCTCCGGGCAAGATAGTGACAGTCGTTTGTTGCTACCAGGGGCAGCGAAAGCTCACCGCTGAGTTCGATAAGCTGTTCGTTCACTGTCTTCTGCTGTTCCATGCCGTTTTCCATAAGTTCCAGAAAGAAATTATCTGCGCCGAAGACTTCTCTGTAGAATCCGGCGGCCTTTACAGCTTCGGGTCTATTGCCTGCCGCCAGATTCGCACTTATTTCTCCGTTAAGGCAGGCGCTCAGGCCAATGAGTCCCTTTGAGCACTCTGCCAGCAGTTCCCTATCTATTCGTGGGCGGTAGTAAAACCCCTCCAGATAACCCATTGATGTAAGTTTAACGAGGTTATCATACCCTTCTCGGTTCTTTGCGAGAATTACCAGATGATAGGGCCCCGGTGATGATGAATGCCGGTCGAAACGTCCGCGGGGCGCCATGTATAATTCGCAGCCTATAATAGGCTTTATGCCGCACTTGTAGGCCCTTTGGTAAAAATCGACAGCGCCAAACATGTTGCCGTGATCAGTCATGGCAACGGCGCTCATTTTGTATTCGCGGGCCTTGGACAATAGATCGTCAATGCGAATGGCCCCATCAAGAAGACTATATTCGGTATGTACATGCAGATGAACGAAATCAGTGTGCTTCATTTATCAGTGTCAGTGCCTCTCTGAAAGGGAACCCGCCTAGTCGAGCGAGTAATTTGGAGCTTCCTTCGTGATGATAACGTCATGAACATGACTCTCTCGGAGACCCGCCGATGTGATCCTTACAAAACGAGCCCGTTCCTTGAGCTCGGCTATGGTGGTGCAGCCCACGTACCCCATGCCTGCCTTAACCCCGCCGATGAGCTGTTGGATACTCGATGAGAGCGATCCTCTGAAAGGCACCCTCCCCTCGATTCCTTCCGGAACAAGCTTAATTGCACTTTCGATATCATCGTCGAGATAATAACGGTCCCTGCTTCCCGCCTTCATTGCTTCAAGAGAACCCATTCCCCGATACACCTTGTAGCTTCGCCCTTGGAATAAGACTGTTTCACCGGGACTTTCTTCAGTTCCGGCGAAGAGGCTCCCTATCATGATCGTATCGGCGCCGGCGCCGAGGGCTTTTATTATATCGCCCGAATACTTAATGCCGCCATCGGCGATGAGAGGAATATTATACTTTCTGGTCGTTTCCGCGCAATCCATGATGGCTGTCATCTGAGGAACTCCCACACCCGCAATAATCCTTGTAGTGCAGATAGATCCAGGCCCGACCCCAACCTTTACTGCATCGACGCCAGACTTGATCAGCGCTTCGGCGCCCTCCGAAGTGGCAACATTGCCGGCTATAAGCTCGCAGTCGGGAAAACATTTCTTCGTGTCTCTCACTGCGTCAATGACTCCTTTCGAGTGACCGTGAGAAGTGTCAATAACGATGACATCTGCACCAGCCTTCAAAAGTGCATCGATCCGGCGTTCCCTGTCTATGATGCCGACGGCCGCTCCGACGCGGAGACGGCCCAGAGAGTCCTTGCAGGCCTTGGGATATTTTTTTATCTTTTCGATATCTTTTATTGTGATGAGCCCCTTTAGACAATTCTGCTCGTCAACTACCAAGAGCTTTTCAATTCTGTGCTGATGGAGAAGTTTTTTGGATTCTTCGAGAGAAATGTTGGAAGAAACGGTAACGAGGTTGTCCTTCGTCATCACTGCAGACACAGGCTGATCGAGGTTCGACTCGAAACGGATATCCCTATTTGTCAGAATACCCACAAGGTAGCCTTTCTTCACGACCGGCACGCCGGATATTCGGTAGCGGCTCATCAATACCAAAGCGTCTTTGACCTTCGCTTCGGGTTCAACGGTGATAGGATCGACGATCATTCCGCTTTCAGATTTCTTTACTTTGTCCACCTCCAGGACTTGACGATCTATGCTCATATTCCGGTGAATGATGCCGATGCCTCCCTCTTGGGCCATGCAGATGGCCGTCTGAGACTCCGTGACCGTATCCATGGCCGCACTGAGCAACGGTATATTGATAATAATGCCATTGGTCAGGCGCGTCGAGGTGTTCACGTCCTTCGGCAGAACCGCCGATTCCGATGGAATCAGCAATAGATCGTCAAAGGTCAATCCTTCACGAATTCTGTCCTCTAACATTTATCCCTCCGGTTCTTGTATTGTATGCAGTGTTTTGATCCCTCAATATTCAGGTAATATTCTCCAGAGACTGAATCGCAATCAATAAAGGCAGTCAACTGGTAATAAGCAGCCCTTGTGAACCGTGCAAGGAAGGATCCCTGCCGTACCAGGCAGTAAGGCACATTGTTTTCTCGGTCGAATATCAGCGAATGGGGATTCAGGCATTCCCTGGACCCATCATTGAGGAGAATTTCCGGGGGGTTGGATTCTCCGAGAAATGATCGTACTGCAAACGGTGCATCTTCCACCTCAATGTACCATGGACCCTCGGGCAAATCGAGAAAATAGGCGCCGCTCCCGTCCCTGGCAATATTACTGCTTATATGGAAAACAATGTCGCGGCGGATCATTTCGACTCCGTGAAAATACCAGATTCCCTCTTTATCAATTCGAAATGGTTTCTGGCGGTCCTTCATGTGGCGGTTCCCCTGACTGGCGGTTGCTCTATTAAAAAGGTCGCCGGCCCTTGATTGACCAGGTGGACGGACATGGCTGCTTGAAATATGCCCATTTCCACCCTGGATATATAGCTCCTCAAAGTCTTAACGAAATGCATATAAAGCCCTTGGGCTGGCAAAGGATCGCAGGCATTGGTAAAGGAAGGCCGCCTGCCCTTTCGCGTATCGGCGCAGAGAGTAAACTGTGATATCACCAAGGCGGACCCGCCGATATCGATAACCGAAAGATTCATTTTCTCATCGTCGTCTTCAAAGATTCTCAAGTGGGCGACCTTACCGGCGAGCAATTCAGCCCCTAGCTGGCCATCGCCCTTCTCTACTCCGAGAAAAATCAGTATCCCGGTATCGATGCGACTGACGGTTGCGCCGGCTGCCTGAACTTCAGCCCGGGCGACCCGCTGAATGAGAGCCTTCATACCGCCGGGTCCTTAAGCTTTGATAATCTTCTCGCGGTTGTTCGTCAAGTTTCTCGTGGCGTTTCGCGTGTCGATTACAAGCGGCGCCTGCTGGACAATCCATTTGTAGTCGTAATCGTCATGATCTGTAATAATTATAACGGCATCGATAGAGGCCAACAGCTGTGCCGACAAGGGAATCGATTCCATCGTAAAGTTGTGTTTCCGGGTCGGTTTGAGGTTTGGTATCCATGGGTCGTTGTACATAACCGCTGCGCCGGCGTCAATCAGCATCTTCATGACGACATATCCCGGCGATTCCCTGTCATCGTCAACATTTTTTTTATACGCCATTCCGAGAATCAGGAGGCTGCTTCCCTTTAAGCTTAGTTGGCGATTGTTTAGCGCTTCTTGAGTCCGTTGAACGACATATGTCGGCATGGATACATTGATTTCACCGGCCAGCTGTATGAAACGCGTGGCAAAGTCATATTCTCGAGCTTTCCAAGAGAGATAGAAAGGATCGATCGGTATGCAATGCCCGCCGAGACCCGGACCGGGATAAAAGGGAGTATACCCGAATGGTTTCGTAGCTGCCGCCTCGATAACTTCGAATATATCGATGCCCATTTTATGGGCAAGCACCTTCAACTCGTTAACAAGTGCTATATTGACGGAACGGAAAGTATTTTCCAAAAGCTTGGTTAGTTCCGCCGCCCTCGTCGTCGATACGGGGACCACACGCGTAATCGTGCTGTAGAGCTCCGAGGCTGCTTCCAGACAGTTCGGCGTAACCCCGCCTACTATTTTTGGCGTGTTTCCTGCATTGAATTTTGTATTGCCGGGGTCCTCGCGTTCCGGTGAAAACGCAAGAAAAAAGTCCCTTCCTGCACGCCTTCCGTCAACGGCAAGACGAGGCAGGAGCAATTCTTCCGTTGTCCCGGGATATGTTGTGCTTTCGAGTACGATGAGCTGACCTTGACGGACATGGGCAGCTGCCGTATCAGCCGTCTGGATTAAGTACTTCAGATCTGGATCGAGGGTCTCCGTGAGAGGCGTGGGGACGCATATGACAATGCAGTCAGCTGCCGCAAGCCTGCTGAAGTCTTCCGTAGCATCAAATCGCGCCTCACTCATGGCTTTTGTGAGAGGTTCAATGGAAACATGCTTGATGTAGGATGTTCCGCGGTGAAGCTTGTCGATTTTATTGCCGTCGAGGTCAAACCCCACAACGGGAAATCCCTTTCCGACAAAATGTATCGCCAGGGGCAGCCCCACATATCCCAAGCCTATTATGGCAACCACGGCAGTCCTGTTCTCGATCTTTGCAAGGAGTTTTTCTTTCAAATTATCAATGTGTTCTTCCATCGTGACGTTCCTCCCTGGACAATGACTCTGCGTACGATCCAAGTTGTTCAGCTTCCTCCATATCGACCATATATAAATTGACTGCTAGTATCACAGCCTGCTTGCGATGTCATTTTCTTTTCATAATATTTGACAGGACCCGATGCTTTTCGAAAAGGTTTTTTTCAACAGATTCCGAATAATTCTTAGCGTTCATAAGACTGCTTCTGTATCGATCGAGTAGCGATTCTTCGATTTTACAAAGACGACGTCGAGCTTCCTTCGCTGCTTTGATACGGAATCTTCCGTAAAAAAAATATCCTGCAATAAAGGAAAGGATGCCAAGGGTTCCGAGAGCCGAAAAACCGCGGGGACTAAAGAGCCGTTCCATCAGAGCGATTAACCCCCGGCTTAAAGATAAAATGCTCGGTTCGTTTGCGATAGAGAGCATCAAATCGCTGCCAGCGATTGCTGCGATGGCGAACAATGCCAGCAATCCATAAATTAAATACTGGCAGAGTCTGAAAAACAGCCATCTTGATCTTTCCGGGACAGAATCATGGTTGCCGCGAAGTTCTGAGGACCATATTTCAACATCGATTGTTTCTTCCGGTTGCATCTGCATAGAGAGCTCATCGACAAAGGAACCGCTCAACCCTTTCTTTAACAGCATCGTGGCAAGGCGCCCTATGGCTGCCTTCTGTTCGCGAAGAAAGATTTCATCCACAGCAGGAACGAGATCATCGATTGCCTCTTTAATGCTGGTTGAATTTGTGGGGCCGTCGCCGACGATTCTATAGATGCCGTACGCTGGGCCGATTAAGTTGTGGGAGTCTTTCAAGGATACCTGAATAGGTCCAAGCAACTTCTCCCTTAACAGGAACGAGAGTTTTTCATGAACCCGTTTTTCCGACTGTTTTGCTTCCTTATCCCATGTCTTACGTGCTATTCGCAGGCTGTCGCCGGCAATGGCAAGACGTTCATAAAGACCGGCAAGTGAATTCACGAGATCGTTTACCTCTTTATCCACATTCGCCGCTTTTATGGTCGAAACTGCTTTTAAATCTCGATAGTGAAAAATCTCTCTTCTGAGAGCGGGAAACTGATTCCAAAGGTTCGGATGAGCGTTTTCGAGAATGTCCCGTGCCGAAATGATAAAGACCCGAGGATCGGGATCACCGGTGATATCAGTAACTCTTTCTCTGTATTGGCCTTCTATTGCTTCAAGATCGGCAAGACCTGCTTCAGCATGACTCGCCTGGAAAAGCAGATCAATTTTGTTGAGTATGTAAAAAAAATTTGTGGAAGCTTTCGGGGCCTTCCTCATAAGGTTGTAAAATCGTCCGTCCCCATATTTTTCCAGTGAGGCAACCCAGAGCAGCATGTCAAGATGCTGCATGAAAGAGCTAACCCTTGCCAGATGTTCGTCTTCAATGCTGTCGAAATCGGGCAGATCGCAGAGTATTATCTGCGAAACGAGAGGGATGTCATGTTGATGAAAATGATGCGGGAGATCTTCTTTAAGGAGAATTTTCGGCAATGAAGCATTTTTATAGTGATAGACGATAATGTCATCGGTATGGGGGCGCCGGTGACTCGCAGAAGAGATTTCCGCTCCCGCAAGGGCGTTCATTAACGTTGATTTGCCTACGCCGGTGCCTCCGAGCAGACCGACAAGCAAATACGTCTCGGCAAGGTTGTCGATTGTTGCGATGAGCCGACGCGCTTCACTGGTCAACCGAAGCCTTTCCGCTTCCGGCATGTCAAGGAGGCGCCCGCCGGTGGAGAGAAATCTCTCGATGTCACTCGCCCTATTCCGTACGGCATCACTTTCCTTAGTCATCATCATTCTCCAGAACCTTCATGCTGTTTCGAAGGGCAGAAACAACCTCAGTCTGTGTGAGCACTGAATGGATACACTGTTCATATCGCTTTATCTGGAGGTCTACAATTTCCGTCAGGACCTCCCGATATCGTTCGTTAAGTCTCCTGAGGGTAGTTTTTACTTCTCCATAGGCAAATACATTTACAGATCCGCTGCTTATGACCGGGGCGAGAAATGTGTCAAGAAGAACCTCAAGCACGGTGATTCCCCCTCCCAGAATTACTTCGAAAGATAGTATGATTACAGCCCCAATGAACGATGTCGTATATATGCCGATTTCCTTGGTCTTCGAAATGCCCCGGGTTAGCTCTTTGATTGATTCCGCAAGCCAAGAGGCCAGTTCTTCCTGACGATCGATCATGAACTGCCGCACTTCCCCATCGCTGAGAGAGCGCAATGGTTCTCTCAGCGCCGAATAGAGAGGCGCTTCGGAATCCTTGGGCGAAAGTTGAGACAGTACAGAGCGCTGTAAAGCATTGACCGCCGTGCAGACCGGCGTAACATCGATATGTTTAGGAACCTCTTGGAGGGCATCCAGGGGATTTTCTTTGTCTTGGCTTCGAAGTAAGCCGAAAAAGGTCAGGGGGAACGTAACAATTCTCCTCAGATAACGACGGGGACGGGCAAGAAAATCATAGCGCTGATAGATTCGCCTGATTGCGCGGCTTACCTGTTCTTCATGCCTCCGGTCAAATCGTGACTCCCATGCGTCCACGAGGGATCGGCCCGCGATATCTCCAAGAGAGTGCAGTTCGTCAATCCAACTCTCGGCGGCAATCCTCTCTTCGTTGAGAAGGTCATTGAGAATGGTGCAATCACGGATCAGCGACATTTTCTGTCGGCGTCTGTTTTTACTCAATTCTACAGCGGTTCTGCTTGGACTCAATTCTCTTTGGATTAAACGGCTAAACCGCCTGAATTCCTCTGTTTTTTCAATTGATTCCGGAGTCATAGGAACGATATAAGGAATCACGAAGAGTCGCGTTCCGGCAGCCGGAATTCCTTTGGTTTCGAGAATCGCCTCGCAATCTGTGGAATTGGCTCTCGGGTCTGTCTTGTTGAAAAGAACGTACCAGGGAATTTTTTCGGCAGCAATATTTGCGAGATAATTCAGTGGTTCAGCATCGGCGTATTTCTCCTGACTGGTTACGAATACGACGGCATCTGCCATAAGGGCCAGTTTTTCCGTTATACTTTTGTGATGCTTCACGAGGCTGTCCACGTCGGGAGTATCGATTAATGCAAGATGACGGAAATCCTGGCGTTCATGCTCTATGACGGACCAGCCGCCGTTCTCTCTGTTTGACGTGTCATTGGTCGCCAAAATCGCCGGTGTAAAGACGGCCGGAATGTCAAAAGGACGAGTTTCAATGAATCCCGCAATCCGGTGCGCATAGACGACAGGCGCCGATGTGGTTGGACGGGCGGACCCCGCCGCACTGAGGACAGTGCCGCAGAGGGCGTTGAAAAGCGTCGATTTCCCCGTACCCGTACCTCCGGCAAATATAATCACGAGATATGATCTTTTTATCCTGTGTGCGTAAGCGGCCGCTTTTGCGAGGAGGTTCTCGGCGAGAAGGGGAATGGTTCCGCAAGAGGGGATGAGGCCCGCGGTTCGCACTCCCCGCAAAAGGTCGCTCAATCCACGTATCCTTTCAAGTCTATCGCCTGTTGAACCAGTCATCGCCGTGCACTTTCCATTATAGATCGTATCATGCAATTACTTGAAAATTGAAACAATTGAAGAAATACCATTTAGACGTCATTACCAGATGGCACGAAAAACATCAACGAAGTTGTGTTTTTTAAAATGCGTCTTGATTTCCGTTAAGCTCTGCGTTAGAGCGTACATCCATGAAGAAAGGTTTCATCCTTGTCGTTAATCCCTGGATCCACGATTTCGCCGCCTACGATCTTTGGTCGGCGCCGCTGGGACTCCTCACTATAGCTGCTGTGCTTCGAAAGAACGGCTTCACCCTGAGGTATATCGATTGTCTCGATTCCTCTCACCCGGACTTGAAAGGAGAAGCTTCTCTGCGCCTGCCGCAGCGCAAGCTTGACGGGCGGGGTAAATTTCCTAATGCAATCATTAAAAAGCCTGAGGCGCTGAAGTCCATCCCCCGCAATTATCGCCGCTATGGAATCTCGCCACGGCTCTTTCGTGAAGACCTTGGACAGGGCGAACAACCCGATTTGGTGATGGTTACGTCATTAATGACATATTGGTATAAAGGCGTTGCTGAGACAATCTCAGCAGTTCGGAGTGTTTATCCCTCTGTTCCCGTAGTCCTCGGCGGCATTTATCCCACTCTATGTCCCGATCATGCCGCTCGTTATTCCGGCGCCGATATCATTGTAACGGGTCATAATTTCGACAGTATCGGCGCTGTTCTCAAAGAATGCTGCGGCAGAAGTCTCGAAAGTGCTCCCAATCCCAATGATCTCGATTCCATGCCCTATCCCGCTCTTGATCTTATGCGCAGTCCTTCTTTTCTGCCGCTGCTCACCTCGCGAGGCTGCCCCTATAGCTGCACCTATTGCGCATCATCGTTCCTCTGTGAAAAATTTCTCGTTCGCGATCCCCTTAAGATTATGGAGGAAGTCATCTATTGGCACTCGGAAAAAGATATTGCCAATGTTTGTATTTACGATGACGCTTTTCTTGCCGATTCGGCATATCGGGCAATTCCCTTCATGAGGGCAATTCTCCAGGCGAACCTGCCTATAAATTTTCATTGCCCAAATGGGCTTCACCTCCGTGAAATTACCGGCGAGATTGCCAATCTGCTTTTTCGATGCAGATTTTCCACCATTCGTTTCGGATTTGAATCAGCACTCGGGAAACGACAGGCAGCCACAGGGGGCAAGGTGAGTACCGAAGAACTCAAAGAAGCCGTGGCCGCACTGAAACGAGCCGGTTATGAAGGACAAGCTATCGGAGTTTATCTTCTTTGCGGGCTTCCCGGTCAAGAAGCCGAAGAAATCAAAGAGGGCATCCTGCTTATTCAGAGGCTGGGCGCCCGTCCGATACTAGCCGAATATTCTCCCATACCCCATACACGACTCTGGGATGAGGCGATCAAAGCTTCCGTATACAATCTTCAAGATGAACCGCTTCATCACAACAACAGCCTTTTGCCCTGTAGAAGTGAGTCGTTGAGCTTGGAAACATACCAACATCTCAAGATGTTAACAAGAGAGCCGATGAACACTTGCGCTACGGCCGGTGAATCGGTAGACTGAATTGAAGTATTGCGATGGAAAACTTAAAGTCCAGGACGGCCACGGATAGAGGGATCAATTCACCTGTAATGAGGATTGTCGTTGGAGTCCTTTCTCTTTTTTTCCTTATCTTCGGTATAGATCGTCTCATCGCATCCTACGAAGTGACAAACCCCCATTTTTTCATAATGTATTTTTTTTCATCCAATTTGATGATCCTCGTGAGCATTGTTGGGATTATTTTCAGCTGTATCGGTCTGGCCAGGCGGAAAAATAGCGAAGTTGACGAATCAGATGAGGATGCATAGCTTTGCGAGACGCTGCCTCGTCGCAGCAATGTTTTTTACGATGCTCGCGGGTTCCCTGTGCGAAGGACGCGACTTCAATCTGGAAGACCGCGTAGAAAAATTTCTTCTACCAAATGGTCTTACCTTCCTTGTCCTTCAACGACATTTCAGTCCCACCGTCGCCTTTTCCATAGCTTATCGTGTCGGCGCCGTCGAAGAAGAAAGCGGGCGCACAGGCACAGCCCATTTTCTAGAACATATGCTTTTCAAAGGCACCGAAACAATCGGCACAAAAGATTATCAGGCTGAGCGACTGATTCTGAAGGAAATTGACCAAATAGGTTCGTTTTTCGATGAGGAACGTCGCCGGAATCCCCGGCCGGACAACCGACGAACGGCCGAGCTTGAAGAACGTCTTAAAAAATTGGAAGCAAAAGCGAAAAGTTTTATTGTAGAAAGCGAGATCGATCGACTGTACACGGAAAACGGCGGCGTTGATCTCAATGCAGGAACAGGACATGACATCACGACCTATTATGTGAGTCTCCCATCGAACAAGGTTGAACTCTGGGCTCGCATTGAATCTGATCGAATGGCGAAACCTGTGTTTCGCGAGTTTTACACAGAAAGAAAGGTAGTCCAAGAAGAACGGCTTCAATCTATTGAATCGAATCCCCATCGCCTGCTCATGGAACAATTTTTTGCCGCAGCCTTCAGTGCACATCCCTATCGCCGTCCCGTCATCGGCTGGCCATCGGACATAAAATACCTGAATAAAAGATATGTATCGCATTTTTACGATACATATTACGGACCTTCGAACACCGTTATCGCCATTGTGGGAGACGTGAAGACGAAGGAGATACGAGAAATAGTCGCACGGTATTTTGGATCAATAGCCACCCGCAATGCGCCTGCCAGGGACATAACCGAGGAATCTCCCCAACGAGGACCGCGAAGGGTAGAAATTCTCTTCGATGCAGAACCTGAAATTGCGATCGGATATCACAAACCGAATCTGCCCCATGCCGACGACTACGTCTTCGATTTGATTGATAATATTCTATCAGACGGTCGTTCCTCCCGTCTTTACCGCGAACTTGTTGAGCGCCAAGGCATAGCTTCCAGCGTGAACGGCGCGAACGGCCTTCCCGGTTCGCGCTTTCCCAATCTCTTTTGTCTTTTTGCTAAGCCGCGGGCGCCTCATGGCATTGCCGAGGTAGAATCGGCCCTCCTTCATGAATTGAATCGTTTGAGAGAAGACAAAGTGTCGGACCGGGAACTGGAGAAGGCAAAGAACGCAATCAGAAATGACTTTATCAAAGGTCTCAGCTCAAATTCCGGCATCGCAGGCATGCTCACCTACTTTGAAGTTGTGGCGGGAGATTACCGTTACATCAGCAAGCACTATGATCGGATCGAATCTTTGAATGCCGATGATATCATGCGCGTGGCACGTCAGTACTTCAATAACATTAACCGTACAACGGCCGTTCTCATGAAGGATGTCAGGTCATGAAGCAGAGTGAACGGCGTCTTCTGTCCGCAATTGCCATAATCGCCTGCATTGCCTTTGGAGCATGCCATCAGCAGCCACGGATGATCGATCCCAGCGACATCTCCTATCCTCCCCTCTCTTTTCAGCCGCCGCCCACGTCGCGAAGTGTTCTCGAAAACGGCATGGTACTGCACTTCCTCGAGGATTCTGAACTGCCCATGGTGAATCTCACAATTGCCGTTCATACGGGATCAGCTTTTGACCCTTCGGAAAAGGAGGGTTTGGCTGAACTCACGGGAACCGTCATGCGTACAGGAGGCGCAGGCGTACAGTCGGGCGGTGAAATCGATGAAGAAATTGATTTCATGGCCGCCGATCTCACGGTATCCGTTAACAGGGAAATAACGAGTTTCAGATTGTCGGTCAATGTGAAGGATCTCAATCGCAGCCTTGCCATCTTGTCCGACATCATCCGACATCCACGCTTCGAGAACGACAAGTTCTCCACGGCTCAGGCCCTGAAGATCGAAGGATTGAAGCGCATTATCGACAATTCTCAAAAACTGGCCTTTCGAGAATTCATTCGCCGAATATACGATAACGATCCGAGAGGAAGAATCCCAACCATCGCCAGCATTCAAAAAATCACACCTGAAGATTGCCGTGTTTTTCACAGGGATTTTTTCCGTCCAGGCAATATGATGGTATCCTTCAGTGGTCCTTTGAACATGGTGCAAGCTTTAGCCTCTCTGAATCACGCCTTTGGGAAATGGAAGAATAGCGTAGTCCCCGAAAATAAACTCCCGGCGCCCCAACCACACAGGGAACGCCGTATCTATTTTATTCCAAAAAGTTCACCGCAATCCGTGATCGTCGTCGGCTGGATTGTTCCGGGCAAAAACGACGTTGAACACCATGCCATAGAAACGCTTGATTTTACATATGGAAGCGGGGGATTTCGTTCACGCATCTTCAGCGAAATACGCAATCGCCGCGGTCTTGCGTACAGCGCCGGCAGTTTTTATTCCGCACGAAGCGATTTTGGCGTCATTGCCGCTTATGCCATGACGAACCCGGCAGCCACAACGGAGGTTCTTTCCCTTATTCTGTCTATCGGCGAGGATCTCCGGAATGGAACCATCACGTCCGAGGAAATCGTCTGGACGAGGAAATCTCTTGTAAATAGTTTCATCTTTTCTTTCAACACGCCGGAGACATCTGTTTATCAGGAAATGCTTCTTGAATTTGAAGGAATTAGAAAAGATTACCTGCGTGGGTACACATCAAAAATCGATCTGGTTGCCGGCGACGCCGTTACAGCAGCGGCTCGCAGATATATTGATCCTTCTGTTGCAACGATTCTTGTTCTCGGCCCCGGTGAGAAAATTGAACGGAGTCTATCCGGTTTCGGGCAAGTTGTCACTGTGAATATCACGAATTAACTTCGACGATTAAGGAGTTTCCCAATGGATCTCAGTTCTGTTTTACACCGCTTAGATAAACGCATCGAGGGTTATCGTGATGAAATGATTAACCTCCAAACAATCCTTACTTCCTTGCCGGCGCTTGCACCGGAAAACGGCGGTGTCGGAGAAGCAGAGAAGGCGAAATGTATAGCTGGTTACTGCCGCAAGCATGGCCTGACGGACATAAGAAACTTTGATGCCCCTGATCCCCGCGCCTTGGGAGGCGTCCGGCCGAATCTTGTCGTATCAGTGCCGGGACGCAATCGCCTTCGGTCTCTCTGGATAATTTCCCACATGGATATCGTTCCTCCTGGCGAACCGGAATTCTGGAAATACGATCCCTTTACCGCAGTTGTAACGTCTGACAGAATAATCGGTCGGGGCACTGAGGATAATCAGCAGGATCTCGTGGCTTCAATTTTTGCCGCATTGGCTCTTCGGTCCGAAAAGCTGACGCCAGTGTTGGAACTTAGACTTGCCTTCGTGGCTGACGAGGAGACTGGCAGCGCCAAGGGAATGGTTCATTTGGCGAACGCGGCTGGGCGCCTCTTCAACAGAGACGATTTCATAGTCGTGCCAGACTTCGGCTCGGAAGACGGTTCTTCAATAGAAATTGCTGAAAAAAGCACTCTATGGCTTCGCCTCGCAGTGCATGGCAAGCAGTGCCACGCAAGTACGCCTGCTTTGGGTGTAAATGCCATGAGGGCTGCATCTCATCTGGTAGTGTCTCTTGACAAGCTCCCTGCACGCTTCGACCGTCAAGACAACATTTACATGCCGCAGGAGAGCACATTTGAACCGACGAAACGCGAGGCAAACGTACCCAACATCAACACAATCCCTGGTGAAGATGTTTTCTATCTAGATTGCAGGGTTCTCCCGGTTTACGATCTTGAGGAAATCATTGGGAGCGTGAGAGAACAAGCCGCGGAAATTGAACACCGTTTTGGGGTCACTGTCAAAATATCGACTGTTCAAAAAATGCAGGCCCCACCTCCAACGAGAGAAACAGCCCCTGTTGTTGGAGCACTTTCCAAGGCGATTTCAGCCGTTTACGGCGTTGATCCTAAACCTCTGGGAATAGGGGGCGGCACCGTGGCGGCTCATCTGAGACAAAGGGGTCTCAATGTTGCCGTTTGGTCCCGCCAGGCCAAAACAGCCCATCAGCCGAACGAATTCTGTTTGATAGACAACATGGTAGGGAATGCAAAGGTTTTCGCCCGGCTATCGCTTCTTGAATCGGAGAAACAATAGCTGTTGCAATGGGTCCGTTGAAGTGTTAGCATCATTCCCTTTTCGTTTAACCTGTGCCGTAATTGACTGTCCTCAACTGGAATGGAGGATATAGGCTTAGACGGTATATCAATGTTCAGAAACTAAGACATGATACAAGGCTATTTCAAGAAAATAAACGGAGAAAATGTTTCTGTCAAAACGTTACGATTAACCAATCACCTGACGATGACTCAGATTCTCGGGGATTGTGACAGAAATTTAAAGCGTATTGAAAAGGCGGAAAATCTTTCCATGACGTTGCGCGGCAATGAGCTTTCCATTGCCGGTGAAAGTTACCGGGTCGATTTAGTCTACAATCTGTTCACCCAGTTGGACGCTATTGTTCAAAAGGGCTATCCTCTGTATGACACCGATGTGGAATACGCCCACCGAATCCTTTCCGATAATGCAAAGGCAGATCTAGAGAGCATTTTTTTGGACACGGTCTTTATCTCATCGAAAAAAAAGATTATAACCCCTAAAAGTCTTATTCAGAAAAGGTACATAGACTCCATTCGCGATCATGACATTGTATTCGGCATAGGGCCGGCAGGTACGGGAAAAACCTACCTTGCAATGGCCATGGCCGTCTCCTATCTCCTGGATAAAAAAGTTAATCGAATCATTCTGACCAGACCGGCCGTTGAGGCCGGTGAAAAATTAGGATTCCTTCCGGGTGATTTAGCTGAGAAGGTAAACCCTTATCTTCGCCCCGTTTACGATGCCATGTACGACATGATAGATTTTGAACGCGCCTCTGCCCTCATCCATAAAGGAATTATTGAGGTAGCGCCGTTGGCCTTTATGCGAGGCAGAACACTGAACGATGCATTCGTAATTCTCGATGAGGCCCAAAATACAACGTCTGAACAGATGAAGATGTTCTTAACACGCCTTGGTTTCGGTTCCAAAGCCGTTATCACCGGTGATGTGACACAGACGGATCTACCGCCGGATAAAAAATCGGGACTCAAAGAAGTTGAGGGAATCCTTATCAATACTGAAGGAATAAAGTTTATTTACTTCAGCGATATAGACGTTGTTCGCCACCCCATAGTCCAGGAAATTATTCGAGCATACAACCATCTGGATAAAACGAAGGAATCTAAAGGCAAATCCAACTGATCGAGATTATGTCATGATCACCCTCACTACCTTCCTTAGGACCATAAGTAACGGTTCAGACCGGATAATTCTGATAACGAAATCCATCAAGGATGTTCTCGTTCAAAAGTGGCTTATAGCCCTTGTTATGACCCTTGCCCTGACATTCATACTGTCGCCCCAAGGATATCTCGTTCCTGCAACATACAGGGAAGGCGCCATTGCAGGCAAGAATATCAAGGCAGACAGGGAGTTCCTTGTGGAAGACGTTGTATCGACGGAACAGCGCCGTCAAAAAGCTCTTTTAAATGCCCAGGAAGTATATGATCTTGACAGGGGCATATCGTCAACTGTTGGTAAAAGTCTTTCTCAGACATTCCCGCTGATTGCAGAATCGATTGCCAAGACGTCGATACAGGAAACGGCGGGAGAAAAAGCCTTGCAGCTTAAAAAGATTCGAGTGGATATGGAAGCCTCTCTGGGGGTGACTCTCAGCGAAAAAGAATGGACTTTTCTCGCGAAACGCGGTTTTCCGTCCGAAGCGGCCGACCTTGCAGCTGCTATTTTAGCAATAGCCTACGAAGGCAAATATGTTCTTGCCGGGGAACTGTCTCCCCATGCCAGAGAGATAGGGATATTGCTCCGTGATATTACAACCCAGGAATTAAAGGAATTAACCGATTTTAAACAAGTCAAAACAGTTGAAGTAGTGCGACGATCTATTGAAGCAGAAAAAGACCGCATACCCGGCGACCGCGACAAAGAAATAGTCGATGTGGCTCTCTCTCTGGCAAAAAAGCTTGTACGCCCGAACATTACCTTTGCAAAAAATGCAACGGAACAGAATAAAATCGCAATCCTTGAAGGAATCAAGGCAGTTTTTTACAAGGTCCAAAAGAATGAAATGATAGTTCGTGAAGGGGAAAAAATCACTAAAGCAGACATCGACAAACTCGATGCGCTCTTCGAAGGACAAGGCGACTCATGGTTCCTCCGCAGCACTGCCTTTCTTGGAATGTTCCTGACTATTCTCACCTTCTCCCTTGTTCTCTATCCGTTGCCTCGCTATTTTCTTAAAACTTTCGAAAATACTAATATCGATATGCTCTTTCTGGCTTTGACTGCTGTTTTTCAGGTATTTTTTCTCAAAGCCGGTCTTTTCGTTTGCGAGTCCATCCACACATCATTCCCTTCGCTGAGTTCGGAGTCGTGTCTTAACGCCATTCCCTTCACCATGGGCGCTATTCTTGTTACTGTTCTTATCAACCGAAATGTGGGTCTTGTATTCGCAATTTTTGTGTCAACCCTTACATTTTTTCTCTTCGAGGATAAGGTATCTGTATTTCTTTATTCTCTCATGGGAAACTTCGTTGCAGCCTATCATATTGCCCGTTGCCGCCAGAGATCGATGTTCTTCAAAACGGGCGCTCTCGTGGGACTCGTCAATATAACCGTAACCATTTGCATTGCCCTTCTGCATGGACAGTTTTCAGATCCTCAGTTGCCGGTGAAACTTTTGATGGGACTTTTAGGCGGTCTTATAGCCGGAGTATTCGTATCAGGTCTTATTCCCCTTTTTGAATTTCTTTTTGGTTACATTACGGACATCCGTCTCCTGGAACATGCAAACCTTAACCAGTCGATCTTTCAGGAAATGATCATCGCAGCTCCAGGAACGTATCATCACAGCGTAATCGTAGCTTCCATGTCTGAAGCTGCGGCTGAGGCTATCGGGGCGAACTCTTTACTTGCGAAAGTTAGCGCCTATTATCATGACATCGGGAAAATGAAAAAGCCCATCTATTTCATAGAAAACCAGCATGGCTGGGAAAACAAGCACGACTCGCTGACTCCCAAGATGAGCAGCCTCGTCATTATTTCTCATGTAAAGGATGGCATTGAACTGGCTCGAAAGCATAAGCTGGGCAGAGCTATAACTGATATCATCAGACAGCATCACGGCGCCAGGATCGTCAACTTTTTTTACGAAAAAGCCAAAAAAGAAGCGAAGACGAACGGACAAAAAATTCTCGAGAGCGATTTTCGCTACCCTGGTCCCAGGCCCCAAACAAAGGAGGCCGGAATAGTTCTTCTAGCCGATGTCATTGAGGCAACGGCAAGAACACTAAAGGACGCTGCGCCTTCACGAATTAAAAATCTCGTGGAAGAGAGAGTTCGTCTCATCGTCAATGAGGGCGAACTTGACGAGTCTGATCTCACATTCAGAGATTTAAGCAAGATTATGGAGAGTTTTACGAGGATACTTACAGGTATTTTTCATCATCGCATTGATTATCCTGAACAACCGGGCAATGGATCTGTCGAAGCGGTTGTTACGGCCTTAAAACATGGAAGTTCTCGTAAAAAATCAGCAACGCACAGTTAGGATAGACCGAAAGCGCATTGCTGCAGTCTGTCGCACCCTCCTTTCCTGGATTGCTCCCGAGGAATGCGAGTTAAGCATCCTTATCGTAAGCGATTCAGGAATCAGGAAAATCAATAAGAAGTATCTGGGACGCGATTGCGCTACAAATGTCATCTCTTTTGCCATGAGTGAAGGAGACTTCGGAGATATTAACCCGCATCTGCTCGGAGATATTGTTATATCGAGCGAAACGGCAAAACGACAGTCCGAAGAGACAGGCATTTCCTTAGATGATTCAATAGACTATCTAATAATTCATGGCATTCTTCACTTGATGGGATATGATCACGAACGTCCCGGAAGCGATGCAGCCCTTATGGAAAAGAAAGAAAAAGAATTCTTCTTCAGGTTGAGGGGCTATTATATCGACTGATTGTTCTGATCCATTTCAAGTGTCGCTATAGCCAGTGCAGCAATCCCTTTGCCCCGTCCGATCCAGCCCATTCCCTCATTAGTTTTTGCCTTGACGCTGACATCGCTAAGGGGGATTCCACAGCAAGCCGCAATAATATTTTTTATTGCAGCGATATAAGGTTGGATCTTAGGGTGCTCACAGATCAATGTAGAGTCAATGTTGCCGATTGAATAACCACAGCTATAAATGATTTCAACCGTTTTTTGCAGAAGAAGCGTGCTGGCTATTCCCTCGTAAACCGGATCTGTATCGGGAAAATGACAACCAATGTCCCCTTCGCCTGCCGCTCCGAGGAGTGCATCTACAATTGCATGTATAAGCACATCGGCATCTGAGTGGCCCTTCAGTCCCCTGTCGGAGGGTATTAAAGTCCCTCCCAGGATAAGAGGACGGCCCTCTTCAAACCGGTGGCTGTCGTAACCTATGCCAGTTCTTATCCTCATCAATGAACATGCCTCCAAAACGAAGATCCTCCGGCGTGGTCACCTTTATGTTTCCCTGAAATCCCGGAACCAATCTGACTTTAAAGCCGAGACGCTCTACGAGCATCGCATCGTCCGTACCGACGAAACCCTCTGCATACGCATTATGATAGGCGTTCTCTATTACTTCTCGTTGAAATCCCTGAGGCGTCTGCACAAGCCAAAGATCCTTCCGGTCAATCGTCGCTTCTACCAGATGTGAGGCATTGATTTTTTTTACGGTTTCTTTCATGGGAATGCCCGGCACGGCTGCCCCATACATCATGGCAGCTGAAATGATATCCTCTATTAATTCCACTGTTACAAAGGGACGGACGCCGTCATGAATAATGATTAAGGAAGCGAGGGGGTCAACCGCAGAGATGCCCCGCAATACGGAATCCTGTCTTTCCATGCCACCGGCGACAACGGCCTTCACCTTTGTTAAACTGAAGGCATCGACAATGTCTCTTTTAACATATTCGATATAATTTTCTAAGGTAACGATAACGATACTTTGCAGCGAAGGGGCTTTTTCAAAAGGCAAAATCGCCCGCGCCAGAATCGGCACGCCCGAGATCGCGAGAAACTGCTTCGGTGACGCCGCTCCCATACGAAGCCCATGACCGGCGGCAACGATAATTGCACTGGTCGTCACGGAATCCTTTCGATGATGAAGTTGGTGGAAATCAAAAGAAGGTGTTTATCCTTCACTAAAATTGCCAGTCCTCACGTTAATGATGGTGATCTTCAGTTCTCCGTGAATTGCCTCCCTCCTCCTTGATGCTTGCAAATATCATTCTGCCGGCAGCCGTCTGCAAGACGCTCGTTACAACGACTTGAAGAGTCTCACCCATGTGTCTGCTTCCATGGTCTACAATGACCATTGTCCCATCGTCGAGATAGGCAACACCTTGACCGTACTCTTTGCCTTCCTTTATCACTCTAACGGCTATCTCCTCGCCGGGAAGCACGAGGGGCTTAAGGGCATTGGCCAGCTCATTTATATTCAATATTTTAATTCCCTGGAGTTCAGCCACCTTGTTGAGATTGTAATCGTTCGTAACAATCTTGCCAGTTTTTTTCTTTGCAAGTGCGATGAGCTTCTCGTCAACTCCCTTGAGCTTCGGAAAATCATTGTCAACAATATCGATTCTAATACCGTCGCTCTTCTGCATTCGGTTCAGAATATCGAGACCGCGCCTGCCGCGGGATCGCTTCATCGGATCGGATGAATCGGCTATTTGTTGCAATTCAGCGAGCACAAATCGTGGAACGATCCAATTGCCCTCTAGAAATCCGGTGTCGCAAATGTCGGCTATACGACCGTCGATAACGACACTCGTATCGAGAATGCGGTAATCCACTGTTCCTCGTCCATTCTTATGCTGCGACGAGGAAAAACCAGATACCGTGAATTCTTCGCTCTTTTTTGAGCCTAAAACAAGACCGAGGTAACCGAGACTAAATGTCAACAGGGCATAGACATAGTCCCACGGCAGTGTCTTTTGATTTTCCAGGCCGGGAATGAACTTTAGACCACATGCAAAAAGATACGCAATCAGGAGTCCAACAATGAGGCCGATTACACCGCCAAATATTATTTTCAGTGAAAGTTTCCGGATAGCCTCTTCTGCTTTAATAACAAAGAATGCTACTAGTAAGCCTACTACTATTCCTAACAATGAAAGCGGAAAGGCATGATTTTGGGAAGCTATGAAATATCCGGAAACGGAACATGCGACAATAAGTAATAATTTCAAAGTAAATTGAAACATTTCTCCCCCTTATAAGGTAAAATTCTTCTATCAAAGAACAAAACCGCTTCTACCGGATTATCACCTTTTCAATAACGCAGCCTATAGTCATCTTGCGTATTATAATATGAAATGTTTGGAATTAAAAGATTCCGTTTATTCTCGAGTGATACATTTTTTTACAAGAGCATTATGCGGTAAAAATGGAATCGAGTTCACTCTCTATTGCGCACTCATCGCATCTTCGTGCCACCGACATCTCCTTTATCAGCAGAGAAAGAGCCGTATCCATCATCTTCCGCTCACCAAAGGAAAGTTCCTTATCATGTTTGAGCATCACAAGATCGCGAACGACTGTTGCTATTTCAAAAACTGATCCCGTTTTGATCTTTTCCCAGTATTCCTTATAACGTTTGTTCCATGTCTGCCGGTCGATTACGATTTTTTTTTCTTTGAGTATTTCAAAAATTTTTGGTATTTGATCAACAGAGATGACTTCTCTCAATCCAACTGAGGTAGCGCCGTT
The DNA here is from genome assembly GCA_016930775.1 of Deltaproteobacteria bacterium. GTDB lineage: Bacteria > Desulfobacterota > Syntrophia > Syntrophales > UBA2210 > JAFGGB01. The sequence continues at coordinate 26,779 of JAFGGB010000051.1, forward strand.
TTTCGGGATCATGATTGTTGCATCGTTCGCAAGGATTTTCATAATATAAAAAGGCTGTTCCTCGCCCATAATATCTTTGAGTTCAATAGCTTTTATGATCCCTACTCCATGAGCGGGATAAACGGCTAAATCGCCTACCTTAAACATTAAAGTACACACCCCTACCCAAATTTTAAACGTGAATTATATCATAGACAGCTTCTTGCGTCAATTGTAAGGCATGCAAACGGTAGGCATCAGCTTTTCTGTCCCGGGAAAGGAAGGAGACGCATATCCTGTGAGCTTGTCACAACCATAAAATTGAAAGGATAGGTCACATGGAGCAGGTGATTCGGAGTTTGCTGCAAGAATAGGGACAATCCATATAAACGAATATATTCTAGGATGTAATATCTGAATGCCTTCTTTGCCCATACATAGAAAATTTATAACGAAAACCAATGACTACTTTTATCCCCCTTTACTTTGCCGCATGCAAGAAAATATCTTGACTTGATTGAAGCGATTAGGCTAAACAACCCATCTTGCTAGAATAATGAGGGTATGGAAAGGAGTTCCCATGGCAAAATATGAATCTTCGTCGCTGAGAAACGTTGTTTTCATCGGACATGGTGGGACAGGGAAGACATCCCTTTGTGAGACCCTCCTTTTTGTCAGTGGTAAGACCGAAAAACTCGGCCGTGTGGACGATGGTTCATCAAGTCTCGATTTCGAGCCGGAGGAACAGAAGCGCAAAATATCTATTAGCTCGACCATTACGTTCTGCCCTTGGGAAAAACATAAAATAAATTTGCTCGATACGCCCGGCGACGCCAATTTTGCCTTTGATACACGCAACAGCATTCGCGTGGCTGATGCTGCAGTGGTGCTCGTTGATGCCGTTGGCGGCGTTGAATTTCAGACTCAAAAAGTGTGGTCTTTTTGCGACGACATCTCCTTGCCCCGGATGATTTATGTCAGCAGAATGGACCGTGAACGAGCCGATTTCAAAAAGGCAATCCAAAGCATCAGCGATAAGCTTGGACAAAAGACAACTGTTATCGCCATGCCTATGGGCAACGAGGCATCATTCATGGGGGTCGCTGATCTCATTTCAATGAAAATGCTTACCTTTGATGAAAGCAAGAAAAAAACAATGAAGGAGGAAATACCGTCCGAATTTATCAACGATGCGAAAAAGCTTCGGGAAACGCTCATAGAAGACATCGCAGAATGTGATGAAACTCTGATGGAGAAGTATCTCGATGCGGGCGAGCTTTCCAATGACGACATCACGGCTGGCCTTCGCAGAGGCATTCTCAGTGGCGATATCATCCCAGTAACTTGTGGAGCAGCTGCGAAAAACATAGGGACAGCATTACTGCTGAACCTTATTGTTGATTACCTTCCCTCGCCTCACGATCGCGGCGCCAGCAGGGGGAAAAATCCTAAAACCGGAGAGCCGGAAGAACGTCTGCCGCTGGAAGACGCGCCATTCTCCGCTATGGTCTTCAAGACAATTGCGGACCCCTATGCAGGAAAGCTTACCCTATTCAGGGTCTACTCCGGAACATTGAAATCAGATTTCACCTTTTACAATTCAGTAAAGGACTCAAGCGAACGATGCGGCAATATTTTCTTTCTGGAAGGCAAGACCCAGAGACCTTCCGAGCAACTTGTGCCCGGCGATATTGCAGCAATGGCAAAACTCAAAGAGGTATCGACGGGGGACACGATTTGCGACGGTAAAAACCCGATTATTTACGAGAGAGTCACACCCTTGCACGCTCTGATATCTTACGCCGTTCAACCCAAAGCAAAAGGCGATGAAGAAAAGATCGCCTCCTCGCTTCAGCGTCTCATAGAAGAGGATCCGACTATTACACTCAAACGTGACGAACAGACGAGAGAGTTTATCCTCTCGGGGGTCGGACAGGTGCACGTCGATGTCACTGTTGAAAAGCTGAGACGTAAATTCAGTGTGGAAGTTGAACTGAAACTGCCTAAGGTTCCCTACAAGGAAACAATTAAGGGAAGAACCACTATTCAGGGGAGGTACAAGAAACAGTCAGGTGGACGAGGCCAGTTTGGAGATACCTGGCTCGAAATTGAACCCCTTCCCCGCGGAGGTGGTTTCGTATACGAGGACCGGATTGTCGGAGGTGTGGTTCCGAGGCAGTATATACCGGCTGTAGAGAAAGGCATAGTCGAAGCCATGGTTGAGGGTGTGATAGCCGGATACCCGATGGTCGATATCAAGGTTGGCCTCTATGACGGTTCGTATCACACTGTTGATTCCTCTGAAATGGCTTTCAAAATAGCCGGTTCCCTTGGCTTTAAAAAGGGAGTCCTCCTGTGCCAGCCTACGCTCTTGGAACCTATAGCGAATATAGCCATCGAAATCCCGGATGAATACATGGGTGACGTAATCGGCGATCTGAACAGCCGGCGCGGTCGTGTGCTTGGCATGGATAAAGTTGGTCCGAATCAACTCATCAAGGGTCAGGTGCCTTTGTCTGAAATCCTTTCATATGCCCAAGACCTCACCTCTATAACGAGCGGCCGGGGAACATTCTCATACGAGATTTCTCATTACGATGAGGTTCCGGCACACCTCCAGGAAAAAATTGCTTTAGCAGCTCAGAAGGCAAAGGAGGAATAGCAACTCCATTGTGATCACTGTCGGTGTTCTTACGATCAGCGATAAAGGCGCCCGTGGCGAGCGTGAAGACGTGAGCGGTCGGGAAGTAATAAAATTGCTTAAGGAACTTGCCGCAACAATTGCGGTTTATGAGATTGTGCCTGACGAACGCAATGTTATAGCCGAGAAGCTTTCTGCTTATGCAGATCTAAGAAAGCTGGATCTTGTTGTCACGACAGGAGGTACCGGCGTCTCGCCACGTGACGTTACCCCCGAGGCGACAAAGGATATAATCGATCGAGAGTTGCCCGGTTTTTCAGAGGCGATGCGATCGGAAAGCCTGAAAAAAACTCCTCATGCTATGTTATCTCGATCTATCGCAGGCATCCGTAAGCGAACCCTTATCATTAATCTTCCGGGAAGTCCCCGGGGCGCCCGAGAAAACCTTGCGGTTGTGATGCCGGCCATTAAACACGCCATTGAAAAGATACAGGGGGATCAGTCAGATTGCGGCGGTGATTGATGATAAAAAGGCTCTTGCTCGTTCTCTGTGGCTGCCTCCCCAATAGATCCTGCGGCACTTCTCGCAGGCAGTAAATTGTTGCTGAGTCTGCAAAACATACAACGGCAGCGCATCCTTTCTGAACGATTCTACAGAAACCGCTACGAGAAGATCATTACAGATAAGACATCGCGAAAAAAACTTTTTTTCTTGGATAACGATAACCTCCAGCTCCAGCAGTTCCTGGAGTTGTTCGCGAATTCGATCAGCGCCTATTATGATCAATCGGCCTGTAAAGCTCCGCTTCGCCATGTCCCGTCGACGGGTAGGACGATTCTTCTTTCCCGAACACCTTCCCTGAGAAAAGTTCGATCGATCGGACCGTCATATGAAACAGTGTCGTAACCTAGAATTCTAAGCCATTTTGTGAGCTTGCCTAGCGTTTGGTCTGTTAAAAACCTTATCTCAGTCTCCTGTTTCATGGGCCGCCGGGTGCTCCTCATATACCGCCGGTACTGTCCGTGGAAGCATCTGGACTTTCTCTAAGGATCGGATTTGTTTTTCAAGACGGGATACTTTTCTTACAAGTCGGAATCTTTCTACAATTCCGAGGAGTCCGGCGAAAATTACACCGACGCCAAAAGATATGAATATGATCAAATAGAGGGGCACCGGTGGAATCTTCCCCTCAATGAAACCATAGTATTCAAGTTGTATGGGAATGGTATTCTTCAGCGAAAAAGTAATAATGAAGAGTATCACCAAGGTTCCCAGAATAGTGTATATCAGTTTCATTTTAAACCTCCATCTTCTCGAAATGGGGCCTCATCCTTTTCTGCGCCTCATCAAGCCCCTGGGGAATAATCCTGACACCTCCAATGACGGTGGAAAAATTCGTATCACCGGGCCATCGAGGAACTATATGCATGTGCAGATGACAGTCGATGCCGGCACCCGCTGCTTTACCAACGTTCATACCTATGTTGAAGCCTCCCGGTTTATAGACCTCTTTAATGACTTCAACTGAACGGACCGTCAATCGGACCATTTCTAACCATTCTTCCAATTGCATATCTTCAGGAGTGCAGATATGACGGTACGGCACGATCATGACATGGCCGGAAGTATAGGGAAATTTGTTCAGAATTACGAAACAATACTTTCCATCATAGAGAACGAGATCCTCCTCCCGTCCGGAATTAGGGCAGAAGATGCACTGTTCCCCCTTTTTTTCCGTTATATACTTCATTCTGTCAGGTGCGAACAGGTGATCCATGCCAACGCCTCTCATCAACTATTCTGATCTCTCCCTTTATCGTATCGTCAACGTGCAAAAGACCCACGGAGTTAAAGGGTGCATAGCGTCGGTCCGTAGGCGATCCTGGATTGAAACATAGCACGTCATCGACAATACCATTGAATGGGCAGTGGGTATGGCCGAATACGAGACAATCAATGCCTGCGCCTAGGAACTCTTCCAACAATTGACGCTCGACGGTCTGTGGTCCTCCTAACCCATGGATCAATCCGAAACGTTTGCCTGCTACATCAACAACCAACCGGGTCGGAAGCGCTTTTTTCACTTCCTCAGTGTCCATATTGCCGCTCACTGCATATACCTTTTTCCCATCGAAAAGATTGAACGCCTCAAGTCCGACGAAGTCTCCTGTGTGAAATATCGCATCGACATCATTGAAATGAGCCTTTACGATATATTCCAACCAGGGAATCGGCTGGAGAACATGTGTATCTGAGATTACGCCGATCTTCATAAGACTTACTGAATTATAACGATATGCCCTTAAAAAACAAGGTTTATTTCGGAACCTTTCGATTTGACTTTTTTGCTGTTCTTGAATAGTGTTCTTTAATAAACTCCGTCGGAGCATGCTTTAAAGATGGAAAAGATCTTGGATAACATCGCTGAAAAAGTGCTGACCCTTGATGAGGCATCGCTCTCTCAACTGTGGGAAAAATACAAAAACAGGATGGAGCACTTCGACGGCAGCAAAGAATGGGAAAAATCCATCATAGCGTTTTTCATTATCAATGCGATACGAGTTAAAAACCAGATCTTCAATGATCAGATTTTGAAAAACCCTCAATTTAAGCCAAAAGAAACGAAAAAACCATCGCCCGACGTTCCTTACCTCAAGCGTATCAAATGATGAACCAAGAAGACGCTCTCCGCAGGATAGCGGACCTACGAGCACAGATAATCTATCATAACCGGCGTTACTATCAACTGGACGAGCCTGAAATATCCGATGCCGAATACGACATACTTCTACGGGAGCTTATAACTCTAGAGGAAGAATTATCCTTTTTGGCTGACTTTGCAGACTCGCCGACGCAACGTGTTGGGGCGCCGCCTTTGGAAAAGTTCGAAGCGGTAAATCACATTATACCGATGCTGAGTCTTGCAAATGCCTTTTCAGAAGGAGAAATGGTTGATTTTCATGACCGCATAGGTCGCCTTCTTGGCGGAACGGGTGGCGTGGACTATGTGGTCGAACCAAAACTGGACGGCGTTGCGGTCAATCTTCTTTATGAAGAAGGAAGATTTGTGATCGGTTCTACAAGAGGCGACGGCTTTACCGGAGAAAATGTGACACAGAACCTGAAAACCGTCCATTCCCTGCCGCTCCGCTTGTCCATGCCTCCCGGTCAAAAAGCGCCATCGAGCATAGAAATCCGCGGCGAGGTCATTATTCGTCTTGAACCATTCAGAACATTGAATCAACGGCGTCAGAACGATGGTCTTCCCCCTTTTGCCAACCCTCGCAACGCCGCAGCCGGTTCGCTTCGACAGCTTGATTCACGGATTACGGCACGCCGGCCTCTCGACATATTCTGTCATTCTCTTGGCGCCGCAAAAGGCCTTAACTTCACGAGTCACTGGGATCTTCTGCAAACTTTCAAGAGCTGGGGCCTGCCTATAAGTCCCGACGCCCGTAGAGCAGGCACTATAGAAGAATGCATGACCTACTATGGCGAAATGGCCAAGAAACGATCCGCCCTCGCGTACGAGATCGATGGCATTGTCATCAAAGTTAACTCCATGGAATTTCAACGCCGTCTCGGAACTCTGAGTAGAAGCCCTCGATGGGCTCTTGCATGCAAATTCAATCCTTTACAAGCACTGACTGTCATCGAAAACATTGAAGTCCAGGTCGGAAGAACAGGCGTTTTGACACCTATTGCCATCATGCAGCCCGTTCAAATAGGCGGTGTAACCGTTACGCATGCATCGCTTCACAACCAGGACGAAATCAACAAAAAAGACCTCAGGATTGGCGATACCATTCTAATCCAGCGGGCCGGCGACGTCATCCCCCAAGTCGTCAAAGTTATCGGGGGAAAGAGAACGGGCAACGAAAAGCCCTTTACGCTTCCCGACCTATGCCCCTCCTGTGGTTCCGTGACAGTGCGCATTGAAGGAGAAGTGGCGCAACGGTGCGTCAATATGGATTGTCCCGCTCAACTCAAGGAGCATATAAAACACTTTGTCTCCCGCGGCGCCATGAACATCGACGGCATCGGAGAAAAAATCATTTCAAGACTCATCGACAGCCATCTTATCCATGATCCCTCGGACCTATACCGATTATCAAAGGATCAGCTTAAAGCGCTCGATCGTATGGGTGCTAAGTCCGCCGATAATGTGCTCGGCGCCATCGAAAGATCGAAAGAAGCCGAGCTTGACAAATTGATCTATGCGCTAGGCATCAGGCATGTTGGTGAACACACATCCAAAATTCTTGCCTCCCATTTTTCCAACATCGAGTCTCTTATACGTGCAGATGAATCGACTCTTATGGCAATTCACGACATCGGTCCAGAAATCGCTTCAAGCATTGCAAGCTTCTTCAGAGAACAGTCCAATCTGCTGGTCATCAACAATCTCTTCAATGCAGGAGTGGCGCACCGGGGAAAACAGCCTGTTAGACCGTCCGCCCTTCCGCTGTCCGGAAAGACCTTCGTTTTTACGGGAACCCTAAGAAACTTTTCCCGGAATGAAGCGTCGGCAATAGTTGAATCAAAGGGAGGCAAAACAACGTCTTCCGTTTCCAGAAAAACAGACTATGTAATTGCCGGTGACGATCCCGGCTCGAAACTTGATAAGGCCCGCGACCTTGGAGTCGCTATTCTGACCGAAAGAGAATTCTCATCGCTTCTGGCTGCATTTGAGGAATGAATATGAATGAATTGAAGAAACGAGTTCGGCTGAAGATTACAGGCAGAGTGCAGGGCGTTTTCTTCCGAAGCGAAACGCTTCGAACTGCCCGTTACCTCAATATTGCAGGATGGGTAAGGAATTGTTCCGACGGTTCGGTCGAAGCGCTTCTCGAAGGTCCGACAGAAAAGGTTGACAGAATGATCGATTGGTGTCGCCGTGGACCATCTCTTGCCAATGTAACAAGCATTAATATTTCGGAAGAACCTTGCCGCGGTCAATACAATGATTTTACGATTCATCAGACCGAATAGGACTGATTATGTTATGCAATGTTGCATAATGCTGTTTTGCATTGATTATTTGCCTTGAAGACAAGCACCCAGGGAAGGACCGAACGAACCGTGAATGACTATCTTAATGAATACCCTATAATCGTTGAACAGCCGGTGGACTGGGGCGACATGGACGCCAATAGTCATGTGAACGCTACTATATATTTCAGGTACATGGAGAATGCCCGCATTGTTTTTTATGAAAGAATAGGAAAATATGAATATGAAGCACGAACGGGCGTGAGTTTTGTCGTGGCTTCCACATCCTGTACTCTACGACATCCTTTAGTGTATCCGGATCGACTGCTGGTGGGAACTAGGGTCGAAAATATCTCGGGGTCCCGAATCTTCATGAAATATCGGATCGTGAGCACAAAGCACGGCCTTGTAGCGGCTGACGGAGAGGCAATCATAGCAACTCATCATTATGTCGAAAATAAAAACATTCCTTTTCCCGATGAATTGCGGCACAATATTGAAACACTTCAGGGGAGATTGTGAACGCCTATGCGTCGTCAGGAAAGAGAAATCAAGGACATTAAGATAATGGAGGATATCATCGAGAAGGCGTATTTTTGCCGTCTGGGCCTCAGCGACAGCGGACGTCCATATATAGTTCCCTTGTGCTTCGGATACCGCGATGGCGTCTTTTATTTCCATAGCGCTCTCGAGGGTAAAAAAATAGAAATAATCAAGAGGAACAACCATGTCTGCATTGAGCTGGACACAGATTCTAAATTGATTCCCGGACCAAAGGCCTGCAGTTTTGCTCTGGCCTACAGAAGTATCATGGCGTTCGGGCAGGCATCATTAATTACCGAAGCCGAAGAAAAGCAGCGAGCCCTCGATATAATCATGGAGCACTATACGGACGGCGCCTGGTCCTATGACGATTCTGTCGTAGAACGGACTGCCGTCGTTAAAGTAGAAATAGACTCTATGACGGGAAAACAGTCGCGCATCTCCTAGTATGCGCTCGGGAGATACATCCATGAAAGGAAGACGCACTACAGCACGATTAACGGTCATCTTTCTCTTGATAGCAGCCTGCCTTCTGGCTTCTACGGGATACATGGACCGGTATATCGGTCTGGCGGGTAAAGGCGCCCTTGCCCGCCACAACGATCAATTTTTATCAAAGACATTTGAAAGAGCGCTCCACGGTTTTCTCATCCTGTCGGGGATCAAGATGGTCGTTGCGGTTATCGAGGGGAGCGAGGTTGGCGTTGGATTCAGCCTCCAGGTGGGCGATGTGTCTCAACCCGCCTATGATTATGTTGACATCGCCTGGCGCACCGTTCTCACTGGTTCGGTGGTTCTCCTGATGACAGGCTATTTCATTGATACGGCTTCTCTTATAGGACCTTGGTTTCTCACGGGGACCTTTGCATTACTCCTGCTATTTCTGCTCATTGCCTGGTACATCTCATTTCTACAGCGCATTGCCTATATTGTAAGAGGGCTTCTCGCCGTTACCCTAATCATTACGACGGCCTTGTACTTGATTTTCCCGATCTCGGTCGCCGGCGGCGCCTATCTCTCTGAAAAGATTACCCAGCGCTCGGTGGATGAAGCTCAGAATGAACTGGATCAGGTACGGGTCCATCTCCTGGGGAACAGCGGCGTTAAAAACTATGATATCCTTCCGTTTGAATCTTTTCAGGAAAAGCTTTCGCCAGCCGGGCCGTCGATAACCAAGAGGATTCCACCGCGTCCCGGCGAGAAGCAAGAGGGCCAACAATCCACCGGAGAAGAGGGTGTATTTAACAAGGCAAAATCATTCAAGGAACGAATTGATTATATTGTGCGCTATATAACCGATCAATCGCGGGAACTGACGATCTGGGTAATAAGACTGATCGCCGGATACATTTTCGACTGTATCGTTTTCCCCTACTCCATATTCATAATTATGCTCTTCTTCGTAAGATCGGCCATTCGCTATCTCCTTGGCTACCGCGAACGCCTGACGTTCCGTGAGGAATTAGAGCGTCTTGCCCGAAAGTATCTCCAGATAAAGGAACCTCTTGCGACATCCGACCGATAAATTCTCCTCTTTGAAAGGCAATCACGAATGAAAATCAATCAGCCAAGCGTTCATATCGACCATATGATGGTCGCTACAAGGATGCACCACATCCAGCTGAGTTCCATGGCGGACCTCAAGGCAAATATACTTTTGACCGTCTCTTCCGTAACGCTGACTCTCTCCATGCCTTATATAGTAAGGCCCGTTCTTCGCTGGCCCGCCATTACACTGATCTTTTTCTGCTTTTTAACTGTGATTCTTGCTATTTACGCCGTCATGCCCAAGACGCCCCTTACGATCAAGAGATCCGGCCCTTGCGACACGTCGCATCCCTTTTTCAACCTTCTCTATTTCGGCAATTTCGTCTATCTCAGTCATGAGGAATTTGAAAAGGCCATGGAAGATGTGATGAACGATACGGACAAAGCTTATGCAACCATGATCAAAGAAATATACACGCTCGGCTGTTTCCTCGCCATGAAGAAGTACCGTTACCTGAGACTTGCCTACCTGTCTTTTATTGCGGGATTCGTCTCCAGCGGAATCGTTCTAGCCTGGACCCTTTTTTTTCCAAAAGTATGAATAAACTGTCATTTTTTGAAAGACTAATAAGACAATGCCTATCAAAAGCATATACAATGCCCTGAAACCTTACCAGACAAAGGACGGATCGCTCATCAGGGAATTAATGCACCCAACTCATTACGGCAATTGGGGACAAAGTCTTGCGGAAGCAACAATAGCGGCCGGGACATCGACCACCCCTCACCG
>JAFGGB010000007.1 GCA_016930775.1 Deltaproteobacteria bacterium
CAGCTCATGCCGCCCATCATGGGCGCGGCGGCCTTCATCATGGCGGAGTTCCTCGGCATACCCTATATCAAGATCGCCGCGGCAGCAGTTGTGCCTGCAATTCTTCATTTCTTCGCCGTGGCGACGATGGTCCATCTTGAAGCGAGGAAAACCGGTCTCGTTGGGCTTCCCCGGGAATCGCTTCCCAAAGCGTGGGTGGTTTTGAAGGAAAAATGGCTCCTCGTGGCCCCCCTCGTTATCATTGTCTGGCTCCTCGTAACGGGCAGCAGCCCCTTCCTGGCGGCCTTCTGGGGAATATTCTTTTCCGTAGCCATAGGACAGATTCACGAGCGAACGATTCCCTTTCTCATAGCGGTTATTCTCTCGGCGCCGGCGGTGCTGCTACGTTTCAACCCGCTGGAAGGATTCTCCCTGTGGTCCCTTCTCTGGTTCGTCTTCCTCGCGGCAGGGCTTGTCTATACTTTCCGAAAAACCGATCTTATGACCTGGCTTCTCGGCCTTGTCCCGTTGGGGGTGCTGCTTCTCCTCTATGGATTGGCCCTAGAACCGTCGCTCTGCGCCTTCTGGGCTCAGATAGCCGTCATCGTCATCGGCGTTTTTTATAAAGAAAGCAAAATGCGTGTCCCCGACATCATGAAAACCCTCGAACTGGGCACGAAAAACGCCCTTGCCATCGGCGCCGCCTGCGCCTGCATCGGTTTCATCGTCGGCGCCACGACACTGACGGGACTGGGCCTGAAGTTCGCCGCAGCCATTATAGAACTGGCCCGGGGCACGGCGGCAGTAGTGACGTCTCTCGACATCTTTCACCTGCTCAGCATAAAGGGAACGGCCCTCTTCTTTACCCTCGTCTTCACGGCCATTGCCTGCTTCATTCTGGGCATGGGCATACCGACAACGGCCCAGTACATCATTGCCTCGATGATTGCCGCCCCGGCTCTCCTCGAATGGGGCATCCATCCTCTGGTGTCGCACATGTTCGTTCTCTTTTACGCGATCCTCGCCGATGTAACGCCGCCCGTCGCCCTGGCTGCCTATGCAGCATCGGGCATATCGGGCGCCGATCCCTTCAAAACGGGACTGACGGCCTTCGGCCTCGCGTCGGCCGGCTTCATCGTCCCCTTCGTGCTGGTCCAGGCGCCGATTCTTCTCTGGCTTCCCCGTCTTCTCGATCCATCGGCCTCCTTTGACTATCTTTTGTTCGCCCGGGTGACTATAACCTGCATGCTCGGCGTCATCGCCCTTGGCGCCACGGTCATAGGCTATTTCAGAGATCGATCAACGGTCATCGAGAGGATTTTTACCGGAATCATCGCTGCCCTCCTGATATTTCCGGAGCAATACAGCGATATCATAGGAGTCATACTGTTCTTCGCTCTTTTCTTCTACCAGAGGAACAGAAATAAAAAAGCGCTATCTCAAGGAGCGGTAAAAGCATGAAGCAACAGAAATATCGCGTCATACAGTACGGTCTGGGCCCTATCGGCTGCGGCACGGCCCGCCACGTTCTCGAACGGAACAACCTCCAGCTGGTCGGGGCCGTGGACATAGATCCTGCCAAAGCGGGCAAGGACGTTGGAGAAGTCATCGGCCTTGACAGGAAGCTCGGCATTGCCGTTCTACCCAAAATCTCGGAAGTTCTGAAACTTACGCAGGCCGATGCCGTAATCCACACCACCAGTTCCTATTTCGATCTTTTCGAGGCCCAGATCGTTGAAATTCTGGAGAATGGACTGAACATCGTTTCGACCTCCGAGGAACTTTCCTTTCCCTGGCTGGCCCATTCGGAAGAAGCGAAACGGATCGATGCGGCTGCAAAAAAAGCGGGGAGGACCGTCCTCGGAACGGGAGTCAATCCCGGATTTCTCATGGACACGCTGCCGCTTGCATTGACGGCCATCTGCCAGCGAGTGGACCGCGTCGCCGTGCTTCGATCTATGAACGCGTCCCTGAGGCGCGGCCCCTTCCAGGCGAAGATCGGTTCAGGCATGACCGTTGAGGAATTCAACAAAAAAATGGCTTCGGGGCGCATGGGTCATGTGGGACTTCCTGAATCCATGGGGATGGTCTTCGACACTCTGGGCAGGAAATTGATAAAGTACGAGGACTCCGTTGAACCGGTCATCGCGGAGACAACCGTAACGACGGCATTCTTTACGGTGAAACCCGGCTTTGTCCGCGGCCTGAAACAGATCGCCAGGGGGTACAGCGAAGACGGAGAGTTTATGACCCTCACCTTCATCGCCGCTCTCGACGAACAGCAGGACGGCGATACAATCAGCATCTCTGGCAGACCCGACCTTACGGTAAACCTCAAAGGCACGAACGGCGACATCGCCACAATAGCCATCGCCGTGAATGCCGTGAAGCGCGTTGTCGAGGCTGGGCCCGGCCTTGCGACAATGCGCGATCTTCCGATCGTGACATTTTTTTAGACGTCGTTCAGATATCAATGACAGGCCGTCCTTCCACGATGGGAAGGACGGCCTGTGGACGCGCCTCGCCGGCGGCGAATCTATTATCGTCGCCGCAGCCTCACTGGATGGCCCTGGCAATGCGAAAGGCCGCTATTGCCACAAGGGCAACTATAGCGACATTAACAAGGACAAGAAACAGCACTGCCGCCGCGAGGCGCTTCTGCTTCCGGGAAAGCGCTCGCATTCTCCCTTTCAGTGCGTTGACGCAATCCTTCATGAGAGCCCTTCGCGAATGATTTTCTTGATGAAAAGCTCTTCACGATCGCCTTCTTCCAGGTGAGAGTCTATATACCGCACAGTCTCTTCATGTTGCGGTATAAAGATTTTTTCCAGCGCATTGACCCGTCTCTGAATTTTTTTCAGCTCCCGGGCAAGAAGAACGACCGTCTTCACGGCCGCTGCATACTCGACAAGGGACGGCAGGGCGTCCCGGGCAGCTTCTTTTGCTTCATCGTAATGAGCCGTCGTGCCCCAGAGGCTCGATAATATTTTCAGTTTTTTCATCTTCATGGACAGCAGAGGAAACCGCAGACCCAGAAACCGGATTCCGGCGGCGGACAGGAAGTAGCTCCGCCGTTCCGACAAGCTTTTGAAGGCGACGGCCTCGGCCCCCATGCCGGCGGCGGCGTTCCTGTAGTTGCCATAGAGCCGGCCCAGGGAATCCTGGAGAATTTTTTCGCGCTTCCTGAGTTCGACGGTGCGACGGACTATTTCCAGAACGAGAAGCTCCCTCTTCTGGTTCAGGAGTTCGAAACCCTCATAGGCAAATGACAGTTCTTCCTTAATCCGTTTGAGATTTCTCTTTGTCGGTGCTATCTCAATCCGTGCCATCGCCGCCCTCTCCTTCGGCGCTCGCGGGGATGTAATACTGATCGAGTTCCTCCTGGGAGACCCTATAGAGTTCCTCCCGGGGAAGTCGCGACAGGCATGTCCATCCGAGATCCAGGGTTTCCGTTATGGTCCGGTTCTCCATGAAGCCCTGGCTCAGGAAGTTCTGCTCGAAGTAGGCGCCGAACGCCATATAAATCTTGTCTATTTCCGAGAGTTCCTCTTCACCGATAATAGCCGACAGGGCGCGCGTCCTCTTTACCCGGGCATACGCTGCGAAGAGCTGCGCCGACAGGTGGGCGTGGTCGGAACGGGTGTGCCCTTCGCCGATTCCTTCCTTCATCAGCCGGGACAGCGAAGGCAGCCCCGCCACGGGAGGATAGATCCCCCTGCTGAAGAGATCGCGGTCCAGGACGATCTGCCCTTCGGTGATGTATCCCGTGAGGTCCGGAATGGGATGAGAGATGTCGTCGCTGGGCATAGTCACGATGGGCATCTGGGTGATCGAGCC
>JAFGGB010000052.1 GCA_016930775.1 Deltaproteobacteria bacterium
GGACCTTTGCGTAACCGAAACCGCCGGGCGCGCGAGGGCCATTGAAAACTACCCGACAATATAACATCTGCTATGCGACGTGCAACTCAAAATTCGAAGGAGTTCCGACAGATTTGAAACCGCTCCGGTAAGTAAGGGCCATGGGAGCAAACACGAAAAAATTTCACCCGCCGCCCGACACTTTGATTCGCTCCATCCTTGGCGCTCACCCTTCGGGCGTCCTTACGGACGTCCAAATCCGCTGTCCTGCGGATTTGTCTCCGTCTCTCCGGCAAGTAAGGGCATAACCCATAACGAGGAGCAACAGATCACGGACATCAACAACCTGTTTGACGGAATCATGAAGGGTATCAACCGGTTTGCCGACGAGATCGCCGAACAGCGGCTGCAGGGGAAAAACAGGAAACCGGACGAGGTCCGGAGAGTGGTGGTAAGGATTCGGAGAATTTTCAGGCGAAAGAGAAGCGGGATATGACTGATTTCCCGAAACGGGAGTGATCATGCCGATGGAGTCGACACGCCACTAGCGACGTAAGTCGCTGATAAATAGAAGAAAACCCGTCCCACAACCGAACTCGGTTAGTGGACGGGTTTGTGTTTTGTGAATGGTGGAGGCGGCGGGAGTCGAACCCGCGTCCGGAAACATTCCACTGCAGGATCTACGCATATATCCTTTGTTTTAGTTTTGCGCCGGACTACCCCAAAGGCAGGATTGATCAGGCGCTATCCCGAATTAGTTTCACCGTTTCCCCTTCGGGAGAGAGGATTCAGTTATCCTGCCTGATCGACGCCCTGACCTGGCCCAGCAGGAGAGGCCAGCAGAACGTTAGCCTTAAGCGGCTAAAGCGTATTCGTAATCGTTGGCAATTAACTTTGAGTCCTACCTTTTTAACGAGGCCGGCAGGAACCTCGATACGCACCAACAGCTTCAACTATCCCCGTCGAAACCATTTCGCCCCCGTATTAACTTTCTAAAGAACGATTTTTACAGCGCTATTATAATGATTAATCGTACCGCCGTCAAGGAATGAATGGAAAGCGGAAGCGCTCACCGGTTCTTCCATTTCATTCCACGGTCCATGGCCCGCTGATCTTCCCGCTTCTTGATGTCGTCGCGCTTGTCGTAGAGTTTCTTTCCCCGTCCCACGCCGAGCTCCAGTTTCACCCGGCCATTCTTGAAGTAGGCTTTGAGAGGGACTATCGAAAGGCCTTTCTCGCGGGATTTTGCATAGAGCTTCCTGATCTCCCGTGCGTGGAGGAGGAGCTTTCTCACACGCAATGGTTCATGATTGTCGCGATTTCCGTGAGAATAGGGACTGATGTGCATGTCGTAAAGAAACACCTCGCTGTTCTTAACCCGGGCGTAACTGTCCATGAGATTGCCCCGTCCTTCGCGGAGGGCCTTCACCTCCGTACCGACGAGCATGATTCCCGCCTCGTAGACGTCGTCTATTGCGTAGTTCCGGCGAGCCGTCTTGTTCAGGCAGATAATTTTTTCCCCGCTTGTCTTCTTATCCATTGCGCCTTCCGTGCAATCCTCTTTAGCCTGCAATTATATCACGAGGAGCGCCATTGCGATACCTCAGGACCCGCTCTTCCGATCTGCCTGATTCAAGAGATAGTCGAGCTTTACTCTGGCCATGGCCCGGAAGATGTTCTCCCGGACGTCCTTGTTATCAACCTCGAGGGTGTCGAGAAGATTTTTAATATGCCTTCTTTTCGATGTGAGACTCGTGGGACAGCGGTTTTCCGCTACAGGGAAATCCCTCTCCCGGGCGTATTTTTTTAAGAGTTCTTCCCGTATGTGGACAAAGGGCCGTATTATATGGAACCTGCCGCTGAAGATCGACTGATTCGGGTGCATGGTGCTGATTTCCCTCGCATACAGAAGGTTCAGCAGCAGCGTTTCGACGACATCGTCTTTATGATGCCCCAAGGCGATTTTGTTGCAGCCCCGCTCCTCGGCGATTTCCACGAGCCGTTTCTTCCTCTTCATAGAACAGAGAAAGCATGGGTTTTTCTTGTTTCGCTCATCATGAGCATACGGACCGATGTCCGTCGTCTCCACGACATAGTCGCAGTTCTGTTCCCGGAAAAAGTTTTCCAGCGTGCGCATATCCTCTCCGCTCGCATCGAATCCCAGATCCAGGTGGACTGCCACAATCGAGAATGGCGGGAGAAAAATCATCTTCGTATTTAAGAGATCGAGGAGCGCAAGACTGTCGCTTCCGCCGGAAACGCCGACGAGCAGCTTGTCTCCCGGCTGTATCATGGCATATTCGAGAGCAGCCCGTTCCAGCCACTTTTTCAGGTGATGGTAGAGCTTTGTTTCTTTCGCCCTTTCGTTCACGAAAAACTTCTCCTTGCCGGGAAGGTCAGCGACAATAACAGATTTCCGGCCAAATGAAAAGACGCAGGCATCGCAAGAACGGCTGAAAATGATTGACTGTAGGAGTCGTTCTTCGATAATGAAGGGAACGTTTCAGTAACGAGGCGGATATTCCATGCATCATAAACATAACCATCTCGGCGGCTCTCTCGATCTGGGAGGACGCCTGATAGCGGCGATGGCGCTCAATATCCTCATTCCTGCCGTCCAGATTTATGGCGGAATCATCTCCGGAAGCATGGCCCTTATCAGCGACGCGCTGCATAATATCAGTGATTTTTCATCACTTCTTATAAGTTACGCAGCCTTAAGAATCGGCCGCAGGGGCGCCTCCTATTCCCATACCTTCGGATATAAAAAATTCGAGGTGCTGGCGGCGCTTGTCAACGTTGCGCTTCTCTATGGAGCATCGGCCTACATTGCTTACGAATCCTGGCGCCGGCTCATGGAGGGACCGCAGGTGCGGGGGGGCGTCGTTATCTGGGTCGCCATAATCGGACTTGTCGCAAATGCCCTTTCCGCATTGTTCCTGCGGCAGGACGCCCGGGAAAACATGAATATCCGGAGCGCCTTTTTACACCTGGTCGCCGACGCGATCGTTTCCCTGAGCGTTGTCATTCTGGGCATCGTCTGGCTTTTCAAACCCTGGTATTGGCTCGATGCCGTCTTTTCCTGGATCATCGTCGTCGTTGTCCTGGCGAGCAGTTGGGAGATTCTTTCCCACGCCTTCTCAATACTTATGGATGCAACCCCACGGGACATGAACGTGCTGGAAATACAGCGGGCACTGGAAGAGCATGAAGGCATCGTCGCCGTGCACCACATTCATCTCTGGAAAACGGCGCCCGATGCCGTATCGATAGCCGCCCACATCATCGTTCCCGACCAGATGCTCAGCTCTGTCGACACTCTTTCCACTGATCTGCGGCGGTTTCTGGAAGAACGATTCGGCATCAATCACTCACTTTTCCAATTTGAAACGACCTGCGCGGAAGATCAGGGGATCCTCTGCAACCAGCATGAAAACAACCATGGACGCCGATCGCCATAGGGGGCGACTCATTCATCACTGGCAGTCAGGTCCATTTCCTTCCAAGGTTCGCTAAAAGGGTTTCTTTTTCTACGTTTCATCGGGTATAATTCCGGCATACGAAATACCCAGCGTTTTTAAATCAGTCCCTCAGGGTTGTCCGCCGCTTTACGATTCATTGCAATCGGCGGGCAACCTGTTCAAACGGCGCGAGACGACGACATGATACCGCTTATTATCAACAGACCGGAAAAAATGCGCAAAGTCCGTTTAATCTCCATCAAGGATTATACGGAGCGCACCCTGGCGGAACTGAAAAAGGCGGGCATCCTCCATATCGAGACGGCCTCGGAACTCGATCCGATGGACCGGGCGGCCCTGAACCGCGACCGATCTCTCATCAGACAAACTCTCCTGGCAATCGGCGATGTGGTGTCCCTCGTCGAAGGCGAACGTCACATTGAAATACCCCACAAGCAGCCCGCAGCAGTAAAGCTTTCCGATATCAACAGCCGCGTCAAAGGCATTCGCGGCCGCACTGTGGACTTCAGGGATCAGATTGAGGCTCTCCAAACGGAAATCCTGAATGGAGAACTCCTCCTGAAGCATCTATCGCTCATCGAGACTGTCGTGAATGTTCCCGTCAGGGATCTGCAGCATCGAGGCGCCTACATCTTCACCGATGTTTACGTGCTTTCTACGGAAACTTATCATCTCTTCGACAAACGCCTCGGCTCAAAGCTGCTCCATAAAGTTGCCGCAACGGTCGAAGACCGGGTCGTTCTCTACGCCATCGCCCTGAGGGAAGACAGAAAAGATATCGATGAAGGCGCCCGGGGACTCGGCGCCATGACCCTGTCGATCCCTGACGATGACCGTTCCATCGCAGATTTTCTCAAGGGAAAACGCGGAGAAATTGACGGCCTGGAGAAAAAGGCCGGCGAGTTGAAGAAAGCCCTGTCCCGCACCATAAACGAGACTCTCGAAGAAGTGGTTGTCCTTCGTGAAATGCTTCTGGAGGAAAACGCGAGGATGGCCGTGATAGAGTTGGCCGCCGAGGCTCGCTACGTAACGCTTATCGAGGGGTGGATGCCGGAAAGCGCAGATCGGGACGCCTTTCCCGCGCTGAAGGCATCGCTGGATCATGCATTCATCGATGTGCGGCCTCCGTCGCAGGCGGATGAACCGCCGACTCTGCTCGTCAATCCCGCAATCATCCGCCCCTTTCAGGTCATCGTCAATCTCTTCAGTCTGCCGCGCTACGGCGATTGGGACCCGACGCCGGCAGTAGCCTGTTTCTTCGCCTTTTTTTTCGGCCTCATGCTCAACGATGTTGTCTATGCCGCGGGGCTGATCGTCACTGCGCGTTTTCTGCTCCCGAAAATCGTGGACGACGCGGAATCGGAAGAGTTTTTGTTATTCAGGAAGGTCCTTTACATAAGCGGCGCCTCGTCCCTCGTCCTCGGTCTTCTTTCGGGATCCTATCTGGGCGACTTCTTTACCAGATACTTCGGGATTCCTTCCGAGACGATGTCCCTGGCTCGATCCATCCAGACGAATCTCCTCGATTCCGTGACATTCATCGTCATCTCGCTTGTCATCGGCATCATTCACGTCAATATCGCCCATATCCTTGCCTTGATACGGGCGATAAAAGAACGGAACGGCGGCGTCATCGTCGGGAAAATGGGACTGTTTCTCGTTGAACTCTTCGGCATCCCCTATCTGACTCATACAATCCTCCGCATCGATTTAATTTCTCTCAGCGATGCCTCCTACGGCCTCTTCATGTATCCGCTGTCGGCCGGTCTGGTTCTGATTGTCATAGCGGGGTTCATGCAGATGGGCAGTCTCGGCGGGATATTCTGGATATTCGAACTTACCGGAATCCTCGGAGATATCATGTCCTATTCACGGCTTGCCGGGGTCGGTCTGGCGACCTATTATCTGGCATCGTCCTTCAATTTGATCGCCGAGTGGATAGTCGCCATCCTGTCGGGAATCATGCCGGGGATCGTGGGCAAAGGAATCGCCTTGCTTGTGATGGCGACAGTCATCGTTATCATGCACATTTTCAATATGCTCATGAGCAGTCTCGCAGCGTTCATTCACTCCCTCCGGCTTTGCTTTGTAGAGTTTCTCCTGAAATTCTACGAAGGGGGCGGGAGACCGTACGCCCCCTACCGGATCAGGGCGCGGAGGCATGTTGCAGTAGGCCTAAAACCGTAACGAGAGGTGATCATTATGCCCGAAATGACTATGGTACAATCCCTTGCCGCTCTGGGGGGCGCCATCGCGCTGGCAGGAGGTCTCGCCGGTTCCGCCGGCGGCATCGGCATTGCCGCATCGGCCGGCGCCGCAACGCTGTCGGAAGAACCGGATCAGTTGAGAAACGTCATCCTTCTGGCATCGCTCCCTATGACGCAGAGCTTTTACGGACTGATCATCATGATCATCATTTTCACCGTTGTCATGCCGAACCTCCCCGCCGCGGGAGGGGCCGGCCTCGGCGTCTTCGCCGTCGGCCTGATCGGCGCCCTGGCTGAATTCGTCTCGGCAATCTTTCAGGGATCCGTATGCGCCGCTGGCATTGCCCTGCTCCCCAAGACAAAGGGGCGGATTCTTACGATCTCGATGATGCTCGCAGTTTTCGTTGAGCTTATCGGCGTTCTCGGCCTGGTCTTCACGATCATGGCCCTCAACGTCCTTAAACTCATGTAGAGCGGAGAGCGGATACAGCCATGGAAATGCATAAAATCAGGGAAGCCATCCTTGAAAAGGCGCGGGCGGAAGCGGAAAAGATCGTTGCCGACGCCGGCGCCGCGGCGAAAGAAATGATCGCCCGCGCAAAGAAGCGGAACGAAGAACGCATTGCGGAAGAGCGGAAAAAACTCGTCGCCCAGGCCGAAAGGGAATCTGCGAGAATCCTCGCCCGGGCGGCGCTCAAGGCCCGGCAGACCATACTCCGGGCAAAGGATTCGATCATCGTTGAAATCCTGGAACAGGCGAAAAAGAAGATATCGGAGGACAAACCCGATCGGGATTCTCTTGCCGCGCTCATCAGGGAGTTGATTGATGCGACGGAAAGCGCTGAGCCGATGGTTCTTCGAGGAACGGAACGCGACGGCAAGACTCTTCAGGCTCTTCTTGACAGCGACAGCTTGTTCCAATCGCGCATCTCCCATGTGGATTCCTGGGAATGTCTCGGAGGAGCGGCGCTGGAAAGCGCCGACGGAAAAGTGCTGTTTGACAGCACCTACGAAACGCGTCTCGTCATGCTCGTGCCCAAGATTCTTCCCGATATAGGGAGACACCTGTTCTCCGACGAGACCGGCAAGCTATTCAGGCCTGCACGGGAAGCGGAGCGAACGGGGGAACAGTGAGACGTCTCAGCGCCCAATACGCCTTCATCACCGCGTTCCTTAAGGGACAGGAGGCTCGATGTCTTTCGGCTGAACAACTCGATGAGGCGGTGTCTCGTCAGACCGTCAACGATATGCTGGAAGTTCTCGGAACCACGGATATAGGCGAATATCTCGCCGGTGAAAAGATCGAAGACTTCACCGGAGCTGAGCGTCTGCTCTGGCGCTATCTTTCAAAGTGCATAGAACGCCTGAAGCAGTTCAATCCGCCGGCAGATATCTCCGCCGTCATAAATATTCACACTGCCAAGTATGACATTTTGAACATAAAGATCGCCCTTCGAAAAGCCTTAACCGGCGATGAAAACGCCTCTTTCATTCCGCTGGGACACATGGCAGGGAAAGAAGTCCTGGAAGAACTGGCCGGGGCCGCATCTCTGCTGGAGACAGCCGACACGGTTCGACGGTTTTCGGGACTGCTGCCCTACGCGTCGATCCTTAACGCGGTGAAGGAAAAGGACGAACGATCGTCCCTTGATGGTGAACTGGCGCTGGAGGCCCGCTACACGGAGGAGAGGAGGAGCGCTTTTGCCTCTGTCGGCGACGGCGCCGCCCTTCTGGCAGCCTCGGAGCTTCTCGTAGACCTGGCGAATTTACAGGTTCTTTTCCGCTCCGTCATCAGGCAGCGATCAACGATTATTCCGGAGTCATTCCTGAAGGGCGGGCGGGTCGTCTCTGTAGGCGAACTGAGGGAATTTCTCACTCTCAACCCATCCGAAATCGCCGCGCGGCTCGAGCGCACGCCATATAACGCTATCGGACGGGAGATTGTAAAAGAATTCCAGAAGGAGAAAGATGTAACCGCCGTAGACAGCGTCATCGGCCGTGAAAAACTTCGGCTCCTCAAGGGCATCCTCTCGCCGCTTCTCTTTTCTCCTGCGGCGGTCCTCTGGTATCTCTTTGTAAAAGAAGCTGAAGCGGCAAACCTCCGAATGATTTTCAAGGCCCTCTTCGACGGCATCCCTCCGGCCGGAATACGAACAAACCTGGTGGCGCCATGATAGAACTCAAGAGGCTCGCCATTGCAGTCGTCGGCAATCATGACCAGGCAGCCCTTATGCGCCTGGCCGGCGTGCAGCATTTCACCATCATTGAAACCGAAGAAACGGCGGCCGAAACCGTCGTCGCGGCTGCTGAAGCATACATGAAGAATCCCGCCATCGGAATCATCATGATTCCTCATGGATTTGACGATGCCGTGGCGCCGCTCCGGCATTGCCTGAGGGAAAAGAAAATGACCACTCCGGTCATCGTAACGATTCCATCGGGATATTCGGCGGAGAAGCAGGACGTGAGGACCTTTTATCAGGCGATGACTAAGCGGCTCATAGGGTTTACCATAGAACTCGGCGACGCTGGGGGCGCCGAAGAGAAATTTGCAGAAACCGTCGAGGAGAAATCATGAAAAAGGGAAAGATCTGGAAAATTTCCGGTCCCGTCGTGATAGCGGAAGATATGCGAGGATCCCAGGTTTACGAAGTCGTCAACGTCGGCGATGACCGGCTGACCGGCGAAATCATCGGTCTCGAAGAGGACAGGGCTGTCATCCAGGTATACGAGGACACGGTTGGCCTCCTCGTCGGGGAACCGGTCGAGGGAACGGGGGAGATCCTCATGGTCGAACTGGGACCCGGCGTCGTTGGAAGCATCTACGACGGCGTCCAGCGTTCCCTGACAACGATGATCGAAGAAACCGGCATCTTCCTGGAGCGGGGCGCCAGGACAGAC
>JAFGGB010000053.1 GCA_016930775.1 Deltaproteobacteria bacterium
CCCGGCGGGTTATTCCGTACAGTGCGGCAACGTTCTCGGCGGTCATGCCCATGTGACCGGGCACCAGTTCGTCGACGAGGCCGTCATGAGTCAAGTGGTCCTCGACGGTTCCCGCATTCATCCTGTAACCCATCCTGGCTTTTGGAAGGAGGTAGGGGGCGTTCGTCATGCTTTCGACGCCAACGACAAGAGCGATTTCCGTCTTCCCCAGCATAATGTTATGGCAGGCGATCTCCAGGGCGCGCATGGCCGAGGTGCAGTTCTGATTTACCGAAACGGCGCCGCTTCGGTGGGGAAGACCGATCCTCATGGCAACCTGCCGCGCCGGAAGGGATCCCTGCATGGCCGAGTAGAGCTGTCCCATGCAGATCTCGTCCACGCCGCCCGGGTCGATGCCCGCCCGCTCGATGGCGGCCGTGCCGGCTGTTATGGCGAGATCCCGGGCAGCAACATCCTTCAGGGCGCCGAGAAATTTTCCTATGGCCGTTCTGCAGGCGCTTACCATGACAACTTCCTGTAAATCCATTGCTAGTTCTCCTTCTTTTTTTTTCGGTGTGACCCTGCTTCGGCAGAGAATACCGAGATCCGGATTATCCTGATTAAGCCGACCAGCTCTCACTTCCCTGGTTTCAGAAAATCGGCCTGGAGGAATTCCGGATCGGGGTATTTGTAGAAGCCTATTCCGCTCTTTACTCCAAGTTCGCCCCGTTCGATCTTGTTCATCAGCTCGTTCGGCGGCATATCCTTAGGATCCTGCGAATCCGAGTAATAGACCATTTCGATGTCGTAGACCACGTCGAGACCTACCTTGTCCATGACAGCGAAGGGTCCTTCCTTCATGCCCGTAAAAATCATCCAGGCGCGATCGATGTCTCGGAAATCGACAAAGTCGTTGCCCCACAGGTACAGAACTTCCTTCTTGATGGCTCTCCAGACCCTGTTGAAACAGAACCCAAGTATCTCCTTATTCACTGTCAGCGGCACGCATCCTATGGACCGGATCCAGTCTGCGCCTTTTTCCATAACCTCGGGCAGGGTCCTCGTCCCCCCCATGATGTCCACCATGTTCACGCCCTGGAGGGGGAAATAGAAGTGAATGTTCAGACAGCGTTCCGGCCGTCCGCTCTCATTCTCAAAGCGCGAGACGGGCATTGACGAGCTGTTGGTGGCAAGAATGCAGTTGGAGGGGCTTTTTTCTCCCAGTTCCCGGAAGACTTTCTTTTTCAGCGCAAGGCTTTCGGGAACGGCTTCTATCACCATCTCGGCGTCTTCGACGGCCCGGTCCAGGTTGGTCATGGCTTTGACGGCCTTCCGGCAGGAATCCCAGCGGTCCCACGGAACGTGGGGCGTCGCTCCCTTGGCCTTAAGGTCGTGGTAGATCCTGCGGTACGTGTCGTCGAAGGCCCCTTCCCGGGGATCATAGATTTTCACCTCGTACCCTCCGTGGGCGGCAAGCAGGGCAATCTGAGCGCCCAGAATGCCAGTTCCCACAACGGCAATTCTCGAGAAAGGTTTCTTCATGCAACACTCTCCTTTCCTGCAGCAGTCTATAATGGATTGCCTCTCGGCAGTTTTCGTTGAAACTTCCGGTGAAGCTGGTCTCATACAGAACGGATCGGGCAAGAGAACCTTAAAGGTATGGAAAGAGCATCATCGCGGGGGCCTGCGGAAAAAACCCCGAATGTGCTCTATCCTTAAACAACAGTGCTGTCAAGAGTGGAAGGATATATAATGGGGAATGATTGATTTTTTCGTAGAGCGCCTCTTGAATTGACAGCCATTCCGTTTCCTGGTAGCTACATCAGGGTTCATTCTTTCCGGAACGGTCAAATGTTGAGGGTCCTGGCGGGGAACCGGGATAGACCCTGACAAGGAATCATCGATACTGCATAAAGGAGGTTAGCATGACCAAGGGAACTATTGATTTGCGCGAACCGGTCATCACAAAAAAAGACATTCTTTTTGTTGACGACGATCACTTCGCTCCCGGCAATGTCTGCATCGTGACCGGGGCGGCGAGCGGCATCGGCAGAGCGACGGCCATAGCAATGGCCGCCAACAAACTTACCGTCGCGGCAGCCGACATCGACGAAGCAGGCGGAGCGGAAACCATCAGAATGGTGAAAGAAATGGGAGGAACGGCCTTCTTCGTCAAGACGGACCTGACGAACGACGCATCCATGGAGGCGTGCGTCGCCAAGGCCGCGGAGCTGGGCTCGATTACGTACCTGGCAAATATCGCCGGGCTTCAGCACATCGATTCCATCGAGAACTTCCCCATGAAAACCTACGATCTCATGCAGGCCATCATGCTGAGGGCGCCCTTCTTCCTGACGAAACTCGTCTTCCCCCATATCAGAAAGAGCACGGACGGCGTCGGGGCGATTGGCAACATGGCCTCGATTCACGCCCATATCTGCACCATCAACAAGCCCGTCTACAACATTACGAAATTCGGACTCCGCGGGCTTACCCAGTCCACGGCGGCCGAAGGCGAAGGGAAGATCAGGGCCTTTACCGTCAGCGTCGGCTTCATCAAAACGCCCCTGGCCCTGAAGCAGATACCGGCTCAGGCGGAGCAGCGCGGCATCACTCAGGAGGAAGTCGTGAAGAACGTGATGCTGGGGAAATCGAGGGTGAAGGAGATGATGAATCCCGTAGAGGTTGCAAATCTCTTCGTTTTGGGCTTTTCGCGCCACGGAAAATACCTCGTGGGCGGCGACCTTCTTTTCGACGGCGGCGTGGTCCTCACCTACTAAGTTCCGCCTAACAGGAAAATCAAAAAGGGACGTCTCGAGGGCGTCCCTTTTTTCCATCACGGGCGGAGCGAACGGAGCCGTAACTCCCTCCATTCCTGATGCGCGTTTACAAATAACGTTCTATCGCCGCGTCCGCCTTCAGCTTCATAATAAAATCGTTGAGCGCCCTGTTGACTTTCTCCCTTTTGACTATCGGGGTCGTTTCGGACTTCACCTCTTCCAGGGTTCTCGATTTTCCGGGAACCCGTTCCTCCAGTTTGATTATGTGTACGGCTCGATTTGTCTCGATGCTGTCGCTGACATCTCCTGGGTTCAGCGCGAAAGCGGCCTCCTCGATCGCCGGTTCGCTCTGTCCGCGTCTGATGTAGACGATTTCGCCGTTATTGCCGCCGCTTCGAAGGTCATTGGAAAATTCCTTCGCCACTGTTGCAAAGTCTTCGCCCGCCGCACAACGCTTCCTTGCCTCTTCGAGACGGCGCAGGGCTTCCTGCTTCGCCGGTTCGCTGCCGAAGTCGCGATAGTAAACGGTGATTTGTCTCACCTTGAGCTTTTCCTGTTCGATGAAGGTCTCGCGGTGTTCTTCGTAATGCCGGGCGAGTTCTTCATCGGCTACGGCGATGACATCCCAGAAGAGACCGTTGACGATTTTCCGAAGAGCGAGCTTCCTCGCGATGCCTGCTGAAAAAGCCTCTTCTGTTTTACTCATTCGCCGAAGGAACAATCGGTAGTCATCGTCGCTTGCAAGCATCTTTCTGACTGCATCGATTTCCCGGTCCACCTCCGCCTTATCGACGGGAAATCGGCGGCGGCTTTCCTGATAGAGCAGTTCCTCATGAATCAGTTTCTCCAAGATTCCTTTTTCGATACGGATCATTTGTTCGTCCGTGGGATACTGGCTGGCCGATGCAAGTTTCGTCAGGCCATCGGACAGGGCTTCCTCAAAAGCATCCCGGCTAATAAGGACGCCGTTAACCCTGGCAACGGAAGTTCCATCGGCCGCCGGGGCGGGATTGTCGGCGGCGAAAGCTGCGCCGCAGATCAACAGAAGCGCCGTACCGACTGCGGCGCTTCGAAAAATCTTGTGCAACAGAACGTTCATATCCGCTCCTCTATCTCTTATCTCTTTTATTGTCCCTTCAATTGCTCCGGGTGCGGCAATCTCTATACCATTAAGGTTAATTGTGAACAAGCCGGCCGCCGTTGCCTTTGACCAATCACTCCTTCGCTGGTATAGAATAACAGGAATTTTTCGGCCGCAGGAAGAGTCCATGCATATCATCATCGACGGATACAACTTCATACGCCAGTCGGACAGGCTCAGGCGTTTCGAACGAATCAGTCTCGAAGAAGGACGAAAGCAGCTCCTTCGAACGGTCGGTGAGTACAGAAAACTTCGCGGTCACAAGATCACCGTCGTTTTCGACGGCTGGGGAGGCGGCTCTC
>JAFGGB010000054.1 GCA_016930775.1 Deltaproteobacteria bacterium
ATAAGTATCTAATATATCTATATATTAATTATTATATATAAATATTGTTGACATTTAGATAGCCAATCGGTAAATATAATGACAATACTAAGTTACTATTGGTAACATTATATTTTGGTATTCATGCAATTTAATAATTAGAAGGTGCGGTAAAAGTGAAAAAATTATCGGTCAGCATCGCGGAAAAAATTAAGTCGCTCAGGCAAGAAAAAGGGTTGAATCAGCAGACCCTGGCTGTGCGTGCAGGACTGACAAGAAGTTACATATCTCTTTTGGAAAGTGGAAAAAAGGCGCCGGCTGTGGCTACGTTGGCAAAAATAGCCGCTGCTTTGGGTGTTAGAGTCGGATCGTTGTTCGAGGATGATGAAGCTTTTTCGAACCCCACAATTGTGCCGGTGCATAAGGACGAAATAAAAAAATTAGTGCAGTTTGATAGAAATGACTTTAGTACCTATTTTTACATACCCTTGGCAATAGAAAAACACAAAAAAATTATGGATCCATTTCTTATTAGAGTGTTCCCGGAAAAAAAGAATACTCAAATGTTTGTGCATACGGGCGAAGAATTTAATTACGTCTTGGAAGGAACGCTGAAATTCACTTATGGCGATGAAGATCTTATTTTCACAGAGGGAGAATGTTTTTACTGTAATTCCTCCATTCCTCACAATATGGAAGCGCTAAACAACAGACCAGTTTGTTTGTTAAGTGTTGTTGCCGCAACGCATGAGATCGATTAAGCATTTAGAATGATTGGAGTATTTTTGAGAAACTTTAGGGCTGTTGATGGATGATCTACTGGAAAGGAGGGCGCCAATAAAAAAGTAATTTTTTCACATTCACTGTGTCGCGAAGCAGGCTTAAGGCCGTAATCATTATGTTTAACAAGGAGGCACAAAGATGATGAAGAAAAAATATTTTGTCCTGTTTTTGGCGTTGGCAGTTTCATTAATTATTGCTGTAGGAAATGTGTCCGCTGCTGACAAGGTTGTTAAATGGAAAATGCAGGTAACTCATCCTTTCGGGAATGCCGGGGCCAATACGGCCTTTTTCTGGGCGGAAGCCATGGAAAAAATGACAAATGGTCGTCTCAAAGTCGAGATTTTCCCTCCGAACGCTATGTGTCCAACATCCCAAATACTTCAATTTCTTGAAAAAGGAGTTTTCGACGCCGCAATTACCTATGGCGGCTTTTATACGGGCATGATTCCGGAAACGGATCTAGAGATCGGTCTTCCCTTGGGTCATCAGACATGGGATGAAGTCTGGGATGCCATGTGGAAAAGGGGGCTTGGCGACGTAATTCAGGAGGCGTATTCTGAACACGGCATAAAGTGGTATCCATGTGCTGCCGATTGTTACTATCATTTCAACACAACAACTCCAATCACCAAACTCGAAGATCTTAAGGGTAAGAAAATCAGGGCCGTCGGCGTTTATGGAAAGTACGTGCAGAGTCTGGGCGCTTCCGTGACAACGGTCCATCCTGCCGAGATGTTTATGGCAATGAAACTGGGAACGATAGATGGCGCTATTTATGGAGCGACGGGACTTCAGGATATTAAGCTGCACGAAGTAGTTAAATATTACACACTTCCAACGGCAGCCCAGATATCCTTATCTTTGGTTATCAATAAGAAATCGATTGAAAATCTTCCTCCCGAAATACGAAGCGTAGTTGAAATCGGGTCGCGATATATCGTTTCCGATCTCAGCAATGAATATATTACTCATTGTAAAAACTCACTGAATAAATCTATCGCGATGGGATCGACTCAGATTTCATGGCTGCCCGAGCAGGAACTTAAGAAGATGAGAACATTGGTACGGCCTATTTGGGATGAACTGGCTGCGAAAAGTCCAAGAATGAAGAAGGGTGTCGATATACTGAAGCAGCAAATGAGAGATTTAGGCAGATCGATGGATTGAAAAAAAATTGCCTGGCAGGGAGCCTCCATGCGAGGCTCTCTGCTCACGTAACGAATCGGGGAATTTCTTATGCGTATAATAGTCAAAATAATCGATTCGATGAATGACTGGATAGGCAGAGCGGCCAGTTTGCTGATGATTCCATTGGTCCTGATATCGGCCTATGAAGTCATGATGAGGTATGTATTCAGCAGGCCAACCATATGGGCATGGGATTTAAACATACAGATCTTTGCAGCAATCATCATGCTTGGAGGCGGTTATACTTTTTTGAAAAACGGACATGTAAGAGTGGACGTCTTAACCTCTCAACTGTCTGACAAACAGAAACAAATCATCGACTTAATGACCCCCTTGTTCCTGTTTGCCGGTACGCTGGTTCTCATGATTCAAGGATGGGATATGGCGTGGATGTCTTTCAAAATCAGAGAAACCGTGGCTACCGTGTGGGCCCCTCCTTATTATTATATGAAAATGCTGGTTCCTGTTGGAGCATTCTTGCTGTTCCTGCAAGGTGTGTCAGAGCTGATAAAAAGCATAATCGTATTTACTGGCAAGAAGGCAGGGGAGTGATCTCTATGGAACCTTGGATTGTAGCTTCAATAATAATCGTTTCTCTCCTCGTTTTTATTTTTACAGGCGTTCCTATCGCCTTCGTGCTGACGGGTATATCTGCCGTTCTAATGCTTGTTTTCCTGGGGCCTGCGGGACTCTACATGGTCGTAGGCTCGGCTTTTTCACAAATCACCACGGAAGTATTTATTGCCATTCCGCTGTTCGTCCTCATGGCCGTTGTGTTCCAGCAATCGGGAATTGCTGCGCAGTTGTACAGGGCTATGCATATGTGGATGGGTCCACTGAGAGGCGGTCTCGCGGTCGGAACCGTCATGATATGCGCAATCATCGGAGCCTTGAGCGGCGTGGGGGCTACGGGGACAATTACGATGGGACTGATAGCATTACCTGAAATGCTCAAAAAAGGTTACAACAGACCGATGGTCTTGGGTGCAATAACGGCCGGCGGTGCATTGGGAGGAATTATTCCGCCGAGCGTATTGATGATTATAGTGGGAGGTTATGCTCAGCTATCGGTTGGCAAGCTGTTTCTTGGAGGAGTGTTTCCGGGACTTCTTATAACTCTGGGATATTGCATTTACATCATAATTCGGTGCGTCCTGAGAAAGCAAGACGGTCCGTCTCTGTCGAAGGAAGAACAGGGGTCAATAAGAGAAAAGATCGCCGCAATTCGTTATGTCATACTGCCCGTTGCTATGATTGCCTTTCTTATGGGAGGAATTTATGTAGGAGCTTTCACTCCCACTGAGGCGGCCGGTTTCGGTGCTTTGGCTGCGGTTGTTATAGCTGCCGCTCAAAAACAGTTGACAATATCAAAGATTGTCGAAGCATCAAGAAGTTCTTTTCAGGTTACCTGCATGATTATGTGGCTGCTCATAGGAGGCGGCTGTTATTCAGCGCTAATAACAGTGACCGGCACAGGCACTCTCGTTTCTGGTATATTGTCGCACCTTCCCTTTGGCGCTTCGGGTGTTGTAATAATCATGTTAATTATAACAATTGTTTTGGGCATGTTTATCGACGGGATAGCCATATCCATGATCTGCATACCTATTTTTGTTCCTGTGATGAATCAGTTCGGAATAGATCCCCTGTGGTTCATGTTGCTTTTCGTTATTGCCTCAGTAGCTGGGTTTATAACTCCTCCTTTCGGCGTCAACCTTTTTTACATGAAGGGAATTGTTTCGGAGGATGTCAATATGATTGAAATATACAAAGGAACACTGCCGTACATTATTATTAAATTTGCATGCCTTTACCTGTGTTTCCTCTTTCCGTGGATACTGACGTATCTTCCGAATTTGATGGTGTGATGTTTTCAGCGCCGAAAGGAGCAAGCAATCATGATTCCAGCAGTCAGCGGACCCGTCAACCTAAAGGATAAAGTCATAATTGTTACAGGCGCCTCGCGGGGCATTGGAAGAGCGATTGCGCTCGCTTTCTTTCGCGAGGGCGCCATTGTAGTCTTGGTCGACATCGCCTCCCTTGAAGAAACGGCACATTTGATGAGTTGCAGTGACAGAGTTTTTCCCGTAAGTTGCGATCTTAACTCCCCGGAAGAAATTAAAAACGCCATTTGGCCAATTACGAACAAGTTCAAAAAAATTGATGTCCTGGTGAATAATGCGGCCGTTGTCGGATCGTACGGCAAGGAATTGGAAGATTTTGACCTCGAAGAGTGGGAAAAAATTATGAACACAAACTTGCGCAGCACCTTTTTGATGACTCGTGCTGTATGGCCCTGTATGAAAAAACAAGGCGCCGGCAAGATTGTCTGCATGGGGTCCATTGCCGGAAAAATCGGCGGACTCTTCGCAGGACCTCATTACTGTGCATCTAAGGGGGGAATTCACGGCTTCGTGAAGTGGGCGGCAAAAAACGGGGCTCGACACGGGATTCATGTCAACGGCATTGCTCCAGGGCCGATAGTAACAGCCATGACAGTCAATGAGCCTTTGATCAAGGACGAGATGATACCTCTCGGGCGACTGGGACAGCCGGCAGATATTGCTGAGACGGTTGTGTTTTTATCTTCACAAGCCTCGAACTTCATAACCGGCTGTGTTCTCGACGTCAACGGCGGTCTTCTTATGGCCTGACGCTTTCGGACCGCAATGACTGAAAATTTCCATATACATTTGAGAGAGGCATAGGAACATTTTTGGGAGGATTTATGAAGCTCAGCAAAGAAAAAATTAAAGAAATATATTTGCTCATGAAACGTTGTCGAGCCTTTGAAGATCGGGCAATCCTGGAACTCCGCAAAGGCATGCCGGGGTTCATACATTCTTCCGTCGGCGCCGAAGCGATCCCCTGTGGCCTTACGCCTTTCCTGGCTCCCGATGATTACATACTGACAACCCACAGAGGGCATAGCGATATCATCGCTCGTGGGGCCGGTTTCAAAGCCACTATGGCAGAACTTTATGCACGGGAAACTGGTTATTGCCGAGGTGTTTCAGGTTCGATGCATATAGCTGCGATGGATCTCAATATATTGGGAGCGACAGGCATTGTGGGCAGCGGCGTACCACTGGCGAGTGGCGTCGCATTAGGATGTAAGTTGCAGAAAACAGACAAGATAACGGTATGTTATTTTGGCGACGGAGCTACCTGCACAGGAGCATTTCATGAGGGGTTGACCTTTGCTGCCGCTTTCGACCTTTCTGTTCTCTTTGTACTCGTCAACAATCAATATGAGGAGAGCACTCACTGGACCTATTGGGGTGGAAAGTTAAATAATCTGGCGGAAAGGGCAAAGGGTTACGGAATTCCTGGCATCAGTGTCGACGGCAATGATGCTATTGCAGTGGCAGAAGCTGCAAGCAAAATCATACCCCAGATCAGAAAGGGCGGGGGTCCGGTTTTGCTCGAGGGAATCACCTATAGAATTTACGGTCATCACATGGGTGACCCCGGTACAACCTACAGACCGAAAGAAGAAATTGAGCAATGGAGAAGTCCGGAGAAAGATCCCATAAGCCGACTCTTGTCTTATTTGTTGAAGAAAAATATCCTGACGGAAAAAGAAGATCAGGAAATCGATGTTCAATTGGAACGGGAACTGGACGAAGCAGTGGCGTTTGCCATTAACAGCAAAGAGATTGAGCCCGAGGATGCTTTTAGAAACTCCGTTTATTGCGGTCGTGAAGTTGACACTCTGAAAAAAGTATAGGGGTCATGAACATGCGTGAAATAACATATCGAGAAGCGGTCAGGGAAGCCATGAGAGAAGAAATGCGGCGCGACAGCGCCGTTTTCCAGCTTGGCGAAGATATCGGAGTATTTGGAGGTTCGTATAAAGTAACTTTGGGATTGGTTGATGAATTCGGCACGGAACGCATACTCGACACCCCTCTGGCGGAAGCCGGCATCGCTGGGGCGGCTGTCGGTTCGGCGCTGGTTGGCATGAGGCCTGTGGCCGAAATTATGTATATAGATTTTTCAACCTTGGCGTCCGACATGATTATTAATACGGCGGCAAAAATGAGATTCATGAGCGGCGGCACGATAAAGCTTCCGATCGTTATAAGAACACAGGAAGGCGGAGGCGTATCGGCAGGTCCCCAGCATTCGCAATGTCTCGAGATGATGTTTGCGCATGTACCCGGACTCATTGTTGTATTGCCTGCAACGCCCTATGATGCAAAAGGCCTGTTGAAATCGGCCATTAGAGAAGACAATCCGGTAATATTCATCGAACACAAAGGCATGTACGCTTCGAAGGGTCCAGTTCCGGAGGAAGAGTATCTTATTCCCTTAGGTAAGGCGGATATGAAGCGTGAAGGCAAGGATATAACCGTCGTAGCTCTTTCACGGAGCGTTCTATTCGCAATGGAAGCCGCAGAACGGCTTGCCCGGGAAGGCATCGAAATAGAAATTATAGATCCCATGACCATCAAACCTCTCGACAGAGAGTGCATAATACAATCAGTCAAGAAGACGGGGCGTTTGCTGATAGTTCATGAAGCCTGCAAGATGTATGGTTTCGGCGCCGAAGTGGCGGCGCTTGTTGCTGACGAGGCCATTGATTACCTCGACGCTCCCATCAAGAGGATAGGCGCTCTCGACGTTCCCATTCCTTTTGGGATGAGGCTGGAAAATTTCGTCCTGCCGAATGCAGGCGATATTGTCGAAGCAGCTCGCCAGTTAATGGCCTGATTCTTCTTTAATATGGCCCTCAATAGCGGATGAACGGCACTGAGACATATCAGATTCGATGGGCCTGCAACCGCTTTAAGAACCGTAATATTTTCCGCTTCCTGACAGCTGTCGGTCGGGAAGACCTGCAGATGGAGGTGTAGAATGGCTTATGAGGTTATACTGCCCAAAATTGATGAGGCAATGACAGAAGGCAAAATAATTGAATGGATGAAACAGGAGGGAGAACGGGTAGAAAAAGGAACTGTCCTTTTTACCCTTGAAACGGAGAAAGTTACCTGGGAGGTGGAGTCGCCCGCGGCTGGCGTTCTGAGCAAGCACTTGGCGAAAGCCGGTGATGTAGTGACGGTGGGTTTGGTTGTCGCTTATATACTCGGCGAGGGCGAAGATATGCCTCAGGACCTCCGCAAGACTGGCAGTTCGGGGGCACAGCAGGAATCTTCGGCAGTTGCAAGTGTACCGGAAAAGCTTAAAATAATACAAGAGGAAGCCATATCAACTGACGAGAAGATAAAGGCTACGCCTCTCGCAAAGAAGATAGCCAAATCGCTCCCGGTGGACTTGTCCATGGTAACCGGTACGGGTCCCGGCGGTAGAATCAAAAGAGAAGATGTTGAACGGTTTGCTGAATCTCGTTCCCAGCTCCAAAAGACCGAAACGAAGACAGGCGATATTGTTGCCCTGTCATCCATGCGAAAGACAATAGCCCGGAGAATGACGGAAAGTTTTCAATCGGTTCCGCATTTCTTCCTGACAGTAGAAGTAGACATGGAAGAATTGAAGAAAGTTCGGGAATCCTTGTTGGCGACTATTGAGAAGAGAACGGGAATCAGAATAACCTATACGGACTTATTCATAAAAATGGTGGCGCGAGCTGTTGAGGACAATCCCGAAGTAAATGTTTCCTGGGCGGGCGATGCACTTTCACTGCATCATGATATCGATATCGGAGTCGCTGTTAACGTGGACAATGGTCTTGTTGTCCCAGTCTTGAAAGAGGCGAACAGGAAAAATCTGGAGGAGATTGCAAAGAACCGGTCGGACTTGGTTGACCGTGCCCGGATCGGGAAACTTCTGCCTGCCGAGATGAAGGGAGGAAGTCTGACTATCTCCAATTTGGGAATGTATGGTATCGATCAATTCAGTCCTATTATCAATCCTCCGGAAAGTTGCATCCTGGGTATCGGGCGCATGATGGAAAAACCGGTTGTTCGCAACGGGGCGGTGATTATCAGACCCATGACAAATTTAACCCTGTCGATAGATCACCGGGTTCTCGATGGCGGTTCCGGCAGTCGGTTCCTCCAGCGAATTAGTGAACTCATTGAAAATCCCCTGCTGATTATGTAGCGCTGGCATAGCAGAAAATATTGAGGTGATGAAATGTTTGGCAACAATGAGAACCAGAACAGGGTTGTTGTGATCGGAGGCGGTCCAGGAGGATACGTAGCGGCGATAGAAGCTGCTCAACAGGGGGCCGATGTTACCCTGATCGAGAAAGACAAGCTCGGAGGAACGTGCGTCAATAGAGGCTGCATACCGACGAAAGCGCTCGTTCAAACGGCCCAACTGTTTAATGACATTGGAAGGGCCAAGGAGTTCGGAATAACAGTTGAGGGATTCTCGTTAAATTTTGATGAAGCATCGAAGCGAAAGAGAAAAATAGTAGACCAGCTGCGCGACGGCGTACAGTACTTGATGAGAAAAAACAAGATAAAAGTTGTTGAAGGCGCGGCGACCATCATTAATGGCGGCAGGGTTAAAGTTTCCGGAAAGGAAGAAACGGAAGTATCAGGCAACAATATTATTATTGCAACAGGCTCTGTGCCGAGTTCTCTTCCCGTTGAGGGTATCGACGGCAGCAACGTCATAAACAGCGATGACGCTCTCGAAATGGACAGTCTTCCGAAGAGTCTTGTAATCATTGGAGGCGGCGTCATTGGCCTTGAATTTGCACAAATATTCAGGCGGTTGAATGTAGCTGTCTCAGTGGTTGAAATGATGCCGCAGATTCTGCCGGCAGAAGATTCGGACATCGCCAAGCAACTGGAAAAGTCATTGAAGCGCGAGGGCGTCGACATATACACCAGCGCCGCTGTAACTCGCATCAGATCTGCTCCCGATGGGACAAAGGAAGTAATAGTCGCCTGGAACAATGCAACAATGACGCTCAGAGGCGACAAGGCGCTTGTTTCCGTTGGCCGTCGTCCCTTTACCGATCAGTTGGGGTTGGAATGCTTAGGGGTTGCTTTCGATAAAGGACGAATACTCGTCAACGAATACATGGAGACGAATGTCAAAAACATCTATGCCATCGGCGATGCGGTCGGCGGGATAATGCTTGCTCACAAGGCAATGGCCGAAGGCAAATGCGCCGCAAGGAACGCTTCTGGCATGAAAACGAGGATGGACTATAAGGCCGTTCCTCGATGCATATGGACCTCGCCGGAAGTAGCTGCCGTAGGATTGACGGAAGGAGAGGCTCGAAAACGCTACGAAACCATTAAAACGGCCACCTTTCCCTTCTCGGCAAACGGCAAGGCAAAAATCATTGGAGAAACACAAGGCTTCGTAAAAGTCATATCGGAGAGCAGTCATGGCGAATTACTGGGAGTGCATATTGTTGGTCCTCATGCGACTGAAATGATTGCAGAATCCGTATTGGGACTTACTCTGGAAGCGACTCAAGCAGAGTTGAGTGAAACGATCCATGCGCACCCGACATTATCCGAAGCTGTAATGGAAGCAAGCCTTGGACTCGACGGAAGATCTCTTCACATCTAGACATATGAGTTGCGGTTCATGGATGCAGTCTGACTGGGTCAAACCTGCTATGCAAAGGATTCAAATCCATGCTTATTGGCTGGGAACGGTCGATTATCTCGAAACCTATGAACTTCAGCAAAAATTGCGCAGAGCTCTGATAGAAGGTTGTATCGGAGATGTCGTTCTGTTGCTCGAACATAATCCGGTCATAACCATCGGGAAAGGCGGAAACATCAAGAATATCCTGGTATCCGAATCATATCTTGCGTCGCGCGGCGTTCCGGTCGTCAGGATTGACCGGGGCGGCGATGTAACATTTCACAATCCGGGGCAGATTGTTGGTTATTTCATAGTCCATTTGGAATCCATTGGGAAAACAATTCATCAATTTGTTCGAGCATTGGAGGAAGCTGTTATAAAGGTTCTTGCGGGTTTCAAGATTGCAGGAACAATCGATCCGAAACATCCAGGCGTTTGGATAGGCGACAAGAAAATCTGCGCATTGGGGTTGAATGTTAACCAAGGGGTAACCATGCACGGATTCGCTCTCAATGTGAATAATAATCTCGGGATAACGTCATATATGCACCCGTGCGGTCTCTCAGATAAAGGTGTGACATCGATAGCTGAACAATCGTCGAGACCTGTCGAAACGGCGTCTGTCGCTGCATTAATTGTTCGGGCCATTGGTTCAGCATTGAATAGGTCAATGGTTTTTCATGACGCAATCATGAAGCCATCTGAAGTTATAGAGAACGTTTTTGATGCAGACTGATCAAAAAAAAATGCCCTCATGGCTGGTCGCTACAGTGCCCGCTGAAGCCGGCGAAAAAGTTGCAGCCATGAGGCGTCTGCTGTCGAGAGGCCGCCTCAACTCAGTCTGTCAGAGCGCCCGCTGTCCGAATATTGCAGAGTGCTTTTCCAAGGGAACCGTAACCTTCATGATTCTTGGAGATGTCTGCACGAGAAACTGTTTGTTCTGTGCAGTGAATAAAGGGACGCCTTGTAATCCCGATCCTGAAGAACCATCTCATATCGCTGAGGCTGTTCGGGCATTGAATCTCAGGCATGTTGTCGTTACATCCGTCACTCGCGACGATCTTAATGATGGAGGCTCTCTGCATTATTCAGCAGTGGTCAAAGCCATTCGCAGCAGCAACCCGAATACGAGGATCGAACTTCTCATACCGGATTTTTGCGGGTCGAAGCAGGCATTGAAAACGGCAGTCGATTCGAAGCCTGATGTCATAGGCCACAATGTGGAGACGGCGCCTCGAATTTTCAAAGACATTCGAAGCGGAGCCTCTTTTGAACGATCACTCCGCTTGATCGATCAAATAAAGGAAATTGACTGCACCGTTGCGACAAAATCAGGATTCATGGTCGGTCTGGGAGAGACGAAGCAGGAAGTTCTGGAGATTCTGTCTTTGTTGCGGGATGTTCGCTGCGATATCGTAACAATCGGCCAATATCTGCGGCCGTCATTTGAACAAGTTTCTGTCGTTGAGTACATTCATCCAGAGCTATTTGCCTATTATAAGATCGAGGCGGAAAAGATGGGATTTAAGGCGGCGCTGACTGGGCCGCTCGTACGAAGTTCCTTCGACGCCTCTGTGCTGTTCGACACTTTGCCGGAATCACATGGCGCTGTTTCAAGAAGGGATTTTAAAAATTCTGAAATAGGAGACAAGACGCATGTCCGTAATATTTGATCCTGTCAAATTAGGAAACATAACATTGACGAACCGTTTTGTGCGGGCAGCGACCTGGGAAGGGATGGCCGATGAACAGGGCCATTCAACGCCGAAGCTTGCTAAATTCATGAAGAAACTGGCCGAAGGAAGAGTTGGGCTCATTATAACGGGGCACGCCTATGTATCGCCGGAAGGACAGGCCCATCATCATCAGCTTGCCGTTTATCATGATAAATTCATTTCTAAGTTGACTGAGATGGCTGGAGCCGTCCATGAGGCTCATGGCAAGATTTTTCTGCAAATAGCTCATGCCGGCTTCAGGGCAGATCGCCGGCTGACAGGCCTGGAACCGATCGGTCCCTCGGCAATAATGGAAGACGGGCCCGATCCGATTTCCAGAGCAATGACAGAGGAAGAGATTGAAAAAATGTGCTCGGTCTTTGGCGATGCTGCCTTGCGGGCGCAAAAGGCAGGTTTTGATGGCGTTCAGATCCATGGCGGTCACGGATATCTGATAAGTCAATTTCTGGCGCCGCTGTTCAACTGGAGATCCGACGGATATGCCGGTTCCCTTCGGAATCGGTCGAGGATGCTATTGGAAACAATCCACAATATACGTGCGAAAGTCGGTGGAGAATTTCCCGTCATTCTTAAAATCAATTCTGAGGATTTCTTCGAACAGGGCTTTACTCTATCAGAAATGCTGGAGTTATCTCAGTTGCTTGATCAGGAATGCAAAGTCGATGCAATCGAAATAAGCGGTGGAAACTCTTACAGAGGCATCGGCCGGTATGCGCCTGTCAGGAGCGGAAAGATGAGTCCAAGTGAAGAGGCATGGTACAGAGATTCGGCAATTCAGTTTAAATCGCGCATATCGATCCCGTTGATGCTTGTCGGAGGCATTCGTTCTTTGGAAATTGCCACGAACCTCATCGAAGAAGGATTTGCTGATTATATTTCCATGTCCAGACCCTTTATATGTGAACCTGCATTGGTGCGCCGTTGGGAATCCGGAGACGAGAGGCCCGCTCTGTGCAAATCCGACACCTTGTGCTTTAAAAAACTTCTCGATGGCGATGATTTAAAATGCCATGTTTGTCCGGCTGTTTGAGTGTGCCGCGAAGAGGGGAAAGGAACTTGCCATGGAAAGTTTGTACATAGATGGATTGCATGTCGCAAAAACATCTCGTTCGAAAACGAGGGCAACCCCCCTTTTGTTCATTCATGGAGGTTTCCACGGCAGTTGGGTCTGGAATAATTATTTGGATTATTTTTCTCAAAAGGGCTGGGAGTGCTATGCTTTGGATCTGAGAGGGCACTATAAAAGCGCAACAATAACTGCGCAAGAATTGATTCAGACCGGCATAGAAGATTATGTTGAAGATGTTAAGAAAGTGATTCAAAATCTTAATCTGAAGCCGATCATTGTAGGTCACAGCATGGGAGGATTGATTGCGGCTCGAGTAGTTGAATCCATTCCTTGTCCTGGATGCATTCTCATAGCCCCGAGTCCGCCGGCGGGAGTTAAAAGTGGTGTGGTTTTGAAAGTCTCTGATCTTGCAAAGCCTTTATCTCTTGATAGAGAATATATGAGAGACTTATATCTCACTCGTGTCCCCGAAGAAGAGCGCATTGAATATTCGAACTGCTTTAGCTGGGAATCTCCAAAAGCGATTAAGCAAATAATCGATGGTGCAATAACGATTGCGAAAGAAAAAATACAGTGCCCCATAGTCGTTATTAATGGATTGCTCGATCCTCAACACAACAAAGGCGAAGATTTAAGAGTGGCGGAATATTATAACGCTCCCTGCATCTGCTTTCCGGGATTCGGACACGATATGATGATAGAAAACAAGTGGGAGAGGGTAGCCGAAGCCCTTCACTGCTGGATCGATCACATGGCGCTTAATATGAATAATGATCATCGCAAGAAAATATGATTTTCATTAAGAAGGAGGATGCATAGCAATGGATCGTATGAGGGACAAAACGGCAATTATAACGGGCGGAAGCGGGGCGCTTGGCAAAACGATTGCGTTGACATTGGCTCGCGAAGGAGCCGACATAGCCATATGGGACATTTCTGTTGAGCGAGGGCAGAAGATCGTTGATGAAATTGTCGGGATGTGTAATCGAAAAGTCATATTTTCACGCGTCGACATATCGAAGAGCAAAGAAGTTAATGCCGCTGCAGAAACGGTCATAGCGGAACTGGGAAAAATTGACGTACTAGTCAACAATGCAGGTGTGGTTTCCTCGGCGCCTACATTGCTGGATTTATCGGACGAGCGGTGGAATCTAGAACTTAGCATAAATCTAACGGGAACTTTTTATTGTACCAGAGCAGTTCTTAAACACATGATGGATAAGCGTTCAGGCAAAATAGTCAATATAGCGTCGTTGGCTGGCGAATTGGGACGGCCGATAACAAGCGCCGGGTATTCATCTTCAAAGGCCGGGGTCTTGGGCTTCACAATGTCCGTGGCTCGATCCGTTGCAGCCTATGGAATCAACGTCAATGCGGTATGTCCTGGCATCATTATTACCGACATTCATAAAGCGTATTCTCCGGAACAACTTGAATTGCTGCAGGCTGACATACCCTTGAATCGCGAAGGGGAAATGGGAGTTCGTGGAAAACCTCAGGATGTGGCAGATGCCGTGCTTTTTTTAGCATCGAAGGAATCTGATTACGTTACCGGTACCAGAATCAGAGTCAACGGCGGTTCTTTGATGGGATGATACGCATTAGTGAATATGGGAGATTTTGATAATTCTGGAGGATAAACCGTGGATTTAAATTTAAAAACTAACAGGCAAAGCCTCAAGAGAATGCTGAATGAGCGAAATGAAGGGATTATCCTAGCCATAGGCGTGTCAAGTGGAATGGAATCGAAGCTTTTATACACAACGATCTGCGATATCTATGATAAGGGAATAGTTCCATCGTACATATCTGGATTTATTACTTACGTTTCGGGCTATCTGGCCGCTGCAAGCTACGGATTGCCGGATTTGGGTTATGTGCTTCGCGAACAGATTGTCAGGCAAACGACTACCATAGAACAAGCAACCTGGATGGCGGCTTTGACGGGTTCACATTCTGCTTTTCCCATTGGAGTGGATATTGACACAGGGTATGGAAATGAACCAATGTCCATCGTTCTGACATGCAGACAAGTGCATCGTGCGGGGGGGCAGTATGTCCAGATTGAGGATCAATATGCGATTAATAAAAGCTGCGGTCACATGGCCGGCGGACATGGCTCCGGCAAACATCTTGTTTCGAAAGAAGAAATGATTAATCTAAGAATAAAGCCGGCAGTCGACTACGCAAAATCGGTTGAAGATTTCGCCGTTATGGCTCGAACCGATGCAATTGCAGTTGAAGGTCTTGACAGTGCTTTAGAGCGTATGCATGAATATCAAGAGGCAGGCGCCGACATTCTTTTTGTTGAAGCTCCCCAAGGGGAGGATCAACTAAAAGCAGTTGCCGATGAATTTAAGAACTCCGCCGCAGTAAATCTTGCAAATATGATAGAACGAAGTCCCCATACGCCGTACAAATCTCCCCGGGAGCTTCATGAGATGGGTTTCGGCATTGGTTTATATTGCATCGGGGGCATCATGGCGGGAAAAGAAGCTCAAATGAACTATTATAAGGCGCTCGCACAAGGCGACAATGCTTTAGAGGTAATGAGCGACTCAGGCGAGAAGTGGTTCGATGGATTTAACGCGATGATTGGACGTAATTATTGTGAACAGTTCAATAAACATTTTCACAACTTTCAGTAAAGATGAATATGAGAAACTTCAGAGACACAGAAAGACATTGTTTTTTCTTTTAAAAAGGCCAGAAATTCAAAATCGATGTTTCCTGTTTTAAGTTGATTGCTTCGCAATTCCTGATCGTTCTTCTCGACGGCCGGACAGCGGTTCGTCGTTCTGAAAACATTCACGAGCCAACAGGCCTCCCGCTTGCTCCGCCCAAACTGGGACATGACATGCGTTGCCGCGGCCTTCTTCGCTTTGGGCATTAAATATTTTTCCAAAAGATCCCTCATAATCTTATTGTCCAAGCTCAGATCAGCAACGAGCCCTTCCAGCTTTCGGTTCTCATCTTCCAGAATCTTTAGCCTCATGGCGTCGCTGATCTCCATACCGCCTACTTATTTTCTTCCAGTTATAAAATGTCTGTTCGGATAATTTACGGCATATTTCGATCTTCTTGATGCCAACCTCCAATTCTTTGACAATCCTGATGATCTGCTTCGGTGAAAATCTCTTACCCTCTTTCCTCCGTTCCCCTTTGTATCGTTTTCTTTTATTATCAGGAACGACTCCATTTGAGAATGGCCCAGCTTCAGGGGGGAAAATCAAACGCTCGGCGCCGCTGCAAATATTCTGGGCAGTTTATTGTAAATTTTCCTTGATAATAGAACGAATGTTCTATATAGAATAATCATGAAAGAGAAGCGGACAATAAAAAGGGTGCAGAAAATCATCGCCGCCTTTTTCCGAGAAAATCGTCGGATGCCTTCTTTCGCCGAGATGATCGGTCTGTTGGATGTCAAATCAAAAAGCGTCGTGCATTTCTGGATCAAC
The DNA here is from genome assembly GCA_016930775.1 of Deltaproteobacteria bacterium. Taxonomy (GTDB): domain Bacteria; phylum Desulfobacterota; class Syntrophia; order Syntrophales; family UBA2210; genus JAFGGB01. The sequence goes on from JAFGGB010000054.1 coordinate 15,735, forward strand.
AAACTCATTGATGCCGGCATTCTTGCAAAGGACGGACAAGGGCGGCTTTCCTTTACGAAACAAGCTTTCGCCATTCCCTTGGTCGGATCCGTCCAGGCCGGTTTTCCGTCGGACGAGGAAGAAACCGTCGGAGACATTCTATCGATGGATGAATATCTGATCACAAAACCGGAGTCGTCCTTTTTGCTCCAAGTCAGCGGCGATTCCATGATTGACGAAGGCATCAGGGAGGGAGATCTTGTCATTGTCGAAAGGGACAAACAGCCGAGGAATGGGGATATCGTGATTGCGGAAGTCGATGGAGAGTGGACCCTGAAATATTTCAGGCAACAGGAAAACCAGGTCTTCCTGGAGGCCGCGAATCCGAAATATCCCGTCATCAGACCCAAGAAAGAACTCAGGCTCGGAGGCGTCGTAACAGCGGTGATTCGGAAATACCATCATTAAGATTTAACAACATTAAAGAATAAGGATAAAAACATGCAGACAGTCGCGGCAGCATCTTCAGGAACGACGGAACAATCCAGGGCGGGGACCTGCAGGACCGTTCCAAAACCGCGGCTGGTGAAGCGCTTTCAGCATTTCATTGAATCGACCGATTGGGATGAAAGATATCTCGGCGCTGCGTGGGTTGACAGAGCGTGCATCGTCGTCACCATCCTGTGCTGCCTTCCCTTCCTGATGCGGATATGGATGCAAAAGATTCCCTGAAACGCCCTGCCGTAAGCTGTGCGCATTGTCATCGGCAGGATCCCTTAGACTGATATGCATTCCCATTGTTGCCCCCGGCGAAATCAAATGAACGGTCCGGCAAAAAATGAACTCCCGGGACTTCCGCTCAAACTGCTGCAGACGAACAATAGGTTGAATTTTCTGCTGCCATTGGACAATTATCTAACGACGTCGCTCATCGTTTACGGAGAGCGAATCGAGCATGCGAATCAGCTAAAACCGACGGTCGACGACCTTATTTATGATCCATGAAAAATGCAGTGCGTGACGGCAGCATGGGCGTGAGACGCGTTTTGCACGTGGATATGGATGCTTTCTTTGCCGCTGTCGAGGAGAAACGGGACCCTTCACTAAAAGGGAAACCTATTGTCATCGGCGGCACAGGAGATCCGACAAGGCGGGGGGTAGTCGCTACTGCATCGTATGAAGCGCGCACCTATGGCATTCATTCCGCCATGCCCTTAAAAACGGCCTTTAAATGCTGCCCTCATGCCGTCTTTCTTCCTGTAAATTATGAAACTTATGTAAAAGAATCCAAAGCATTCAAGGAACTTCTTCTCCAAATCACGCCCGTCATGGAGGATGTTGGCATTGATGAAGTATTTCTCGATATTTCTGATATTTCCGCTGCCTCAGAGTCCATAGCTGAAAAAATCAAGGAGAGGATTCGAACGGAACGATCCCTGAGTTGCTCTATCGGCATCGCCCCCAATAAATTATTGGCAAAAATAGCTTCCGACATGCAAAAGCCCGATGGCTTGACCATCATAGCGCCTGAAAATATAGAAGCAGTCCTTGCGCCTATGCCGGTCAGGAAGATCTGGGGCATCGGACCCAAAACAGAAATGCGTCTCAAGGAGATGGGAATTGAAACGGTCAGGAGTCTGACTGCTCGTTCCTTGGAGAATCTGATCGATTCATTCGGCATTTCCTACGGTCATTACCTCTATCAGGCAAGTCGCGGCATTGACGACTCTTCCCTGATCACGTCCTGGGAACCTAAATCCATCAGCCGGGAATCCACCTTTCAAAAGGATATCGGGAATTGGCAGATCATTGCGAGAATGCTTGCCGACCTGACCAAGGAAGTTGTTGAGGAGATGCGCGACAGGGATTTCCGAACCAGGACAGTGACCGTTAAAATACGCTTTGCTGACTTTGAGACCTTAACCAGAGGACTTACATTGCCCGAACCGGTCAATGGTGAAACGGAAATCAGGAAAGCGGCCTTTGCCTGCCTCAAACGAATTGACCTTGCAAAGAAGGTTCGACTGGTTGGAGTCAGGGTGGGAAACTTGGGGAAAATCGAATCGTGACGAGAAAATCCCTTTGCCCTGTTGAAAAATTTTTGAGATTAATCAATACAATAATTTGATGATCACAAAAGCGTCAATTGGAGAGGAAATCATATGAGCCAGAAATCATTTCAAGATTGCTATCCCGATGAATTCAGTCATTGTTACTGCTGCGGCCGGCTCAATGATCATGGTCTTCAGCTTAAGAGCTATTGGGATGGCAATGAGACTGTTGCCGTTTTTCAACCAAGGCCCTATCATATCGCACTGCCGGGCTACGTTTATGGAGGACTGATTGCTTCATTAATAGATTGTCATTGCATAGCGACGGCCGTTGCCATGGCATACCGGGAAGAGGGAAGGGCTATAGGCGCCGACCCTCCCTTGCTGTTTGTTACGGCATCTTTACAGGTGACCTATCTCCATCCGACGCCCCTTGGATCGCCGCTTGAAGTCCGGGGACGCATAAAAGAGGCATTGGGGCGTAAAGTAACCGTAAGTTCAACTGTTTCAGTCAACGGAACAACCTGTGCCGAGGGTGAAGTTGTGGCGGTGAAGATACCGGAGCGCGGTTCATTCAGGACCGGCCATGCCGATCGTTAAACGACCGTCATGAACGTAAGGAGATATAGTTGAAATTTGTTCTTTCGTTATAAAGTCCTTCGACAATTGAAAAAAAAAGAATCTCAGCATGCCTAGGTGAGCGGACAGGCCGACATGCAATGTAATTGCCTTACAATCCAAGATAAGCTCTTCTAATGTCGCTGTTGCGTATCAGCTCACACGACAGTCCATGGCTTGCTATGCGACCGCTCTCAAGCACGTATGCCCTTTCTGAATGCTGCAAAGCCTTTTCGACATTCTGCTCAACGAGGACAACCGTGAATTCTTCTCCCAGCCCTGAAAGCGCCTGATAAATTTGAGTTGTAAGGAGTGGAGCGAGCCCGAGCGACAGCTCGTCTATAATCAAAAGTTCTGGTCGACTCATGAGAGCCCGTCCGATGGAGAGCATCTGCTGCTCGCCGCCGGAAAGAGTCACGGCTCGCTGTCCTTTCCGTTTTTGAAGAACAGGGAAGAGATTGAAGACCCGCTTCATTGTTTGGGCGAGTTCGCTTCGTCCCCGCTTGCAATAGGCGCCCACTTCCAAATTCTCGAAGACCGTCATATCGGGATAGACTCTGCGGCCTTCAGGAACAACGGAAATGCCCAATTGGATAATCTCATAGGGTTTCTTGCCAAGAAGCGATCGATCGTTAAAGCGGATGTCGCCGTTGCGGGGAACGAGAACGCCGGTTATCGCGTCCAGAAGCGTCGATTTGCCGGCGCCGTTGCTTCCAAGGATGGCCACGCGTTCTCCGGTCGCCACTGCCATCGAGACATCCCACAGGACCTGCGTTTCGCTCCGATACACATCAATATTCCTTATATCAAGCATGATAGAGCCTTTCTATTCCCCAAGGTACGCCCGAATAACGCGTTGATCACTTACAACCTCCCGAGGAGTTCCTTCCATAAGAACTGTACCCTGATCTAGAACGATAACTCGCTCGGCAGCCTGCATGATCGCTCCCATGATATGTTCTATCCAAAAAATGGTTATATTTTGCTTGTCTCTCAACAATCGTATGAATTCTATGGCTTCCCCGATTTCCTGGGTATTGAGGCCCCCCAGGACCTCGTCAAGCAGGAGAATTTCCGGTCCCGTTGCAAGGGCTCGGGCTATTTCCAGTTTCTTTTTCTGTACGACATTGAGATTACGGGCCTCGGTCGCGATCAGGTCGCCGAGTCCCACAAATTTCAGCGCGATCCGGGCCTTATCCTCGACGTCGGATTTGACGTAGGGACCGTTGAGATTATTGATGATCCCCACCACCACGTTTTCCAGACACGTCATCGTCCCAAAGGGCCGTGGAATCTGAAATGTCCTGGCTATTCCCTTCCGGCAGATTCTGTAGGCGGGCTGATCCGTCACATCCTCACCGTGAAAGAGTATGCGGCCCGTTGTAGGCTTAATTGTGCCGGCCATCACGTTGAAGAGGGTCGTTTTCCCTGCTCCATTGGGTCCGATAAGACCCACGATCGATCCCTTTTCGATGGCAAAGTTTACATTGGCGAGTGCGTTGACACCGCCGAAATATCTACAGACGGCACGTCCCTCGATAAGCGACACAGCATTCCTCCTTCAGCAACCTTGAAGCCGTTCTTTATGCTCGGCCGCGAACAGCAGGCGCCATCAGCCTGCGCAGCCGCTTCACCATGCCAATATCCTGCGCTATTCCTACAATTCCTCGGGGAGCGAATCTCGCCGCCACTAGAGCTACAAGACCAAACACAAGGACGTGATACTCGCCATAAACCCGTATGTACTCCGATAATATTTCGAGAGAAAAGGCGCCAATGATCGGCCCCGCAAATGAACCCATTCCACCGATGACCGTCATGGAAAGAACAAGAAACTGCTGATCCAGCGAGGGGATTTCCGGCGTTATTAACAGCAGATAGTGACCATAGAGCCCGCCGGCAAAACCTGCAAGAGCGCTCGATATTGTAAAGGCAAGAACCCGGACGCGAACGACATTAACCCCCAATGAAGCGGCGGCGCGTTCATCGTTCTGCACTGCACGAAAATTGACGCCCAGTCTTGAATGGATGGCAGCATAGACAACGGCCAGAGTAATCAATGCTCCTATCAGGAGCAGGTAGTAATAGCTAAGTTTTGAATATTCGGCGAAAAAACCCGGCACCTGCAAGCCCATAGTGCCGCGTGTGATTTCATATTCATTGATAATGACAATTTGGATAATTGCTGAGAATCCCAGCGTCGTAAGAGAAAGATAAATGCCGCCCATTTTGAGACAGATAACACCGAGACAGAAACCGAGAACCGCCGCAATCAATGTGCCCAGAATGACCCCTATCCAAGGACTGACACCAGCCTTCAATGAAAGAAGGGCGGACGCGTAGGCGCCGATGCCCGCAAAGGCGGCATGCCCGAAAGAAACCTGCCCCGTGTAGCCGGCGATAAGATTCCAGCTTGCCGCCATCATGACGTAGAAAAAGCAGACGATCATCACATGCAGCTTATATACTCCGAGGCTCCATGGCAGGAGAGACAGTAAAACAATTGCTAAGGCTGCAACACAGCAGATTTTTTTCGTTTGAGACATGTAATATTCACCCCCAGGATCATTTGCCTCGATGACCGAAAAGACCGGACGGCCAAAAAAGAAGAACAAGTATGAGAATGATAAAACCGAAGGAATGCTTATAACCCGTTGATATGTATGTGGCGCCGAGGTTTTCAACCAGTCCCAGGATAAGCCCGCCGACGATGC
>JAFGGB010000055.1 GCA_016930775.1 Deltaproteobacteria bacterium
ATTCTCCATCAAGCGCAAGAACTCTTCCATAAGTTGTATGGATTTCCCTTTCGACGGATAATCGGGCAACCAGCCCCAATATGCCACTCTTGCGCCCGAACCCACACAAAAACCTTCGCCCAACACCTTTGGCGAGAGGGATTTGTTTCTTATATACACGGCCCACAGCAAGCTTGGTTTTCGAATTAGGGCAGGAAGCGCAGCCCAAAAGAGCTGGAAGCGCCCTTTGCGAATTGCCTCAAAATCGCTTTTTGCATCCAAAGTCGCAGAAACCAAACCAACGATTCCATCTCTTTCCGCATCAGCACACATAACCACGCTTGTCGGATGATTGAGGATGATCTGATAGAACTTAAAGAAAAATCTCCGGCCCAGACGATGCATGAAGGCGCCGGGCTGCGCTAAAGAACAGGCAAAGTGGAGGTTGGCCACCGATGCGGCGTCGCCGGGACCGGCTAGCCTGATCTTTATGCGATTCTCGTCCATTCTATTTTCTATTGCCGTCTATCCATCCAATCCCAGCGAAGCGCGGATGCTATCGATGAGCTCCGCATTTTCCTTTTGCTCCAATCTCGCTTGAGCCGTTGAACGCTTGAGATAGCCTTGTCTTACCAAACCGGCTAACTCAAAGACATAAGGATGAAAGCCGTATCTTTTCTTATGGACGTCATTGGCAAAGGAATTTATAAGACAGTTCGTCGATTGGGCGTCTGTATCCTGAGGAGGCTTCCAGCCGATTTGATCTATGGCATTAAATATCGTCTTTTCATCATAATCCAGAAAAACAAGGGGGTGGATATTGTAAGGCAGCCACCGTCCCGGGCGAAGATGTTCCGGGCGCAGAAAGTAGGGGTTGACAGCATCCCCCACTAGTTCATGAAGGGGCTTCGAGGCGTTCTTTTGCATCAACTTAAGGAAGGCAACGTTATTTTTCATGACGGAGGCTGTGATGGGAGCCTGGCCAGGCGACCACCCAAATACAAGGAATGGGATCTTTTTCTCAATGGCTGTCCGCAAGACGCTGAATCGCACAATGCTCATGCAGGCCGTGCAAATAGAGCTGGCTCTCTCCAGGGTTTTCGGCGGAAAAATATTCCTCCGGGCACATCCGGCGAAAATCGTTCTCATGACATCAAACCGAGGTTTGAATAGCAGATGGTCAACTCCGAGACGACCTGTCACAATTCGGATGTTCTCATAGGCCCGCCCCGACATAAATCCATTGTCCATGGTAAAGGCAAGCACGTTCAAATGAAAATCCTGCTTGAGCTTCATTAGAGTATAGGTACTGTCTTTCCCGCCGCTATAGCTCAGGATAGCGTCATACTCGGATTTCCCGGTATGCTCCTTGACCAACTGTTTGAAGCGACGCCGATATTCTGCTTTTTGGCCGGCCAACCGATCCCGATTGAAATCCCGGCAGAAATTGCAGACGCCTTCTACATCGAACCGGACGCCGGGAAAAGTCTCGGGCAACACACATCTTTTGCAGATTCTCAAGGCAGTCCCCCACTGGGTAAAATGTCCAGAGCCGGCGGAATCATTAAAAGATGCTGAGCGGATCGATATTTAGCCGCAAAATCTCGAAAGACCCTTATGACCTGATCCTCGGATAGACCCAGGATTTTGCCGGCCTCGGCGGGGGTGAGTTTCCTTTCCCAGGCCCAAAGGAGCGGATCGAGCCGGTCATAAGGCATCCGGAAATAGAACTCCTCATCGCTCACCGCTTTGCTGAAGGTGTCCGGAGACGGCGGCCGCAGGATAATTTCCTGGGGCACATCCAGCGCCGCGGCAAGCTGATAGACTTGTGTCTTATAAAGGTGCGCTAGCGGTTCTATGTCCACCCCCCCATCTCCATATTTGACAAAGAATCCCTGTACGAGTTCGCTGCGGTTCGTGGTTCCGCAAACGATATAATTGTGCTTTTCAGCCCAGTAATACAGATGGAGCATACGTGTGCGCTGCTTCGTGTTCGTGGCGGCGACGATAGACCCGAGCTGCTCCTTGGTGAGACGGGAACGGAAGACGAGGTCCTCGCCCCGGATGATGGATAAGGAATAAATATTCAGAGCGTCCCTTGCCAGAAGATCAGCCGGCAGCGAGAGTTTTATTTTATCGTCCGGACGATAGCTCGGAAACATGGAGCGAATGACTTCATCCCTCTTAATATAAGTGCCGATCTTTTCGAGCACCGGCGTTATGTCGATGCATTCGTACCGGATGCCCAACCGAGCCGCGTGCTTCTGGGCATATTCCAAACTCATAGGATTAGATTCCCTTTCAGGCAGCAGCAACCCGATGACCTTGTCCTGGCCGAGAGATTCCACGCATAACGCCACGGCCACGGCCGAGTCGATCCCCCCGCTCAGTCCCACAACGGCCCCATCCCGTTTTAAAGACTTTAGAGAGGTCCCGATGAACGCGCTGATCCGGTCTCGTTCTCTCGTCGTCTCAATCACCAGTGGATTTTCTCGAAGATCTTCCATTCCTATTGGAGCTCCCGTTTGGCTATTTTGCCGCTCGACGTCTTGGGCAGAAGCGTAAATCGAATATCAACGTGTTTGGGGATTTTGAATCTTTCCAGCTTAAGGGCACAATGCTTGATGATGTCCCTTCGCTTAAGAGCCGATTTCTCCCGCAGAACCACGACGGCTTTTATGGCGAAGCCCAGCACCTCGTCCTCTACCGGAACAACGGCTGCTTCTCTCACATCAGCAAGTTCGTACAAGACGTTTTCAACCTCTTTGGGGCTGACCATTTCTCCGCCGGTTTTGATGATATCGTCCTGTCGAGAGACGAAGTACAGGAAACCCTCCTCGTCCATCTGGAAAATATCGCCGGTATAGAGAACGTATTCTCCCGGATAAATCCCTGGTCGCAGGCGCTTGGCTGTTTCCTCCGGCAGGTTCCAGTATCCCCTCATCACGCTCGCGCCCCGAACTACAAGTTCGCCCACCGTCCAAGGGGAGGTGATCACTCGGTCATCCTCGCCGACGAGATAAACCTCGGTGTTGGGCATCGCTTTGCCGACAGAGGCCGGCCGGCGCGCCAACTCGCCTGGAGGCAGGTAAGACACCCGCTTGCACTCGGTCAGGCCGTACATCGAATAGGTTTTCGCTCCGGGGAAAATTTCCCTCATTCGGGCGAGATGTTCCGGCGGAAACGCCTGGGCCGTACTGGTGATATATCGCAACGACGGAAGCTCGAGATGATTGACGTCTTTGAGATGAAGAAGGATTACCGCCATTGCGGGAACGATAGGGAAACCGGTGACTTTTTCCTTTTTCAGAAGCTCAATGGTCTGATAGGGGAAGACGAAACCGTTTTCCAGAATAACCGTTCCTCCAAACTGGAATGCCATCAGCACCTGGTATAATCCATAATCGAAAGAAAGCGGAAGACAATTCAGAATGATGTCATCAGGTGTGTTTTCCAAATACTCGATGATCGAGTGGGCGGCCGACACCATGTTCAAGTGGGTCAGCATGACTCCCTTCGGGTTCCCGCTCGATCCGGAGGTGTATATGATGGAGGCCAGGTCGATATCGATAGAACGCCGGAAGGGTTGCCGCTCAACAGATCGCTCCAGTTCCCGATGGAACGCCAGCGATTCAAACTGCCGGCTGGAGCTCCCCCCAGATCGCACACGCTTCGCATCGATCAAGAAGACATGTCGCAGATTCGGGCATCTCTCAAGCCCAGAAAGGGCGGATTTGAACAGTTGGCAAGTTGTCACGATCGCAATTGCGTTGCAGTCGCGCAAGATATATTCAAGCCGGTCCGGTTTGACCAGCGGATTGACAACGACGAAGACTCCGCCTGCTTTCAAAACCCCGAAAATCGAGACCACGGCTTCCGCGGAATTCGGAAGATAGACTACGACCCGCTCTTGTCTGATCAATCCATATCGTAACAGACAGTTGGCAAACCGGTTGGCCGCTGCGTTTATCTCCTCATACGAATAGCGGCGCCGGTCGCAGACCACCGCCGTTTTCGCCCTCAGCCGGCTTGCCGACTGTTCCAGGAATTCATTCACCAACATGCGAATGCTGCCTCAGCTTCAGTTCGGTGTGATCTTCCTCTTGATAAAGCCGACAACCTTGTTTATGGAATCCAGATTATCCGGCACGAGTTCCTCATCCATAATTCTGATCTGGAATGTCTCCTCCAAAAAATCTATGACTTCCAGGATCCCGGTGGAATCAATAATCCCCTTTTCCAGCAAAGAGTCATCCGGCTTAACTTTGTCCAACCCCGAACCTGCCAGGAAACGTCCCTCAATGAATTCTTGAACCCGGTTTCTGATGGATGTTCCGGAGAATTGCAGATCTATTTTCATACTACACATTCACTACCCTCCTCGCGCGGGGAAATCTCTTCGCCCCTCTATTAACACTATCGCATCCCGCGGAAACCGAGTTATTATTGGCTATAAAACCGAATATTACTTATGGGGCTATCTTAACTAAATTGCCCGGCGGAGGCTCTCATCTCCTCGGCAAATTCAGAATCCAGATAAGTCACATAAAAGACCAAGTTGTTCGCTTCCAGTTCCGGCATTTCGATCCAACCTACTTTTTCGAAGGCCCTCCGGCTCTGTCGGTTTTCTTTATATACACCGGCTCGTATCGCCCGGCTGCCGCGTCCTTTGCTTATCGCTTTTGCTGCATCGATCAGCGCGGGAAAGATGCCCTGCCCGCGAAATTCTTTCTTCACTATGATAACTGCCAGCTGCGCAACACGCCGATCATTAACGATTCGCTTCCTTAACCGAGTGGAGCTTTTATCTCCCCTGGCAAGCCGCTGCCACAACCTTTTCTGGAATAATATTAATGGCTTTTTGGCCAAGCTCCGGAGTAATTCCAGGAAAGACGCTCTAAATAACGGCGTGGTAAAAGAAGTATCGGTCACGGCCACGAGACCGACGACATTTCCTCGAGCGACGGCGATCAGGGTATAAGCACGCTTGCTTATCACAAACCAACGGTAAGTCGCTCGGACGTATCGAGGGCCGAGCAGAGCGGGAATATTGTCTTCCGGTGTAAAAACTTCCATGTGAAGCCTAGCCAGATCTTCGACTACGGCAGATTGGGCTCGGTGTATTTCGAATGTCAACTTATTGGCCTCTGAGGATTGGGGCATTTGATTAGAACCTCATTCTTTTGTTAATAAGCAACCTCGCTAATGATTCTATCAATCTTGGGAAGAAATGCATCACTCATGAAGTATGACAAGGCGTATTCGCGACCGGCCTATACGCATGGAATCGAATTCTCTGTTGGTCCATATAGGCGATTATTATTCGGCGCGTCCCAAAACTGACCCAATTTCGAGCAATCGTTAAAGTTTCTTTCCGAAAGCAAATATCCCAACTTTAATCATCTTAGGAGAGAACTTCTGATGTAGAACACCAAACCAATACGCGATCTTAGAGAAGGATAGGTATGAGGGCTCCTCCTCATAGCCGTATACACAATGATCAAACCCATATTTATTCAGATACGCACGAAGGCCTCTTATCGTATTAATTTTATAATATGCGGGGAAAACGTCAACCTCTTTCCGTTCGGGCTGGGCTATTTTTAGGACTCGAGAATGATATTTATTGGGAATAAAATGAGAAATCAATCCAAAATAGCTAAATTTGTTGGGTGTTCTGATACAAAGGTACCCGCCATTTTTGATAACTCTCTTGCATTCCCCAAAAAAAATATCAGGGTCGGGAATATGTTCTAAAACAGCATCACAAATCGCTAGATCTATTGAACCATCAAGAAGCGGCCACTTTTCGCCGTTTATAAGAAGGAATTCGTCTATGTAAGGATTTTGCCGGGCATCGGCATCGATATCTAATCCTATTACTTTTTTACACTTGCCTCTAAAAGTTTGTAGATTTTTTCTATAGCTTATTTTGTCCTCAGAACATTTTCCCCGTCCACAGCCAATGTCCAGCACAACCATTTCTGGCATTATTAGAGAATTAACCCGCGTATAAAATATTATAGTGCCGTCAAGATCACTAAATCCCCCAAACCTGCTCTCCGGATAATATTTTTGCTTATAACTCATCCTTGCTCCCTAATCTGTCTTCACATTTCTTGCAGCAGACAAAATCTCGCATCCATAATTTGCCCACTCTTTGATCCAACTCCAATTCTGCTTAAACCACACTCTTGTTGGTGACAATAAATTTGTTTTTTTTACGAGCCAACTGGATGAGCAGGCGACTCCCAAACAGAGCAGGGATGTTGTCTTCTGGCACAAAGGCAGCAATGTGAAGATCGGTCATACGCTCGATGTCGGCGGGCTGCGCACGCCGAATATCATACTTGAACTTTTCGGATTACGACGATTGCAGCATTCCGCTAGATCCTCTTTCTATTTGTCAAGCGGCAGCCTCGCTGATGATGCTAGCGATCTTTGGTAAACATACATCACCCGTGAAGTTTGATAGGGTGTATTCGCGGCCGGATAAGCCGCGAGAGCGCAAGGAGTCTTTTGATTGGGAGAGGATCTTCCTTAGTGTGTCTGCCAGTTCTGCAGGCCGATCCGGTTCGATCACCCATCCGCAACCAGAACTACGGACAATGTGAGCAAGGTCCGATTCTGGTAATGCTAATGATAACACGGGGCGTGCCGCAAGCATATAGGCGATCAATTTAGAGGGGATAGATGCTAGAGATTGCCGGCCCCTGGTTGGCAGAATAAGGATATCTGCGGCAGCTAAGGCTTTTGAAGTCTCTTCGGCCGGCCACGGCGTATAGAACCGAATCCTCGGATGATCAATGTCGGCAGCCAACTTTTTACACGCATCGAAATTAGCGCCGTTTCCCGCGATTGTTAGGTATAGATATTTTACGTCCTTAAGATATCGGAAGCTCTCGATGACAGTCTCGACGCCGGCCGCTGCTCCCACATTGCCACCATAGAAAATCATCGTCGCATTGAAAGGAATTCTCAGCTTTTGGCGAAACTCTGCAGCCTGAACATCATCAACCAATAATCGCGTGGTGTCGTACCAGTTCGGCACAAAGTGCAGCTTTTCCGAGGGAAGCCGCCGAGTATTTTGATAGACATCCACGAATGAAGGAGCCGGCACAATCACCGCAGCGCTCATTTTCACAATCGACCGGTCAATACTAAGCAGCCATCGGGCGATGAATCCGTTTGGTGAGATACGCTCTTGGGCAATAAGCGACTCAGGATAGATATCTTGAATATTCAAGACCATCCTTAGGCCACGGACTTTGGCTACAATGGCCAGGATCCAGGCTGAGAAAATTGTCCATGTGTTCGCGTAAATGACATCGGGACGGCACGACTTTAAAATGAACCAACCGCTCGTCAACCCAAACGAAATGTTTTCAAGAAAGCGACTCCACAGAGTGGACCTGGATGAAAAGAAACCGAAGCAACGAACGAGCCGATACCCATCAGGGCTGCTCTTATATTGGAATAAGCGGCGCTTATATCCAGGGTACAATTTGCCTTGCGGGCGGTTCGGAAAGCCTGTCACTACCGTGACAGCATGATCTGCGGCGGCCAGAAAACGGGCAATTTGCGCGCTGGTTATGCTGGAGACAACCGGCTCCGGCGGGAAGACAGGACTTATGACGTATATCCGCATGTCAATATATGTTCGCGTTACAGCTCTCGTACTGGCTGGGCGGGATTCCCCGCGACAATCACCCCTGACGGCACGTTACTAGTCACGACACTGCCGGCCCCAGCCAGGCTTCCTCGACCCATCGTTACGCCCTTGAGAATCAAACAATTCATCCCGATAAAAACATCGTCTTCAATAATGACGTCAGCCTCTTTGCCTTCTGCTGGATTAAGTCTTCGATCCTCAGGGCCAATGGGATGAAAATCTGTATCGATAATGACCGAATTAGCGCCCACCGTTACGTTGTTGCCGATCAGGATCCTGCTCGAGGCAACGAGCGCACCCCCTGTCATAGCAAAATTCGCCCCTACCTCAAGTGATGACTCCTTCTTCCATGTCGCCAGAAGCACGGGATGATTCGGCCCGAGCGGATTCGACCTCACAAAAGAACGCAGCTGGAGGCCGGGGCCGAAGTTCATCCGACTGCAGCGGTGTTTCTGGATGATGGGCGAACCGTAGATGCGCCAGCCACGTCCCCAAGAAATGCCATGCCAGGCGAAGATCAGTCTCACTCTGGGATATGATATCCGGCGCCTAATCTCATTCTGGGCCTTCCATGGAGTGTCCCATATCTTCTCAGAGCCCATTTATCACTGCCTTTTTGGCTAACAATACACCCATAAATAATTGAAAAGATTCACAATTTTGTCAACAAGATGTTCACAATTCGCTCCGCAGCGCGACCATCGCCAAACGGGCTTGCGGCCTGGGCCATGGACCTATATACTTCTTCATCATTCAATAAACGCTCTGCTTCAGCGACTATTCGCTGCCGGCTTGTTCCCACTAAGCGAGCGCTGCCTGCATCGATAGCCTCTGGCCGCTCGGTTGTTTCCCTCATGACCAGAACAGGTTTTCCTAAAACCGGCGCTTCTTCTTGGATCCCGCCTGAGTCGGTCAATATTATGTGCGCTTTTACCATTAAGTGGACAAACTGCTCATAACGCAATGGATCCAATAAATGGATCCGTAGATGTTCAGACAGGATGCGCCTTGCCGGCCCTTGTACGTTTGGATTGAGATGAACGGGGTAGGCGATTTCTACATCATTATTCCGTTCAGCAATATCTCTCAGCGCCAAGCAGAGAGATTCAAATGGGGTCCCGAAACTTTCCCGCCTGTGCGCGGTGACGAGGATCAAGCGGCGTTCATCAAGGTTAAAACCAAGATTCAGGTTAACAGGCCGTTGCCTCGTCATGAGCAGAGCATCGACGACTGTATTCCCCGTAATAAATATGTCTTCCTCCGGCACCTGCTCACTCTTCAAGGCGTCTGCAGCGCGTGCCGTTGGTGCAAAATGAAAGGTCGTCAGCGCGCCTGCCAGCCGGCGGTTGATTTCTTCAGGAAAAGGATTGTACCGATCGCGAGTGCGCAACCCGGCTTCGACGTGCCCAACCGGAATATGCTGATAAAAAGCACTCAGCGCCGCTATCATTACGGTGGACGTATCGCCTTGGACTAGCACCACATCAGGCTGTACTTTCTTAATCAATTCACTAACCGCAATAAGAGCCCGGCTACCAAATTCGGCCAAGCTTTGGTTAGGCTGCATCAGGTCCAGGTCATAGTGAGTTCGAATGCCAAACCACTCCAGTACCTGATCCAGCATTTCCCTGTGCTGAGCGGTCACAGAGACCAGATTATCAAAGCGATCTGAATGTTTATCCAGCTCCAGTATTACGGGAGCGAGCTTAATAGCCTCGGGTCGCGTGCCAAGAATAGTCAGGACTCTCTTCATGAAGTTTTCTTTGCCTTCTTTACACCCCGTGAAGGATTCGATCGACTATTCTTGAAGGAGATGGCCTCGAATAACAGTTTTTCGAATTGTTTCGCAGCCAATTGAGATGAATGATGTTGCTCAACCCATGTTCGGCCGTTGCGTCCAAAGCGTTCGCGTAGGCTCTTGTCTTTCTTGAGCATGAGTATAGCCTCAGCCAGCTTAGAGGGCTCCTCAGGTGGCACACACAAACCGGCGTCAGCCCTCCTAATCAGATCCCACATATCACTTTTTTCATCCACACTGGCAATCAGAGCTCTCCCGCTCGCAAGAATTTGATAGGTTTTAGAAGGCAATGCTCCAAAGCTACCGCCTTTGCACAACGTGATCAAGCATATATCACTCGTCGCAAGTATCTCAGGTATTCGCTCCCGTGGCTGATAGGGAATAAAACGGACATTGTCTATCCCCATCTGATGTGTTTTTTCAATCAATATTCTGCGTGCCGCGCCATCACCTACAAAGACAAAATAGATTTCTAAATCATAATTTACCAAGCATGCCGCTTCTATAACTGAATCCAATCCCTGCAAGGGGCCAATGTTACCCACATAAACTATTGTAAACCGATCAACCAGACTATGCTCTAATGCAAAGTTGTTCTGCCGAGGCAACGGCCGGACTTCTTCAGTGTCCACCCAATCGTAAATCAAGGCTAATTTTGAAGGAGTTACTCCTTTATTCAAGAGGTTGATCTCAAAAGATTTTGAAAGAATCCGTATCTTTTTTGCCCGTTTCATGCAGTAGCTTTCCAACCGCTCGACACTTCTTATCAATAGCCTATTACGAAATACACCCATATTAATGCCTATGTCAGGATATATGTCGTGAATTGAATAGACAGCTGGCTTATGACGGAATGCTGAAAGGAATAAATATGGAAGTCCCACCTCTAGAGAAGATGTGTGACTCAGCAAGACATCAAAATTCAGAAACAAACCTACTTGCGTTGCCCTCACCTGAAAAGTGATAAACTGGAATAGGCGCGCTGCCAGGTTATATCGATTTACAGAAGGAAGCCCAACCCGCACAATTTTCACGCCCTTCTCCTCACTGTGCCAATTTTTCCACCCTCGCCAAGCGCCGCGCACACGACCCGATGGATAATGTGGCACAGTTGTCAGCACAGTCACCTCATGACCCAGCTTCACCATTTCTTCACAAAGCAATGGGAATAGTGTCGCCTCTGCTCCACCATCAGGCTTGTAATAAGGGATAACCACAAGAATTCTCATAATTTCTGCTGCACGGTTAGCTTTTTTTGGATTAGGCTTTTGCTACGATTCCCTTCACCGCAGCAGAGGACCCAGGCGGGAATTCCGCATCCCGACGGATTCGCTGTCATTTCTTCTTAAACCACTGGACTGTATTCTCGAGTCCCTTTTCAAAGTTCATTTTAGGCGCATTACCCAATCAGTTTCCCTTCCGGTCTATCGATGCTAACGGACGCTTCCTTTTGTCCCAAACACGGCATAGTCAGGGCTCTCTTCATGAAGTCACGCTTGCCCTCGTCCTCATCGCAGGCCCTTCTATCATGTTTTCTTGGACGAAATGACTTCCAATAACAGCGTTTCGAACTTTTCCGCAGCCGCTCTAACTGAATGATGTTTTTCAGCCCAGATGCGTCCATTGCGCCCTAGGCGTTCTCGCAGGTCCTTGTCCCGCTTGAGCGTGAGTATAGCCTCAGCCAGCTTAGAGGGGTCCTCAGGTGGCACGCAAAAACCGGCTTCGGCCCTCTTAATCAGATCCCACATATCACTTTCTTCATCTACACTGGCAATCACAGGTCTCCCGCTCGCAAGAATTTGATAGATCTTGGAAGGCAATGCTCCAAAGCTAGCGCCTTTCCTCAACGAAACCAAGGATATATCGGCTGCCGCAAAAACTTCAGCCATTCGTTCCCGCGGTTGATATGGAATAAATCGGACATTGTCTAATCCAATCTGGGTTGTTCTTTCCATAAGCGTATTGCGCGCCGCACCATCACCTACAAAGACAAAACGGACCTCTGAATCATTATTTATCAGGCTTGCTGCTTCCAAAATTGAAGCTAGCCCTTGTACTGGGCCTATGTTGCCCGCATAGAGCACAACAAAACGATTGTCCAAGCCATTCTCTATGGCAAAACGGTTCATTTTCGGCAAAGGACGCACCGATTCAATATCAACCCAATCGTATATTAATGCCAGTTTAGAGGGGGATACTCCTTTATTCGCAAGGATTGATTCAAAAGACCTTGAAAGAATCCGCACTTTATCCGCCCGTTTCAAGCAATAATTCTCCAGCCAACCCACAGCTCTTATTAGGAATTTGTTACGAAAAATGCCGAGATTGACTCCCACCTCGGGATATATGTCGGCAACTGTGTACAATACCGCTTTTCGACGGAATGAAGAGAAGTACAAAAATGGAAGCCATACTTCAAGAGCAGGTGTGTGTGTCAATAGAACATCACAATCGCGCAACAAGCCAGCGCACGTTGCTCTCATTTGGAACACGACAAATTGGAACAGGCGCGCTTTCAACTTAGATCGATCTACTGAAGGCAGTCCAACCCGCACTATTTTCACTCCGTTCTCTTTACTGAACCGATTTTTCCGCCCGCGATAGGCGTTTAAGACACGCCCCGACGGATAGTGCGGGACAGTGGTTAGCACAGTCACCTCATGATCCATTTTCACTAGTTCCTCGCACAACAAAGGAAAAAGCGTGGCGCCTGCTCCGCCATCAGGTCTATAATAAGAAACAACAACAAGGATTTTCATTTTGCAGCGCTGTTACATTGCCTCTTCTTAATTATCTTTGAACGACCAAACCTTGCACCGCAGCGGAGGACCCTGGCGGAAAATCGGCATCCCGGTGGATGTTCTCCCAGTGGTCCCTAAACCACCGGATTGTATTCTCAAGTCCCTTTTCAAAGTCCATTTTGGGCTCGTATCCAATCAGGCTCTTTGCCCGGTCTATCGAAGCTAGAAGCCGCTTTTTTGTATCCCAGACTCGGCCCGGGGCGCGAGCAATGCCCGCTTTATTGCCGATGAGCTTGTTAATGCGCTCTGCCATCTCTAATATGTTTGTCTCACTTCCAGAGGCTATATTCATCTCCTGCCCTATAGCCTGCTTATAAAAGCCGGCTCGTAATAGTGCATCGACAATATCCATTACGTAAGTAAAGTCACGCGTTTCATTGCCCGTTCCAGTGAAAGGCAGCGGCATTCCTGAAAGCGCCCAGAAAATGAAGTTTGGAATAACATTCCTATATTGACCCGGCACCTCGCCGGGGCCATAAGAATTGAAGAAGCGCGTCTTGACCACTCTTAGCCCATAATGGTTGTAAAAAAAGTTGGCATACAATTCACCCAACATCTTCGTAATCTGGTAGGGCGTGGTTAGGTTCATGGACATGAAGTCCTCTTTCAACGGGAGAGGCGCAGCAGAACCATAAATTGAACACCCGGACGAAGCATAGACGACTCTCTCCACCCCGGCCAGCTGGGAATACTGAAAAACCAACAATGTTCCCAAGCCGTTGACCGTTAGATCTTTCTGAGGATAATCTACGGAATTCTGGTTGGCGAAGAAAGCCGCCAGATGATAAACGATTTGCGGCCGCAGATGAAAAACCCTTTTGAGCGCGACGTCGTCGGTTACCGACCCTTGAACAAAAAGAACATTCGACATCGACGGGATATTCCATTTATAGGCTGCCGAAAGGTCATCCAGAATAATCACCTGATTGGTCTTCAATTCTGCCAATCTCCGCACCAGGTTCGTCCCGATCGAACCCGCGCCTCCAGTTACCAGGATGGTTTTGCCCTCGTAGTTGGCTTCATAATCTTGCATGAGTCTCTCCCTGTAAGGCATGATCGTTCAGAGCCAGATATAGCCCGCTATTTCTCGTAGACCTTTCGCGCCCAAGCCACATACCGCTGGATGCCCTCGTGGATATTCACCTTCGGATCGTGCTTCAGATCACGCCGCGCCTTCGAAAAATCGACGGTCTTGATCCGTGTTGTAAAAGCTTCTTCACCTTTGTACTCCGCAAGCGAAGGGCTGGCTCCGGTGGCCTTAAGGACAATATCCGCCAATTCTTCGATGCCGACCACCCAATCCTCACGTCCGCCGATGTTGTACACCTCTCCGGGGATGAAATTGTCGGCAATATTGGCAAAAGTCCGACATGTGTCTTCCACATAATCAAAGATGCGTTTGTGGCCGCGATAGACAATAAACTTTTTACCCATTAAAGCGTGATAAACGAAGATGGGAATGACTCCCCTGTAACGGCTATAGTACTCGTGAGGTCCATAGCAGCCCACCGGCCGGACGCGGACTACCTCTACCCCAAACATGGATGCGTGGTTCAAGCACTGCAGTTCCCCGGCCCACTTGGTGATTGCATAATCGTTCATTTGCTTTATCGGCAACTCGTCCATCACATTTTCCGACATCAGGCCGTCATAATCCCCATAGACCTCGGCGCTGGAGAAGAAAATCATTCGAAAACGGTACGCTTCCTGCAATCGCAGCATATTCTTTGTGCCGATCATATTCGTGCGCCAAAGATTATCGTAATGGTCTTCCCCATTCCAACGCCCATACTCTGCCGCGAGATGATAGACATAATCGAACTTCCGTTCACGAAAGATTGCGTCTATTTGCTGATAAACATACACGTCCGCTCTTAGATGTTGAGGATCCTCTCCCTGAAGGATATCGCAGGTCGACACTTCGTGGCCGCGGGAACGCAATTCTTTGGTAAGGTTGGTGCCGATAAAACCGCGCCCGCCGGTAATCAGTATACTAGCCATTCGACACCTCCTTTAGATTGATATTTGCGTTGCCGTCATCGTTGAGACTCTGCAGTTTCGAAAGCAATTCCTTTTTTTGCTTGAGCAAGCACCTGGGCCAGCGCTGTTCAGCCAGGGGCCGATTCCCTTCCTGATAAAAATCGACCATTCCTTCCGCTTTGGCCAATCTGTGGAAGTCGGGCAATGTGCGGCCAAGATATTTCAGCGCCGCCAAAATCGCCGGATTCATCGCAAGCCTCGCTACCTGATGAAGCCAAACCCGCTGCCGCACCGGCCGGGCTGTATAACCCATCCGGAACTTGAACTCATCCACCTGCCAAGATGCATCTAAAGAATGAAGCCCGTAGAATATTTCTTTGACTCCGGGCCGGGACAGCACGTTTTGGCTGCAGACATACGCCAAAGCATTATTGATCCCGAATTCCAGATAGGCTGTGCGGCTTTGATGACAGAGCATGGTGACGTGTCCATTCGCAATGAACAGAAGGAGCGACGCGGCCAATTTTCCATCATGAATCGCCCCCCATGCTTCAAAACCGGGCAAACCCTTGGCACTCAAACAGAAATTCCTCCAATAGTTCTTATTTTCGTCTTTAGAACGCCTTTGGCGAACCAATGTCTCGGCGTGCAAAAGCCAGCCTTCATCGGAA
Organism: Deltaproteobacteria bacterium; assembly: GCA_016930775.1. GTDB lineage: Bacteria > Desulfobacterota > Syntrophia > Syntrophales > UBA2210 > JAFGGB01. Next base: position 14,902 of record JAFGGB010000055.1, read on the forward strand.
AGTCGGGCCAAGGATATGGGCTCTATTGAGGCAAACTGGGTTCCTTTCCGAACGGCTTGGCGCGCTTGGCGGGTGAGTTGCTCCATACCGTACTCTTGGCCCGAAGCGAAAACATGATAGCTGACCTTCCCGATAGGCGCCGTCATAGGAGTCGAATACCGAAGACCGAGCGCCCGGTGCTCACGCATGACTTGACGCAGCTCTTCAGACGACGGCTCGATGAGAAAATGATAGGGAAATGCCTGGTAAATCCTGGGAAAGACATCGAACCAACAAGTACTGGAGCTGCAGATGACGCGATGGCCGCGCCGGCGAAGCCATTCTAAGGCCGGCTCATATCCGTCCAGCGAACCGGGTTTCATAGATGGCCTGGTTAAAGAAGAAAGTGTGGAAACCTTAAGCCGAATTCTGGGTTGCGCTCAGAACAGTTTTTCGGAGACGATGATGACATCATTCTCCTGAAGCTGGACATCCCGCTTTTTCCCCTTGATGATATCGTTGACGTTGACTTTGATCCTCGTCTCTTTCCCCGAGCTGTCTTTCCTTTTGATGATGACGCCGCCCTTCGAAGCCCGCTCGGAGAATCCCCCCGCCTGGGCGATAGCCCGGAGCAGCGTGGGTATATTGGACTCCTTGACCTCCAAGGCTCCCGGCATTATGACTTGGCCCGTGACATAGATGAGGATTGTCTTATCGACCGGGATACTAACAACGTCCTCCGGCTGGAGAGGGATGTCCAACTCCGGGTCGCCTTTCATGATCAAGTCTTCCACCGAAATCTTGATCGACGTTTTTTTCCCCTCGGGAAGTTGTCTCATAACGATGATCTCATCGCCCGCATCCGCATCCAATCCGCCCGCCTGGGCGATCAGCTTCAACAGCGTCAGGCGTCCCAGAATATCGTAAGGACCAGGACTGCTGACGGCGCCAATGAGATAGACTTTCTTGCTCTGAAACTCAACAATGACAATAGTGACCTGGGGATCCTTCAAATAATTGTCCTTGAGAAGGTCGGCCAGTTTTTTCTCAAGGGTCGCTTTGGTATGCCCCATGACTTCGATGTCGCCCAGATAGGGGAGGCTGATGGTGCCGTTCTCGGAGACTCGATATCTCTTGTTTAAGTCATCAAACCCGATCACTGTGATCTCGAGAACATCCTGGGCCCCAATCCGGTACTCCTGGGCAAACGCCTCCTGGGGAAAAAGATCTCCAGAGCTTGAAATCAAAATGACAGTTGAAAGGACCACAAAGATAGCGCTCATTCTTTTTTTCAATTTGGACTCCGTTCATTGAGCAGATTTTCGTCCCCTCCGGCAAACCGGTAGGTCAGATTGATCAGAAAAATGGGACAATTGGCCGAAGCCACCTGAAGCATGTTCTCCCCCACCCGAGTCTCCACGGCAATAGAAACGACCCCCTCCCCTGAATATTCATCCCAGACCGCCCGGTCATTGAAGAAAACGGAAAGCAAGGGA
>JAFGGB010000056.1 GCA_016930775.1 Deltaproteobacteria bacterium
CACAGCGAGGGCAAGCAAGGTCTTACCCGTCCCAGCGCGTCCCACCAGCGTCACAACACGCACCGAATCGTCGCTCAAGAGTTCCAGAGCGAAACGCTGCTCTTTGTTACGGGCAGAAACGCCCGAATATCCTCGATCGTCGTTCGCCAGAGCATGGAGACAGTTGCAACGATATCGTGCTAAGGCCGACTGAGAAGCACTTTCCATGTTTTTCAAAATGAAAAACTGATTGGGCATGGGATCTAAAGTCTCCATTCCATCGATTGACAGCGCGCCTGTCTTGAAAAAATTGTTCACATCATGGCCCGGCAGCTCAAGAATTCTTATCCCCTCGTACAGCCGAGGATAGGCAACTTTGTCTTTGTAAAAATCTTGCGATCGTACGCCCAGAATGTCAGCCTTGACCCTCAGACTCAAGTCTTTCGTTACAAGATAGGTGAGATTCTCTTTTCCCTTTTGAAGATGTCGGGCAACGGAAAGAATCCTGTTGTCATGCTTCGAAACATCCCATCCGATGGGATTGTCGTCGAGTTCCTGATGATTAAGCTCCACTTTAATCGTTCCGCCCGAAGGGAGTCGAATGCCATCGGCCAGAGAACCAAGATCCCTGAGCGCATCGAGTTTGCGGGCAACCACTCGAGCATTCCGACCAATTTCGTCTTGGCGATGCTTCTGACTGTCGATTTCTTCGATAACCACGAAGGGAATGACGACATGATTGTCTTCAAATGCGAAAAGTGCGTCGGGATTGTGGAGAAGTACATTTGTATCGATTACGTAACACTTGATCATGAATGAACTCCTTAGTGTGATGTGGCGAATCAACGAATAAGCGTTTCCCTCTCAGTCGATTCCGAGAAGGCTCGATTCTCTCTGCGCTTTGCAGCAATCTGCCTCGTCAATGACCTTGCCTCGTTTTCACCTTCGATGCCTTGACGACCCTATTATTTTCACTTTCAAGATTCTCCGATCCCCCATCTGCCGCAAACAGCTCGGGAATATTAGCTGTTTGTCCTCGATTATTCTCGCTTCTTCCCGCCAATAATTCGACGTCGTAAACGAATAAATCCACTGCATCAGCCTGCTTGTTCGTACGGTTGGCGATCTCCCAGATATCGCGCACGGACTGTTCACTTTTTCGAATTACGCCGTCGATTTCAGTCACGACCGCTTTCGTCGCATCAATCCCCGCCGCCTGCATTCGGGATGATTCAACGATCTCCTGGACCAAGACCTTTGTTTTCTTCATATCTTTCGCCATATCGCCAAATTTCATATTTATTTCTTCCAATTAGGCTTTGCCTTGCGAAATTTTTCCCCACGATTCCTCCAAGAGAGCTGAAGTATGGTTGGCTGCAGCGGCCGATCGGCATGCGGCTTCCGCTCCGTCCAGATTGTTCAGAGCCTGGGATGCGATTGCGTTCAATGATGAAGCCGCAGATTTTACTGAATTGGCCTGCTTATCAATTCCTGCAGCAAGATTTTTTTCAGTGCGGACTGACGCAGCAGATACGTGGATCATTCCGTCGCGCAGACATTCGAGAGCATCGGAAAGGCTGTTTAGAAGACGCATTTCAGTGCGCGTCACAATAACGGCGCCGAAAAGGGTCGCAAACGCCGAAACAGTCAACAGTCCGCAGACAGTCAATTTCGAATCGCTGGTCCTTTTAACAACGACGCCCTCATAGCCGGTTTTCTGCTCGACAGTCCTCTGTGACTCGCACAGATGACCGGCAACCTGCGATGCTTGCGGCTCAACGTCGCGGTGAAAGATCGTCGCAGCCTGCGCAGCATCGGGCTGATGCCGCATTTCCTCTTGCCGAATGGCGGCAAGCAAGTTGTTGGCGCGGCGCGCTAAATTTGAAAGTTCATCGCTGTAGAGTTTTAGCGCTACCTCAATGTCCAGTGCTGCAAGATTATTTTGGATTTTATGTACAGTTTCATCAAACAGTTCTTCCGTTGCTTGAATAGATTTAGTCTGTTCTGTCAAGGCAGGCATTGCTTGGAGCAATGCCTTTGTTTCGGCTGTCGCATGAAACTGTTCAAAGGATGTCTTAAATACATTGCCGCCAGGCAGAATATCGGATTTGTTGCCTTGAAGAAATGAGTGAATTCGGTTAAGGAGTTCATGATCTTGTTCATCGACGTAAAGGCCAGTTCCGATTATCCAGTACCAGGAATCGAAATATGAAACAAAGGCGAATTTCGGTGATTCGCCTTTGTATTCATCGTATCGAGGCCATTGGTAAAACAAACAACCTCCATCGCCTTTTCTGCAAAGTTCCGTCATTTCTACGAAGGGCTTCGTCCCGGCGCTGTCTTTTAACGATGAAAGATCGCTGTTGTAAAACTCCGTATGATAAGGATGCATAACCATCTCGTTGTTTGTGTTGATGATCCACAGATAATCCTTTGCTGCGGGATCATACCGGAGATTCTTGATCGTCGTCTTAGCAATCGTTTTTCGTTCCTCGTCAGATCCGAGAGAGGGATCTCGTTCGCAAACATGAAGTATCGATTTCGAATGGGCAATGATATTCTTGATCAGCCGCGCCGATGAAATGAATGTTCCTTCTTCCTGTTCAATGGCGGGGCCGATTTCTGACAGTTGAAAATTTTTCTTCTCTGTCAAGGATTGAAGTTCGACAATGAATCCAGGATGGCTGGGCTTGCAAAGCGATGCCACCAGCCGAGCCTCTTGAGCCGACAAAGAAGCAATTCTTTCTATTTCCTTGAAAGTTTCTGCCGTTGAAGGAACGGTTTTTTCTACATTGCGAAACGGCGATACAAGCCACCGGGAAGCTGAAGGAGCGACGTTGAAGACAGGGGAATAAACACCGGTTATTGAAAGACTTCCGATCGCCGTCATCCATTTCAAATGGTCCAATTGTTGCTCCACAATTTCCTCGGCTGCTCGGCCGGTTCTCAATTGTTCTTCCCCCCTGCTGAGAATGCCTTAAACGCCCGTAACGGCCGCCACGCCCAGAATACTCATAAGGGCAATGATTAAACCGAATCCGATTGACATTTTTCTGCTTATGCTGCGCTTCCTGAAAAACATGCATATCTCTTTTTGCATCGATTCATCCTTTAACGATTCATTTATATGGCAAAATCATGTCAGCAATATGAATAATCGTTTACGCTTTGATGAATGATTGCGCTGAACTCAGCGGCAGGTGGTCATCTCCGCCCCAGCGTTCGGCATGTTGATGCACAGTCGCTGTTTTAATCGAAATGTAAAGCCAGTGTCACAGAACCGTTACCTCGCTGTGGCACTCTTCGATCACTTGATGGAGAGAAAGTCGAAAATGTTATGGAAGTTTGCAGCGAATATCAGGAAGCCGATCGACCGGCCTTCAACAGAGACATTTTAGAGTCGTCCGATCCAGCAACGATAGCCGATCGTTTAGGTCTTTGCGATACCTCCTCAGGCCTTCGCATTGAACGTTTGCCCTTTGCAGCCGGAGACACAACCGCCGGCGTCGAAAATGAGTTTCAGACAGCGGTCATCGGCAACGCTTCGTCCGTAGACCTTTCTCTCGTCATCTCCGGATCTCGTTATTTTAAAAACATAATCTCTAGAGCAAACAGGGGGGATACGCCGAGAAAGCTTGCGTACGAACTGGAAAAATTCCTTCAGGATCACAAGGAAAAGGTATGGGAAAGCAGTTGGGTCCGCGTTCCCCTATCCGTCCTTTCTCTATCTGCAAGAGAATTGCTCGAATGGGATTTGAAAGCAGACAAAAGCTCAACCGACAGCCGACGCCGCTCTGACGCCGACCGTTTTTTTATCATGCACAACGGCGA
>JAFGGB010000057.1 GCA_016930775.1 Deltaproteobacteria bacterium
AGGAACCCTGCCCACCAGCGAAGCGGTCTATTGAAACACTTGCATCGACTCTGGACTTTTCCGCTCATCACAAAACCGCCTGCAATGATCGACACAAACAGCGTTGGTCGATTGTTCGATACAGGCTTTACATCTCCGACCGCTGAGGCCTTCCGTGGAAGCACTTTATTTAAAGCGGTCTGCAAGCCGTGAATCGGCTATTTCCCCTGGCGCTACGCCCTGGTCAACTGCCGATACTTGATCCGGTGCGGCTGGCTGGCCGCGGCCCCCAGACGGGCTTTGCGGTCCGCCTCGTATTCGGAGTAGTTGCCGTCAAACCAGACGACGGAGCTGTCGCCTTCGAAGGCCAGAATGTGCGTGGCGATGCGGTCGAGGAACTTATTTTTTAGCATCTCAATCTCCCTATTATCAAGGGCGACTAATGATAAAGTCTCTAAAATAGATACATTCATCCCTTGTTGCAGCCCAAGTTGTGTCGTTTCCACCAAAGAATGTGCTGAAATAAAATTGATTTATCCCGAGATCCGGACATTCAGAACCTCTATAAAAGACATCTTCAAGGTGTTGAACCCTAATTCCATCCAGCCAGACGTCAAGAACACCGTCCTTTTGGCCGGGTGTATTCATAACCAGTCTTTGTGTGATCGTATACCATCTGTCGGCCTGAAAAAATACAAAACTCCCCTCAGGATTTTTCCAATATAAATCATCTCCATAGGTCCCTTCTTGTCTGGGTGAATACAGATAAGTCTCTGTCTTCCCATTATTTTTCCACATGTATCTGGCAGAAAAACCTTCACAGTCTGACGGTTTATTACCACCAGTTGGAGGCATGATTGTCGCTGGATCGGGGCTTGCAGTCAAACCGGGTAGCTTCCCGCCAATTACAAAATCAAACCCCTGTTTGAATTTTACTTTATAAGATAAATATAGCTCATCGTAGCTCTTATCAAGGGGCATGAGCCATTGGGCGCCTCCTCCTTTCCCGCACCCATCCGAATCTTTTGGACCACAACTTCCTACGGGATAGAGTACAGAAATATATTTACCATCAACATCCAAATCAACCGATACACGCCCCTCATCGATACCATTAATTGATTTAAGGACACCTCCTAAATTCCAATCTTGAAAAAGCTGACTGCGTGTATATGTTCCGACTTCATGATTATTGAAATCCACGGAAAAGACCGTGGTCAGATTGCCTGGCAAGTCAGAAACGGTTACGGTTACCGTTACCGTATATATTATTGTGCAAGCATTCTCAGCGGTAACGATATAAATAACCGGCTCTGTAAAGTTGTTCGCCGTCGTTCCACTTATTTGAGTGGCTGTTCCTACTGCAACATTGGCACCGGTTGTCTCAAACGACGCCACCAGAGCCGTCACATCAGTCCCGAAAGGCATCGTTACCACTATCGTTTTTTCCACTTCGTTGATCGTGCCAACAACCCCATTGAGAGAGAATGCCGTAATCGATTTCGCAGATGATAAAGAAGCCGGAATGTTATCACCGCCTCCACCACTGCAGCCCGTAATAAAAGTTAGCAATATAGCCACCAGCAACACATAAAAATTATTCAATGGCTGGTTTGCGGCAGCGTTCATGCAGAGGCGTGTTCGGGAACGGCACATTATGGCCCTTAAGATCTTCATTCCTGAAGGGATCACAAAAAGAAACTGAACCAACCGTAGCCCGCAAATATAATTATCTTTGGACTCATTTCGTAATGACAAGAAAAGTCATTCCGCGTTTCCGGCACCAGTTCCGGGCGGCTTCGTGTTTGCGCAGGGTGTCGGGGTTGGTGAGATACTGTCCGCCTTTCACCTCGTGCAGTTCAACGGCGCCGTCCATCTTCTCAACGAGAAAGTCGGGATGGTAGCCGCGCACATTCCCGGCCTCGGTGACGTATTGAATGGCAATGCCGTGACTCTTGGTCCATTTGGCAACGGTTTTATCTCTCTCCAGGCGCTTCATGTATTGCAATTCCCAGGATGAGTCGTATCGCTCGACGGAATAGGCACTCTTGGCCGGATTTTCAAAGTCTCCTCGTTCACTGGTCGGCATGGCTTGCCCCCTGCTTATAGTTTACAATGCTGGCCACCAATCCGGAACGACTCTTGAAATTGGCGGCCAATCGGTGGCGACAGTTGAGGGCATGTTTCAATTCCGTAACGCCCGCCGAGCCGACGGTTTTTCCGCCCAGTATTTTCTCACGGATATGATCCATGAGCACGCCGTAAAGATAACCGAGTTCATGGGAACCGATGCCTTCCTCCGCCAGGAGGTCGGCAGCAACATCCCGGACGCTGGTCTTCAAAAGCTCGGCAAGCTGGATGGAATCGTCAATTTCGCTCAGCGGCTTTCGTACACCATAAAGCGCTGGCGCTTCACGAATCTCACGGAAACCCGATCCGTCAAGAGTCTGTCCTACCACGCCGCTGATCTCGACACGCGATATTTCCGTTTCCACGCCATAATCAAACTCATCCAGAACCTTTTGCCAACGAGGATAATCCGTTGTTTCAATCCGGATATTGGCCAAGTCGTCATCGAAATCAGCTTTCTCTTCTTCCATCGGCGCTGGAATGTCGATGAGCAGAGCGGGATTAACGACAAATTGCGGCTTGCGCTTGGGCGGCAGATCCTCGTCGCCGAACAGGGTCGCCTGTTCCACATCCTTCCGAATTTTTGCGCCGACGATATCCCACAGCCAGTCGTGTTTGAGTTTCTCGTGATCCACGATGGAGCAGATTTCCTGAAGGTCCGCCTCGCGCACGTTCAACCGGAGACCTCGCCCCACCACCTGCTGGCCGTAAACCCGGCTGGAAAATTTGCGCAACAGAAGGATGACCGAAACGGCCGGGACGTCCCAACCTTCGCGAAGCATAAGAACGCTGACGACGGCCTCGTAGGGACTGCCGGGCTTTCCCAGCTTGCGGGCGGCCTCTCGATCCTTCTCGTCCGATTGTTCGGTAACCAGAAGGGTGCGGAGCTTGAACTGCTCTTCCAGCATGTCTCTGGCTTGCTGGGCGTCTTTGATGGTGATGCCGACGACAAAGAGGATGGGCTGATAGGCCCCTTTGGCCAACGCCCCGGCGCGGCGCTTCTGTTCCGCCAGCCGATCCAGAGCGATGCGGATCTGCTTGTGCATGGGGTCGGGATCGGTAACCCACTGGGTTGACGACAGGCCCTTTTCGATACGCTCGAACTCCTCATCCATCTCGTCAACGGTGCGTTTCTCGCCCGTCTCCGGGTTCGTATAGGTCAGCTCAACGGAGGAAAGCTGGGGCTGATAAACAACGATATTCTTGATGATCGGCGGCACTTCCGCCTGCGCATCCGTGATGCTGTAATCGAAGATCATCTTTGTGTCCGGCACCTGTCCGTCGGCGCGGTCGGGCGTCGCGGTGGTGTCCAGCCGAAATTGGGAAATCTGTCTGAGGGTGAAGAGGGTGCTGTCGTACTCCGCTGCCGGGGTGTTGTGCGCCTCGTCGTTGAAGACGGCAATTCTTTCATCCGCATTCATCAGAACGGCCAGGTTGCGTTTGCCGTTGATGTTCGATTGATACAACTGGTGAATGTTGCCGAGGATGACGCCGTGATCGCGGATGCCCTGCGGCCCTTCGCCGGGCTGCATGACATGCAGGCCGAGCGCATTGGTGTAGTGCTCCGTGCCGGGCGGGAAGAACCCGAAGTCGCGGAATACTTTGGCATCCGTAAAATCGTCCTCCAGCCGGTCGCGCACAATGGTATTGGGGCAAAGCAGCAAAAACTTGTGGATATCGTGACACACTTTCAGCCATGCTGTCACGGCACTGATGATGGCGGTCTTCCCGCCGCCGGTGACGATATTCAGGAGAAGATCCTTCCACTGAAGCAGTTCATAGGCATAAACCGCCCGCATGAAGGCCTCTTCCTGATGCCGCCACAGGCGGCGCGGCGCATTGGGGCGCGTGATGTGCGTCAGGAAGTCGCGGGTCAGCGGGTTCACTTCGGGAAAGTCCTTCGATGACCACCAGGCGCGAAAGTCCTGTTCGTATGGCGCAAAGGAGTAATACATTACGTAACCTCGATGGGCTGTACCACGGTACGCTCCCCGCCCTGGTCATCCTGAACGGAACAGGCAATCGTATGAGCGCCCGCCTTCGGAAAGGCATATTGGACGGCAAGCAACGGCCTTCCCGTCTTCTTGTCTCTGAGAAAGGTGTAGCCCTGCGTGGAGTTGAATCGTCCCGCTTTATGACTGAAATCCCACTGGACATTGGCGATCAGACCGTCCTTGTTCAGGCTGACTGATTCCGAGACATCGAACTCGTAGGTCAGTGGCGACACACGGCGCACGGCAATGCGCACCTCCGGCGGCTGGATAAAGCTCAGAAGCGGGGCGTAGTCCCGGTTCTTGGTCACCACGTGTTCGCGAAAGGCCTCATCCTCCAGACGGATGAGGTTAAGCCGCACAAAATCAATACGCCTGTTTTCCCGTGCCGCCAGGATTTCAGCGGCCTTGCGTGCATCAGGGCCGAAGTTCCATCCGAGCATGACGCCGTGGTTGGCTCGGCGTTCTTCATAGACAGCCTTGGCAAACCGCGCCACGTCGTCCCTGCATATGCGCGATTTCCGGGACGGCTCGCCGACGTAGAGCGGCACGCCGTAGCGCATGCCGTGAATGGCATCGGAGGCACTCTCCGGCCGTCCGCCAAAGGCCTTGACGACAAACTCGCGAAACTGCTCAATGCTATATTGCTCCAGTTTGGGCGCCTCGTAGATGCCCCAGTGCTCCACCGTAAAATCGGGTACGGGCAAAAACAGGTCGTCCTTTTGCTGCATTATCTTGGCAATGCGGTCGGCTGTAATAGCCACGGCAATACGCGACTGGTCGCACGCGATCCAGCGGCGGTTGAGGCGCTGAGCAACAGCCGGCGTCGTGCCCCCGCCGCAGAAGAAGTCGTCGATAACATTGCCTTCGTTCGATGACATTTTTAATATTCCCTCTAAAAGGACCTCTGGCTTTTGCGTAGGGTAGCCTATCCGTTCAAGGCGATCTGAGTTGTTAATTTTATCAATATCCCATACATCATCCAAGGGGCTTCCGTAGGCCATTGCTTCTTCAATAAATCTTCTTACCCTTTGCCCCCCTCCCGCATCAGAAAGCACATATTCACGTCCCTGTTCATCGACATGCACCTTCTGTTTTCGCTTCTTCACATATTCTTCCTTGCTCTCCCATGGGCGTTTTGGGTAAGTGAAGTAATTACCTTTCCCCTTTGCGTAGAAAAGAAGGGAATCATGTCTTCTTTCTACGTGATCATTGAGTTGCTTATTCCACCCCGAATAATGCCAGATAATCTCATTTCTGAAATTATCTGCCCCGAAAATTTTATCCATCTCCACCTTGACGTAGTGGACAGCATGCCAATCCAGATGCACATAGATGGAGCCGGTGGGCTTGAGTAGTCGCTTCATTTCCCAGAGGCGGGCGTTGAGCCAGACCAGGTAGCCGGGCATGCCGCCTTCCCAGATATCGGAGAAGGAACGAACCTCGTTCTTGTCGCCGAAGATGACGTTGTAGTTGCGGCCGGAGAAAAAGGGCGGGTCGATGTAGATCAGGTCGATGCTCTCGCTTGGCAACTGCCGCATGATGTGGAGATTGTCGCCGAAAAAGAGGCGATTGGCGCCGGTGGGGAAGAGGGCCTTCAGTTTATTGTCTTTTTCGTTCTCGGCCAGGAACGCTTCACCATGCCCGAACTCCACGCGCTTGACTTCCTGCAAGGGGAGGCGGATTGTCGGGTAGGCGTGTTGAAACTTGGTAACCTTGACCTCGCGCCGCCTGGTTTCAATCTCCCAGCCCAACGGCGCCTCGTCCACCGGCACCGCGCCGAAACGTGTCGGCAGTTGAAAATGCTCTTTCTGGTCTGGGATGACATCTTCGTTGCCTTCGGGCGGCGCGATGAAGGATATTTCCATATCTTCCGTGTTCTTCACTTTACGGGACATAATCTATCCTTGCGTGAATCGGGTTCAGATGAATCCTCGGAAAGGAACTCGTTAAGGGCATTAACCAATTTATGCACCGTCGTAGATGGATCGTCTTTTTCTGGATTGCATCGATGATAGCGGCCAAGCAATCTTTCAGCGTTTCGTATGGCGACGGCTTGTTGTGCCTTCAGGAGATTGTACATGCCTTCATCGTTCTTACGATACTTCCGACCGATGTATTTTGACAGCATTTTGCCATACTTGTGCCGATCTATCGCCGCGTCGTTGAAATGGTAATGCAGGAGGTACCAGAGTTCAAAGCACTGATTGGAATAGGCGATGCGGATGTGATTGTTATAGGCCAAGCTGAAAGCGCGATTAAAATTTCCCGGCGGGAAGGAATCGCGGTCGAATACGCACCAGATTTGATTGTAGGGCCTTCCGCCTGTTTCGGCATCCTGACGCAGGCGGATCGCCTCTTCCACAAGGCTTGCTGTATTGGCACCGGTTCCTTTGACCTCGACCTCCACAAGATCGATCTTCTCAGAAAAATTTCGGAAGTAGTTCGTTTCAGTCTTTTTGCCTTCGCAGAGAATCAGAATACGGTCACGGATAGGGCGCGTGTTCTCACGCCTGCTGTAATCCCGTTTTCTCTGCCAGGCCTTAGCCATTGTATTCCTCGCAAAAGAGCTGATTCGGCTCGCCGATGAAGGGAATGGCACCGTATTTCCCAAGGATGTAATCCTTGCCGTAGGAGGCTTCCTTTCGCACACCTTGGAGTTCAATCAATGAGTAGAGGTTAGAGACGCTATATTGGTCCTTTTCCGTGAACCAGATTTGATCGCGCCGAAAATATTTGTTGCTCAACAGATTCGTATCGTGGGTGGCAAAGATCAATTGCGCATTCTTGTCGTTTACCGGCGAGTTGAAGAGCGACAGAATGAAACGTGTCAACAAAGGATGCAGCCGGGCGTCCATCTCATCTATGACAAGCACGGCGCCGTTCTCAATTATATACAAGAGCGGCCCGGCCATACTTAGAAACTTCTGCGTGCCGCCGGATTTGTTTTCCTCCAAATCAAAGATGACTTTTCCGACTTCTTTATTGCTCTTGTCGAATTTTTTGTGGGTCGTTTTCAATTCCACTTCCGATATATCTCGTTTGAGAATATCCCGCTTCATTTCTTCGGACAGGCCTTTCGGCAGTTTGTCGATGGTCAGCTTCTCTTCCCGCCCTTCGATATCATCAATGGAGAGATCGGCCATCCGGGCCATCTCCAGAAGTTTCCGTTTTTGCTCCGGAGACTTTAACTTCTCCACCGTCACACCGAGATATGGGTAATTACTGAGTCCGTAAATGAATCGGAAATTTTGGAACCAAAGCAACAGCTCTTTGGATATTTTCCCATTCCATTGGGCGCAGACGGAAAGAAAAAGGGCATTCTCCCGCGTCTTGGACTTCAGATCTATTCCCTCCTTGAAGCGGAGATGGTTCATCTTGATCTTTTCGCCTTCCCGCACAAAAAGTTCAGCCTCTTTCGTCGTAGGCACGGTGAAAAGCCATTCGGAATGCACTTTCTTGCGATCCGCCTCAAAGCCGTAACGATATGTTCTGCCGTTCTGAATAAATACGATTTCAAAAAAGGAAGGCTTATTATCCGTTTCCGTGCTCAATTTGAAGGCATCGACATCGATTTCTTCATTGGCTTGCGTATCCTTTGAGGAAGTGAGCACCATGCCAGACATGAAGAGCATGGCATTGATCAAATTGCTTTTCCCGCTGGCGTTGGCGCCATAGATGACGGCGCTTTTTACCAACCGTTTTTTCCCTTGAGTGAAAACGTTTCTTTCCTGCAAGACATCGTCGTTTGAAGCAACCATGCTGAGGGTTACACGGTCTTTAAACGACAGGACATTTGCGGCACTGAACTCGATAAGCATGACATCACCTATAAACTGTTTCAATAATAACGGCAGGGCGATGTATATTTACCGATTTTACGAAAAATTTGCAAATAAAAAGATTAAAAGCTCAAAAAATATGTCTATCGCTAATTAAGTCCCCGGAAACTTTATCAAAGAATTGTCGTTCTTCACGGGGGGCCTTCTACACCCTCGTCAACTGCCGGTACTTGATCCGGTGCGGCTGACTGGCGGCTGCGCCCAGGCGGGCCTTGCGGTCCGCTTCGTATTCGGAGTAGTTGCCGTCGAACCAGACGACGGAGCTGTCGCCTTCGAAGGCCAGGATGTGCGTGGCGATCCGGTCGAGGAACCAGCGGTCGTGGCTGATAACAACCGCGCAGCCGCCAAAGTTCTCAAGCGCCTCCTCCAGGGCGCGCATCGTGTTGACGTCGAGGTCGTTCGTCGGCTCGTCGAGGAGCAGGACGTTCGCCCCCTCCTTGAGCATCCGCGCGAGGTGCACGCGGTTGCGCTCGCCCCCGGAGATCTGGCTCACCTTCTTCTGCTGGTCGGTCCCCGAAAAATTGAAGCGCGAAACGTAGGCCCGGGAATTCATCTCCCGATTGCCGAGCAGGACGATGTCCTGCCCCCCGGAGATCGTCTCCCAGATGGTTTTATTGGGATCGAGTACGTCGCGGCTCTGGTCCACGTAGGCGAGCTTCACCGTGTCTCCGATCCGGATCATTCCGGAATCGGGCGGCTCCTGGCCGGTGATCATCCGGAAGAGGGTTGTCTTCCCTGCGCCGTTCGGGCCGATGATCCCTACGATCCCGCCGGGCGGAAGGCTGAAGGTCATGTTCTCCACAAGGAGACGGTCGCCGTAGCCCTTGCCGACCCCCTCGGCCTCGATGACGAGCTTGCCGAGGCGGGGACCGGGCGGGATGTAGATCTCCAACTCCTTCGCGCGGGCGTCCATCTCCTGGGAGAGCAGGTCTTCGTAGGAGCTGATGCGGGCCTTGGATTTGGCGTGGCGGCCCTTGGGGGACATCCTGATCCACTCCAGTTCCCGCTGAAGGGTCTTCTGCCGCTCGCTTTCCGTTTTTTCCTCCTTCTGGAGGCGGTTCTGCTTCTGTTCGAGCCACGAAGAGTAGTTACCCTTCCAGGGAATCCCCTCCCCCCGATCCAGTTCCAGAATCCAGCCCGCCACGTTGTCGAGGAAGTAGCGGTCATGGGTGACGGCGATGACGGTGCCCGCGTATCGCTGGAGATGGTGCTCCAGCCACGCGACCGACTCGGCGTCGAGGTGGTTCGTCGGCTCGTCGAGGAGCAGGATGTCGGGGTTCTGCAAAAGAAGGCGGCAGAGTGCGACCCGCCTGCGCTCGCCGCCGGAAAGGACTTTCACCGGGGTATCGCCGGGCGGGCAGCGGAGCGCATCCATCGCCATCTCAAGGCGGGAGTCGAGGTCCCAGGCGTCCTGGGCATCCAGCTTCTCCTGCACCTTTGCCTGCCGGTCCAGGAGTTTCTCCATCTCGTCGTCGGACATCGGCTCCGAGAATTTCTCGTTAATTGCGTTGAACTCGTTCATCAGATCGACCGTCTCCTGGACCCCCTGTTCGACGATGTCGCGGACGGTCTTTGCGTCGTCCAGCCTGGGCTC
>JAFGGB010000058.1 GCA_016930775.1 Deltaproteobacteria bacterium
CGGCGACGTTCATACCCGGGCGCACCTCTATAGGTCTATGCTGGAGGGTATCGGTTACGCTCTGAGGGAAGGCAAGGATCGAATCGAGCGAAAAACCGGCGTGACCATAACCAATCTCAGAGTTTCGGGAGGAGGTTCTCAAAGCCGGACGGTCATGCAGATGACCGCAGATATCTTTGGATTGCCCACGGCGAAGGCGCGGATCTACGAGACATCGGGGCTCGGCGCTGCCATCAACGCAGCCGTGGGACTGGGACTTCACGTAGGTTTCGAGGAAGCTATCGCCGCCATGACTCATATAGGGGAGGTTTTCGAACCTAATTCCGCTAACCATAAAATTTATGACGAACTATACAGGGATGTATATAAAAAAATGTACCGCCATCTCAGACCTTTATATAAACGCATCAGGCAGATTACGGGGTATCCTCAATAACGCGATCCCCGCTGAACGCCCCGGAGCTCTGCCGGGAAGAGACTGAACCAACCGTCCGTCAGCGCCTCGTTTTTCAGAACGCCCGGCAGGCCCATTATTTCAATACAATAGGAGTCTTCATGTATGAGTGATAAAGCAGACAACGGCAGATTCGTTCCGACTAATCGTGAAAGCCCGGCGTCGATGGCGACGAACGTGATTCTTATTACAACAGGCAGCCTGATCCTTGCGTGGGGCGTCAATGCAATAGTAATACCGAAGCAATTCCTCTCGGCAGGAGTGCTGGGCGTCAGTCTCGCCATACATTACCTCGTTCCATCCATCGGCGTAGGACTGCTCTACGCCATTATTAACATACCTCTTGTGGCTCTCGGCTGGTTCAAGGTAGGTCATCGTTTCATGTATTATACGGCTTTCGGAATACTTGTCTTTTCGATGTCCGCCAGATTTCTAAAACCGCCGCCAATAGCCGTGGACGACCTCCTGTTGAGCGCTATCCTGGCGGGAATTATCAGCGGTATCGGCATGGGCATCGTTCTCAGATCGGCCGGTTCCACCGGAGGCGTGGACATCCTGGCAATATTTTTTAATAAGAAATGGGAAATCCGCATGGGCTGGACCTACCTGGCATTCAATGGGCTGGTGCTCTTTGCCGGGGCGCTGATCTTTTCCCTTGAAACGGCGCTCTACAGTCTGATTTATGTATTCACGGCGAGCCGAGTCATCGATGCCGTGATCAGCGGATTCAATCAGCGCAAGCAGATTCTCATCATATCCGAAGAATCTAAGCGCATAGCCGACAGGATTCTTGAAGAATTGAATCGCGGGGTTACCTTCCTGGAGGGCCGCGGAGCGTATACGGACAGGCCGAAAGAGGTTATCATGAGCATCGTAACCATGACGGAACTGGGAAGAGTGAAGGATCTCATCTACGATTTGGATCCACACGCTTTTGTCATTATTAACGATACGCTGGAGGTGCTGGGGAAACGCCACGGCGCCAGGAGAATATATTGAGCAGTAGAATCGACTTCGCGTTTTTTTCGATTGACTGTCATTGACGGTATCATTAGGATTCCATCCGTTGAGGCAACGGCTTCGGAAAAGATTTCGAATTCACCGACGCCAACGGCAAGCATCACACGGTCGTCAGAGAAACACAAAAGGGAGACGTTTTAGCATATCTTATTGTGGACCATTGTCCCGAGCCCTTCATCACGGAAATTGATCAGAAAGGCAAAGCTTAGCGGCGAAAACAGGTTTTGACGGCCAGGACGTAGAAGCCCTGGCGAAAAACGACGATATGATATATACGCCGCAATCGAAGGCGTGGTCAACGAGCTGCCCGTGGCTGAAGGCGATGATGTGGCGGCCGGTCAGGTCATCGCTGTTTTCGAAGCGATGAAGATGCTGACAAAACATCCTGGCGGCGACAAGCGGGAAAATTGGCGAAATCAAAGCGGCGCCCGGTGATGAGGTTGAAATCGGCGATCCTCTCATGACGATAAAAAAATGATCGCAGGGAAAAGATCGGCAGATTTGATGAATCTTTACTTGACACTGAAGTCAAGTGTGGTAAGTTCAGTTTACTTTGGAATCCCGAGTTAACGTTTGTCTGGCAGGGAGCTTGATGAAGAGGAATAACTATACCGTTCTCATTATCCCCCAGAAACCCGGCACTACACGCAAGCTTACCTTATCGTCTTCAGTAATAAAAACATTTTCGCTCATAGCCGCTTTCGGACTGCTATTCGTCCTTTATTTTGCCTACGAGCATTTTCTCATGCAGGGCAAGGCTGCGGAGTTCGAAAGGTTGCAGCAAGCAGCGCGACTTCAAAAAGACCAGATAGATCTTTTGTCGGCCAAGGTCCACGAATTCGAGAGGAAAATGATAGACCTGAAACAATTCGATAGAAAAATCAGGCTCATGACGAATCTGGACTACAACCGTGATGACGCACAGATTCTCGGAGTCGGCGGATCGATGCCTGAGGAGAGCGGCGGCGCCATTATAGCTCAGATGGAGTCGGCTCTGATCGAGAAGGTCCGCAAGAACATGGATCAGCTCCTTGACGAAGCGAGCATGCAGGAGACCAGTTTCAAGGAACTGCTGGAGTTTCTCAAGAAGCAACGCTCCATCCTCGCGTCAACACCGTCTATCTGGCCTGTCATGGGATGGGTCACATCGGAATTCGGCTATCGTATTTCTCCTTTCACCGGCAAGAGAGAGTTGCACAGGGGCATGGACATTGCGACAAAACTAGGCAGGGAAATAGTGGCGCCGGCAGACGGGATCGTGACCCGTATCGAAGACGAAACGGGTATGGGTATGATGATCCTGATCAGTCATGGCAATAATGTGGACACCTATTACGGACATCTCATGAAGACCGCAGTGAAGCGCAATCAACGGGTCAAGCGGGGAGATGTTATCGGTTACGTAGGCAATTCAGGTCGAAGCACCGGACCCCACCTCCACTATGGGGTCCGGTGCGACGGCGTCTATGTGAATCCCCGGAGGTATCTCTTCTAAAGGATGGCGCGCCGTCCCAGACGCTTTTCATATTAATGAAATCGCCCGGTAATTCTGTTTGCCGGGTTTTTTATGAGGCAAGAATGTTCAATTATCTCATTACAAAGATTATCGGCAGCAAGAATGACCGGGAGTTGAAGCGGCTCGGCCAGACTCTCGATATGATAAATAGTTTGGAAGGAGAAATCTCCCGGCTGAGCGATGAAGCCCTGAGAGGCAAGACAGCTTTTTTCAGGGAACGACTTGATCAGGGAGCGACAATCGAGGATATTCTTCCGGAAAGTTTTGCAGTTGTCCGGGAAGCTGCAAAAAGAACAGTTGGCATGCGGCCTTTTGATGTACAGATAATCGGCGGAATCGTGCTCCATGAAGGAAAAATCGCCGAGATGAAGACAGGAGAAGGCAAGACGCTGGCCGCCACAATGCCGGTCTATCTCAATGCTCTCGTAGGTCGGGGCGCCCATATTGTTACGGTTAACGATTACCTGGCAGGACGCGACGCTCAATGGATGGGTCCCATTTACCGGTTTCTTGGGCTTTCAGTCGGCGTCATCATTCACGGCATGACCGATGAAGAGAGGAAGCAGGCCTATAACTGTCACATAACCTACGGCACAAACAACGAATTCGGTTTCGATTACCTTCGGGATAACATGAAATTCGAGCTCAATGATTATGTGCAGCGGGATTTCTATTACGGCATCGTCGACGAAGTGGACAGCATTCTTGTTGACGAGGCCAGAACGCCACTGATTATATCCGGCCCATCCGAGGAGTCCACCGATAAGTATTACAGGATCAATCAAATCATACCCCGGCTCCGCCAGTCGCAGGATTACACCATCGAAGAAAAGAGCAGAACGGTCGTTCTCACGGAACTGGGCGTGGCTAACGCGGAACGATATCTTAAAATCGACAATCTATACGAGCCGAAAAATATGGAGATACTCCATCATATTAACCAGGCCTTAAAGGCCCATACTCTTTTCAAGCTCGATGTCGATTACATTGTAAAGGATGGCCAGGTAATAATTGTAGACGAGTTCACCGGCAGGATAATGCCGGGACGGCGTTACAGCGACGGTCTGCACCAGGCTCTCGAGGCGAAAGAACGTGTGAAGATAGAGAGGGAGAACCAGACCCTCGCCTCTATAACATTCCAGAATTTTTTCAGAATGTACGACAAGCTGGCCGGCATGACGGGGACGGCCGACACGGAAGCCCCTGAATTTAAAAAGATCTATAATCTTGACGTCGTCGTCATTCCCACTAACATGCCGATGATCCGCGAGGACTGTCCTGATGTAATCTACAAAACCGAGCGAGAAAAGTTCGACGCCATCATCAGTGAAATAAAGGAGCTAAATGAGGTGGGGAGGCCGGTGCTTGTCGGTACGATCTCCGTAGAGAAATCGGAACAACTTAGCAAGCGTCTTTCAAAAATCGGCGTTAAACACAACGTACTTAATGCAAAAAATCACGAGCGTGAGGCCGAGATCGTAGCACAGGCCGGGCAGCACAGGGCGGTGACAATTTCCACGAACATGGCAGGGCGGGGAACAGACATAAAGCTCGGACCTGGAATAGCAGAATTGGGAGGACTCCATATTCTTGGAACAGAACGTCATGAAAGCCGCCGGATCGACAACCAGTTGAGGGGTCGGTCGGGCCGCCAGGGCGATATGGGATCGTCGAGGTTTTTCCTGTCGCTGGAGGACGATCTCCTGAGGATTTTCGGAGGAGAGAGAATATCGGCCATCATGGATCGGATCGGCCTCGAAGAAGGGGAACCCATAGAGCATACCCTTGTCACCAAGGCAATAGAAAACGCGCAAAAACGGGTGGAGGCTCAGAACTTCGAGATCCGCAAGCATCTCCTGGAATTCGATGATGTAATGAATAAACAGAGGGAAGTTATTTACCGGCAGCGCAGAGAGGTGCTTGGGGAACGGGATCTCTGGCCAATGCTGGAGAATATGGCCGAAGAGGTCGTTGAGGACCTCGTGACGGAATACCTGCCTGAAAAAGAAGATCCGGAAGAATGGAATCTCAAGGGGTTTGAGGAGATCCTCTTTCGGAAATTTTCCCTTAAAGGGGCTTTCGACCAGTATTTACTGACGGACCGGCAAGACGTTAGCGAGACGTTGACCCGTCGAGTCAAGGAACTTCTTCGGGAGAAGGAACGGTCCTTCGGCGCCGAGACAATGGCATATATCATGAAAATGATAATGCTCCAGTCCATCGACAACCACTGGAAGGATCATCTCCTCGCTATGGATCATCTCAAAGAGGGCATCGGTCTTCGCGGCTACGGCCAGAAAGACCCCATCAGGGAGTACCAGCGGGAAGGGTACGAGATGTTCATGGACATGGTCTGGCGTATCAAAGAAGACGGTCTCATGAAGCTTTGTCTCGTCCAGATCCAGCGCGAGGAAGACGTGCAGGAGATGGAGCGGAAGAGGGAGCAGGAATATGTTATGAGTCGGGGCGAAAACATGGTGCAACGCAAAACCATCCGTCGCGAAGGAGAAAAAATCGGGCGAAACGACCCATGTCCCTGCGGGAGCGGTAAAAAGTACAAAAAATGCTGCGGTGCGTAGCGCCTATCTGGAGAGAAAACATGACGGTTGATAGGGAAGAATATTCAGTGCCGGGCTTTTCGGCTGCCGCTGTCGCCACTGGCGTTAAAGGAGCGGGAAAACGGGATCTGTCTCTTATCGTTGCACAGGCGCCCGCCGTTGCAGCCGGAGTCTTTACGACCAATCTGTTTCCGGCGGCGCCGGTTGTCATTGATCGGGAGCGAATCGCCAGCGGAAGAGCCCAGGCGATTCTCGTGAATAGCGGGTGCGCCAATGCCGCTACGGGTGACGAAGGCGAGCATGATGCCCTCAGAATATCGCGGACTCTTGCCGGTCATATGAATATCGAAGACAATTTGATACTTCTTGCGTCTACCGGAGTCATCGGTCATCGTCTTCCCGTGGCTTCCATCGAACAGGCAATGCCCTCTCTCCTTTCGGCTCTCCGGGTCGACGGCATTGCAGAAGCCCAGGAAGGAATTATGACGACCGATCGGTTCCCGAAGATAGCATCGAGACGATGCATGATCGATGAAAGTTCGGTTGTCCTCTGCGGCATCGCCAAGGGAGCGGGCATGATTGAACCACATATGGCCACCATGTTGGCCTTTGTCTTCACCGATGCAGCCGTCGAGGCCGCCTGTCTGGACAGGCTTCTGCGCGAGGCCGTAGGACAGAGTTTCAATGCCGTTTCGGTCGATGGCTGCATGAGCACCAACGACACGGCAATCATGCTTGCCGGAGGCGCTGCGGGGAATCGCTTGCTGAAAGAATCATCGCCTTCCATCAACCACTTCAGAGAAGCCTTGGCAAGCCTCATGGAATCGCTTGCCGTTGCAATCGTCCGTGACGGAGAGGGGGCTACGAAGGTTGTGACGATTCGCGTGGAAAAAGCGGCATCGGTCGAAGAGGCTCGACACATAGCTTATTTCGTTGCGAACTCCAACCTTGTAAAGACTGCCTTCTACGGGGGCGACCCTAACTGGGGCCGCATCATTTCAGCAGTGGGAGCGGGAGGCGTCGCTCTCGATCCCGGCAGGGTTGAGCTATTTATCGGCGGTCACCTTCTCTTTTCGAAGGGTCAAGGCCGTACGGAACGCCAGGATGAAATCATCGAAATCATGAAAAGACCCGAGATCGACGTCACCATTGCTCTCGGCAGGGGGCGATCGGCATTTCGCCTTTACACGTCGGATCTTACCCACGATTACGTGACGCTGAACGCTCACTATCATACGTGATTTTCCCTTGCTAAAAATATGGGCCTGTGGTATCTGCCACGACTTCAGGGGTTTGTCGACGGATATAACCGTTTGGCGCCCTATGCCGCACACTCCTTGACAGGCGCGGCGTTGCTCCGCTGACCGGAGTTCCGGGCCGGATTGACAGGAGTGGAGGAATAAACAAGAAAAAGGAGTCCTACATGGCACGAATTACTATGAAGCTTTTGCTGGAGTCCGGTGTGCATTTCGGCCACCAGACCAACCGCTGGAATCCGAAGATGAAACCCTACATCTTCGGAGCGAGGAACGGCATTTATATCGTCGATCTCCAGCAGACCGTGGGTTTTTTCGATCGCGCATACGATTTTATTGTCAACACTGTGGCCGCCGGCAAAGAAGTGCTTTTCGTCGGAACCAAGAAACAGGCCCAGGAGTCGATCAAGATGGAGTCTGATCGATGCGGCATGCCCTTCGTGAATAACCGATGGCTTGGAGGCATGCTTACCAACTTTACCACCATAAAGAAAAGCATAGATCGGCTCAATACACTTGATGCAATGTTTGCCGATGACAGCATCAATGCCTTTCCCAAGAAAGAGATACTGGGTCTTCAGAAAGATCGCGAGAAACTTCAGAAGGTCCTCGGCGGAATACGGAACATGAAGGGTCTTCCCGGAGGACTCTTCGTCGTTGACCCGAAAAGGGAGAATATTGCCGTACAGGAGGCCAGGAAGCTGGGCATCCCCATAGTATCCATCGTCGATACTAATTGCGATCCCGATGTAATAGATTTCATAATTCCCGGCAATGACGACGCTATCAGGGCGATCAAGTTGTTCTCTTCGAGAATAGCCGATGCCGTCGTTGAAGGAAAACAACGCTTTGAAGAGAAAATCCAGGCGGAAAGCGATAAAGAAACCGGGGAAGGACCTGACGTCGAAAATGATGTTCCCGAAAGCATTGAGACGAAGGAACTGAACGACGATAGTGAACGAGAGAATATTTCCAAGGAATAAGAGAAGGAGAAGTTAACGTGACGATTTCAGCATCTGATGTCAAGGCATTGCGGGACAAGACAAACGCCGGCATGATGGATTGTAAAGAAGCGCTGACAGCAGCTAAGGGTGATTTTGAGAAGGCCGAGGAATATCTCAGGAAAAAGGGTCTGGCAGCGGCAACCAAGAGGTCGTCGAGGACGGCGAAGGATGGTTCCGTCACTGCTTACATCCATATGCAGGGAAAGATAGGCGTACTTGTGGAAGTCAACTGCGAGACGGACTTCGTGGCAAAAACCGACGCTTTTAAAACGATGACGAAGGACATAGCCATGCACATAGCGGCCATGAACCCCCGCTATTTGAAGCCCGAGGATATACCCGGCGATGTAATCGAACGAGAAAAAGAGATCTATAAAAGCCAGCTTCTGGCCGAGGGCAAGCCCGAGAAAATTATCGATAAGATCAGTGAGGGCAAACTCAATAAATTTTATGAAGATGTTTGCCTGATGAAACAGAAATTTGTTAAAGATCCGGCGCTGACAATTGAAGATCTGGTAAAAAACATGATCGCCACGACAGGCGAAAACATGATCGTCAGGCGGTTCGTGCGTTTCCTGCTCGGTGAAGAAATCTAAGGTTTTGGAGGGTATGGACGCCCGGTCTTGACTGGCGGCCGCTTCGATGGAGAAACCGATCTATAAAAGAATACTTTTGAAGCTCAGCGGTGAGGCGCTCCTGGGCAGGAATGTATTTGGAATCGATATCAACGTCATCAAGGCAATCGCTGTAGAGATCAGAGAAATCAGAGACATGGGAGTTGAAATTGGCATAGTCATTGGAGGGGGAAATATCTTCCGAGGTGTAGAGGTGAGCACACGGGGAATTGACCGCGCCTCAGGGGACTATATGGGTATGCTTGCCACGGTGATGAACAGTCTTGCTCTGCAGAATGCGCTGGAGAAGGAGGGTGTGGAGACTCGGGTTCAAACCGCCATTGAGATGCGGGCTATAGCCGAACCCTTCATCAAGCGGAGGGCGGTTCGGCATCTCGAAAAGGGAAGAATCGTTATTTTCGCCGGCGGAACGGGGAATCCCTATTTTACGACCGATACGGCGGCCTCTCTCAGGGCCATGGAGATCCAGGCCGAAGTAATTCTCAAGGCTACGAAAGTGGATGGAATTTACGACAAGGATCCAGTGCATCATTCCGATGCATGTCTTTTCAGAGAAATCAATTACACGGATATTCTCTCGCGAAATCTCAGGGTCATGGATGCCACTGCCATATCGCTGTGTCGTGAGAACAGGATGCCTATTGTCGTATTCAATCTGGAAAGGCGGGGCAACATTAAAGGCGTTATCCTCGGAAAACCGATAGGAACGCGTGTAGGAGTTGGTCATGACAGCGAAAGTATTTGAAGAATTAAGGGAGTCGATGGATCGGCATACGATAGCCCTCGAAAAGTCCTTCTCAAAAATCAGAACGGGACGCGCTTCACTTCTTCTCCTTGACGGCATTAAGATTGATTACTACGGTTCGCCGACGCCGCTGAATCAGGTTGCTGCGCTCTCCATCCCGGAACCCCAGATGATTATTATTTCTCCCTGGGATAAAACTGCCATCGGCGCTATCGAAAAAGCCATCCAGCGATCAGAGCTCGGGCTGACGCCGACGAACGACGGAAAGGTTGTCCGAATCAATATACCGCCACTGACGGAAGAGCGCCGGAAGGAACTGGTCAAGGTCGTGCGGAAAATAGCCGAGGAATGTAAAATCAAACTCCGAAACACCCGACGAGACGCCAATAACGATTTAAAAAAACTCAAAGCAGATTCGATTATATCGGAGGACGAACTCTTTAAGCATGAAAAAGAAGTTCAAAAGATTACCGATGATTGGATTAAAAAGACAGATGATATTCTTGCATCGAAGGAAGTCGAGATTATGCAGATCTAGAGACATTCCTCGAACGAAAAAACGGTAGGAAAAGGGAGCCGCAAGGCTCCTTTTTCATTATCCGTCGATGGCAGCCCCCTCTTCTTGATAATGGATCTTCCCTATGATAGTCTCGTCACCTTCAAATGTGTGGAACGGGTTTATGGAAGGAATCGATCAAACTAATTTGCCTCGCCATGTAGCAATTATCATGGACGGCAACGGACGATGGGCAAGCAAGAATGCCTTGAGACGCGTCGTGGGCCACAAACGGGGCGCTCAGGCAGTTAGATCGGCTGTACGAACGTGTCGGGAACTGGGCATCCAATACCTTACGCTCTTCGCTTTTTCTGTAGAAAATTGGAACAGGCCGGCCGATGAAGTGGAAGCCCTTATGGCTCTTTTGGAGGATTACCTTTCTGCTGAAGTTGAAGACTTAAAGGAAAAAGGCATACGCCTTGCAACCATAGGAGACATAGATGCCCTTTCCTGCGGCGTGAGGCACAGGCTAGCCGAAACAATGCGCGAGACCGAACAGGGCCGTTCCATGGTTCTTACTCTTGCTCTCAGTTATGGTTCTCGTGACGAGATCGTCGAAACAGTGCGATCGATCATCGATGCCGTGACGGCCGGAACCCTTTGTTCCGAAGATATAACGAAGGAAACCTTTAGCAATCACTTGTACACAAAAAACATGCCTGACCCTGACCTCCTGATACGGACAAGCGGCGAGTACCGGCTGAGTAATTTTCTCCTCTGGCAATCGGCATACGCGGAACTCTATTTTACACCTGTCCTGTGGCCTGACTTCACGCGGGAAAATCTTTTGGATGCTATTCGGGATTATCAGTGCCGGGAACGGCGATTTGGTCTTACGAGCGATCAGCTCACGGAGAAATGATATGACGAGTCCACATGCAAAACGCTGGATCACGGCAATTATAGCACTGCCATTGCTCGTTGTTCTCATAACTTTCGGATCTCTGACCGTTCTTTCGGCCGTCGTGGCGCTGATCTCTCTGATCGGTCTCTATGAATATCATGCCATGCTGCTTCCCGGCGAAACTCGTCCGGCGCTCATTGAGGCTTTGCTGGCGGCGCCGATCATTACTTTTGCAGCCGCTCTTGGAGGACTTCCCCTTATGACGGCGGTCCTGGTATTTACGGTCATGGCGCTCTTCATCCTCTTCATGCAGAGGCTGCGCAAGGCGCAGGACGATCTGCAGCGTTTTTTTACCGCCGTCTTCGGCATAATCTATATTCCATTCTTTCTTGCCTTTCTCCTCCTCCTTAGACGTTACGATCAGGGAGTTATGTGGGTATTCTATGTGATAATAATTACTTTCGCCGGCGACGTGGCGGGCTTTTACATCGGCCGAACCTGGGGTAAACGGAAACTCGTTCCTGAGATCAGTGCGGGGAAGACTCAGGAAGGGGCGCTAGGTTCGATGGCGGGCGCCGTGGCAGCATCGGTAGCTTTCACAATGCTTTTTCTCAGGGAGATTCCTCCGATTCAAGCAATCTTTATGGGGTTCCTGGCAAATGTGATGGGGCAACTCGGCGACCTCTGCGAGTCGTCAATAAAGCGTCTCTCCAAGGTCAAGGACTCGGGTTTTATCCTCCCCGGCCATGGGGGTTTGATGGACCGCCTTGATTCTTTGCTCTTCATTATCCCCTTCGTGTATCTTTACGTCGAATTGGTGGTGCGATGAAAAGGATTGCTATCCTGGGTTCGACCGGTTCCATAGGCGTAAACACTCTGGATGTAGTCGAGAAAAACCCAGCGCGTTTTCGCACGGAAGGTCTTGCCGCGGGACGAAACGTCCGTCTCTTGGCCGAACAGATCGATCGTTTCAGGCCCCGTCTTGTTTCAGTCGTCGACAGCGACTCGGCGGATAATCTCAAGGATTTGCTGGAAGGTCGGTTTAAACCGTCTGTATTCTGGGGAAGCGAGGGATACAGAGAGGTCGCCACGGCAGCGGGAGTTGAAATAGTCGTTGCCGCGATGGTTGGCGCTGCAGGGCTTATTCCAACAATGGAAGCAATTAACGCCCGTAAAAATATTGCCCTGGCGAACAAGGAAACGCTGGTGACCGGGGGCGCCCTAGTTATGGAAGCCGCCGAGAACAGGGGAGTCAGAATCATTCCGGTGGACAGCGAACATAGCGCCATTTATCAGTGCCTAGAGGGACACCGCACGGTCGATGTGCGGAGAATAATTCTCACGGCATCGGGAGGGCCTTTTTTCGGCTGGTCCGCTGAAGATCTCGAAAAGGTTACTCCCGGCGAGGCTCTGAAACACCCGACCTGGTCTATGGGCAGAAAAATTACCATCGACTCCGCAACTCTCATGAACAAAGGGCTTGAGGTTATCGAAGCGCGGTGGCTCTTCGATACGGATGTTGACAGAATCGATGTCCGGATCCATCCGCAGAGCGTCATTCACTCCATGGTTGAATATGTCGACGGATCAATCATTGCTCAGATGGGAGTTCCCGATATGCGCGGACCAATATCCTATGCACTGGGTCATCCGGAGCGAGTCCCTGCCGTGCATCCCTTCCTGAATATGGAACATCTGGCGCCCCTAACGTTCCTGCAGCCGGACATGGAGAGGTTTCGCTGTCTTGCGCTGGCTTACGAAGCTGGACGTGCAGGCGGAACGCTTCCGGCCGCGCTCAACGGAGCGAATGAGGTTGCCGTCGAAGCCTTTCTTTCCGGAGAAATCGGGTTCCGTGATATCTCCCGAGTTGTCGAAGCGTCAATGGCGTGTCATAATATCGTAGAACCCCTATCGATCAGCCATATTATGGAGGTCGATGGGCAGGCTCGCACGGAGGCGCGAAAACAGATCGTCACAATGAAAATGGGTAGGTAATTGGGTAATATGGCTATAAGCAGCATAACTTCCGTTATAATTCTTCTGGGCATTCTCGTTTTTGTTCACGAGCTGGGACATTTCCTGGCAGCTAAGTATTCGGGAGTGGGAATTCTCAAATTTTCCCTTGGTTTCGGTCCCAGGCTTCTCTCCAGGAAGTTAGGAGAGACAGAATATATGATTTCTCTCGTACCGCTGGGAGGATACGTGAAAATGCTCGGGGAAAGTGATGACGACGATGTTAATCCCGAGGACGAATCGAGGTCATTCCACCGGCAATCCATCTGGAAAAAGATCGCAATCGTAGCTGCCGGTCCCCTTTCAAATTTCTTCTTCGCCATTATTGTTTTCAGTGTCATCTATGGCGCAGGCGTTCCGGTGCTGACATCAAAAGTCGGTTCCGTTCAGGAAGGATCAGCTGCGGCATCTGCAGGCCTTCGAGAGGGCGACCGTATTACCGCTATTGACGGCAGGTCAACGAGCGAATGGGTTGAGATGGCGAAGAGCATAACGGAGAGCGGCGGAAAACCCCTGAGAGTTCAAGTAGAACGCGGATCGACAATAGTCGAATTCGACGTTATGCCGCGTCCCGTCGTGGACCACAACATTTTCGGCGAGGAAGTAACCGTATACAGAATCGGCATTTCTGCGTCATCTGATACGATTACAAAGACCTATGATCCATGGAAGGCAGCAAGTCTCGGGGCGGCTCAGGCCTGGACAATTGCGAAACTGACGGTGCTCAGTGTTGTAAAGATGGTTCAGGGCATCGTTTCACCCCGCACAATCGGCGGACCAATAGTAATCGCAAAACTATCCGGCGAGGTTGCACAGCAGGGATTGGCGCCCTTTTTCTTTTTTATGGCCGTCTTGAGCGTTAACCTTGCTATTCTCAATCTTTTTCCCATTCCCGTACTTGACGGAGGACATCTCCTCTTTTATTTCATCGAGCTTGTCACCGGCAGGGAAATCAATATACGGTGGCGCGAGCGGGCTCAGCAAGTTGGTTTCTTCATTCTGATTCTCTTGATGGTTTTTATTTTCGGGAACGATCTTCTGACAATCTGGGGTAATTGACCATGTTGATTCTTGCAATCGATACGGCCCTCAGGTCCGCAAGTGCGGCGCTTCTGGAAGATCAGGAAATACGTGCCGAAGTTTTTATCGATTCTGGAAAACGACAGGGGGAGTGTATTCTCGATGCGGTGGATGAAGTGCTCCGACACGGGAGATTGGACCTTTCGGCGATTGAGCTCTTCTGTTATACCGCGGGACCTGGTTCGTTTACCGGTCTCAGGATAGGCGCCGCAACGGTAAAGGGTTTTGCCATGACGACGAAGAAACCGGCGGTTGGCGTATCCACCCTGGATGTCCTTGCCATGAATCTGGCCGGGACTGCAGGCGCAATCTGTTCTCTGGTTGATGCCAGAAAAAATGAGGTCTACGCCGCCCTTTATGAAGGGCGCCCTGGAAAATTGCCCGTCAAAGTGATGGAAGATGCTATTGTTGACGCAGAAACATTTCTACAGTCGCTCTCGGGCAGGTTGCTGTTTGTCGGCGACGGCGCCGAAAAATATCGTGAACGTATAAACTTCATCCTGGGTGAGGAAGGAATGATCGCAGATGTCCGATTTCACCAGGCGCGGGCTTCGGCTGCTGCTGTTATTGGATTGCAAAAATATTATAATGGTGCTATCGTCGGTCCCGAAGCGGTAACCCCCCGGTATTTCCGCTCTTCCTATGCCGTGCGGGCGGAATGCCGACAGAGTGTGCCGGGGTCGTAACGGGAAAGAAATAAGGCTGCCTGGGCAATCCATCCACGGAGGAAAGCGACATTCTCCCCATCGCACGCCATATAGACCATGACGATGAACTCAGGCGTTATATGGAAGAGCAGCCCGCTTTGAGGAGATGCTCGCCGAGACTATCGGTACAATGCATCTGTCTCCCGAGGGGGAGTTGCAAAAGAAGAATTTTCGAAAAAAATGTACTGCTGGGCTAGGAGCGGTTCTATGATATATTTACACGTACCGGTGCGATCATAGAGACAAGGTAATGCCTCCATGAGATACCAGCAGAGCCCTATAATCCTTGACAGTCTCTTCTTCGTCGCACCTCTTGTGCTCGTCGCTTGCGCAGCTTATTGGTGGAATCTTCGTTTGTTTTCCTTGCTGTGTATTCTCCTTGGTATTTTTGTGCTCTGGTTTTTCAGAAATCCGGAGCGTTATCCCCCCTCGGACATTAAGGCAATTGTGTCGCCTGCAGACGGCAGAATTATCGCCGTTGAAACCGTTCCGCCGGGCGATCTTATGATGGAAGAGACGACGAAAGTCAGCATCTTCATGAATGTATTCAATGTTCATGTAAATCGCATGCCTATGCAAGGCGTCATAGATGCAATCCGTTATTATCCTGGAGCTTTCGTTTCAGCTAACCTCGACAAGGCATCATTGCAGAACGAGAGGAACGCGGTGCTCATAAGAATGGCGAACGGTAAATCTCTCCTGGTGATACAGATAGCGGGCCTCATCGCACGGCGGATAGTCTGTTGGGTTCGTGAAGGAATGTCTGTGAACCGGGGGGAGCGATTCGGTTTAATCAAATTCGGGTCGCGACTGGACGTCTATATTCCCCGTGGGATTGAGGTGACTGCCCGGATAGGCGATACGGTCAGGGCAGGGGAATCAGAGATAGGACGAATGCCATGACAGAGCGAAGATTCAAACGCAGGCCCAGAAGCATGAGGAAGGGAATCTATCTGCTTCCCAATCTCATAACGACAGCAAGTTTGTTCTGCGGCTTTCTGTCTATTATTGCATCCTTCAAAGAGCAATTTTTCAAAGCTGCGGCAGCCATTCTCATAGCAGGGATTCTTGACGGGCTTGACGGGAAGATCGCACGTTTTACAAATACAACAAGCCGCTTCGGCGTTGAGTACGATTCACTCTCCGATGCCGTGGCTTTCGGAATCGCACCAGCTTTGCTTGCCTATACGTGGTCGTTAAACACTTTCGGACGATATGGATGGGTTGCAGCCTTTCTGTACGCTGTATGCGGAGTCCTCAGGCTTGCCAGGTTTAATGTGCAGATCGGGGTAATTGACAGCAAGGTATTCAACGGTTTGCCCATACCGGCCGCAGCCGCCGTTGTGGCCACATCGGTCCTTATATACGGCTATCTGGAAAATGGAGGCCAATTTAACCATCCAGCCATGCTCGCCGTTATGATCTTGTTAGCCTTTCTGATGATCAGCAGTGTCAAGTATTACAGTTTCAAAGACTTGAATTATTTTACTAGAAAACCCTTCATGACGCTGGTCCTTTCAGTCCTCCTGTTTCTTATTATTATTATGGAACCGCAGCTTGTTCTGTTTGTCCTGGCCCTGTCCTATGCAGTCTCCGGGCCGATATCGACAATTGTCAGGACTTTCAGAAAGCGGTCTATTGAGGAACAGGAGGAGGCTTCCGGGAGAGGCATGCGCTAGGATCGGAAGCGTGATAGAAGGTTTTCAAATGATGATGCAGCGCGGCATTGTCTGCCTGTGCAATGCAGGACCGAGCAATAATATTTGAGGAGTGATCTCGCTATGAGGAAGTATGTTGTTGCGGTTGTCGGCGCCACGGGACTCGTGGGAAAAGAAATGGTAAACACTCTGGAAGAAAGAAACTTCCCGGTGAAAGAACTGAAGCTCCTGGCATCGGAACGATCGATAGGAAAAGAACTGACCTACAAGGGAAAGACGATTCCAGTTGAGGTTCTGACGGAAGATTCCTTCAAAGGAGTCGAAATCGGTCTCTTCTCGGCCGGCGGCTCCATTAGTGAGAAGTTCGCGCCTGTGGCCGGTACGGCCAAATGCGTAGTCATTGACAATACAAGCGCATTTCGAATGGATCCCGATGTTCCCCTTGTGGTGCCGGAGGTGAATCCTCATGCCGTAGGACAGTATACGAAGCGTTACATCATTGCCAATCCAAACTGTTCAACGATTCAGATGGTTGTTGCTCTGAAGCCGATCCATGATGTAGCTCGAATTAAGCGAATAGTTGTTTCAACCTATCAGTCCGTCTCGGGAACGGGCAAGGAGGCGGTGGAAGAACTGGAATCCCAGGTTCGAGCCCTTATGAGCGGAAAGCCTGTAGAAGTCAAGGTGTATCCCCATCAGATCGCTTTCAATTGCCTGCCTCACATCGACGTATTCCTGGAGAACGGGTATACAAAGGAAGAAATGAAAATGGTAAACGAGACAAAGAAAATCATGGAAGATCCCTCCATAGAGGTGACGGCAACGACCGTTAGGGTTCCCGTTTTCTTCGCTCATTCCGAGTCGGTAAATATCGAAACAGAGAAGAAAATCACTGCGGCCGAGGTGCGGGATCTGCTCTCCAGGGCGCCCGGAGTGACGGTTATGGACGATCCGAAGAAACGTCTTTATCCTCTGGCTGTCCATGCTGCCGGCAAAGATGATACCTTTGTCGGTCGAATCCGCGAAGACGAATCCATTACAAACGGAATTAATATGTGGGTCGTATCCGATAACCTGCGCAAAGGCGCCGCTCTCAACGCCGTTCAGATAGCCGAAATATTGATACGCGATTTTTTGAAATGACATCATGAAGATTCGGGGCGGCGCCGCACGGGGAAGGACTCTGTCGGCGCCAAAGGGTAAAGATATACGTATAACGGCCGACAGGATCAAGGAGTCTCTGTTCCAGATTCTTCCTGAGATGACCGGATGTCGGTTTCTGGATATTTTTGCGGGGACTGGCAACATCGGCATAGAGGCCTTGAGCAGAGAAGCAAAGACAGCCGATTTTATTGAAATAAATAGGCGCCATGCCCTTGTCATACAGTCCAACCTTGAGCGGTGCGGTTTTCAGAGGTTGAGCGAGATCATTATAGCGCCGGCCGATAGGGGGCTGCAGATTCTTGCCGACAAATTGCGGAAGTACGAGGTGATTTTTGCCGATCCTCCCTACAACCGGGGATTAGCCGATCAAGTATTAGAATTGTTGGACCGTCACCAGCTCTTGCCCGAGGGAGGAATTCTTATTGTAGAGCATTCACGCCACGAGTCCTGCAATGAAAGAGGATCCTTTGTGCTTTCAAACCGGCGGACCTATGGCGATACGGTTTTGTCTTTTTTCAAATGCTCTCCTGGAGGCACGAATTGATTAAAATCGCAGTCTATCCCGGTTCGTTTGATCCCATCACGAACGGGCACTTGGACATTATCCGCAGAGGCCTGAGGGTTTTTGATAAAAT
This sequence comes from Deltaproteobacteria bacterium, assembly GCA_016930775.1. Classification (GTDB taxonomy): domain Bacteria; phylum Desulfobacterota; class Syntrophia; order Syntrophales; family UBA2210; genus JAFGGB01. Next base: position 17,846 of record JAFGGB010000058.1, read on the forward strand.
AATCGTTCTTGTGGGATTCAATCCGAAAAAGGCAACGCTGTTCACGGTGGATGAAAGGGTGACCATGATCAGTTCCGTCGTTGCAGACAATCCACGCATAGAAGTGGACAGCTATTCAGGACTCATTGTTGATTATGTGAACAAAATAGAGGCTCAGGCCATACTCAGGGGTTTGAGAGCCATGTCTGATTTCGAGTACGAGTTTCAATTGGCCCTCATCAACAG